>JBKJIE010000021.1:0-11577 GCA_046598715.1 Acidimicrobiales bacterium | reverse complement strand
AGATCGCGTTCGTTGCACAGCGGCAGGATGGCGTGGCCGTAGGCCTGGGCGATGGCGCGTCCGGCCTTGCGGTCGGCGGCCAGGATGCGCTCGTAGACATCGGGGTGGTGGGGCTCGAGCCAGGACAAGAGCGTCGGCCCCACGTTGAAGGAGAGGTGCTCGAACAGGTTCACCACGAAGTTACCGTTGGCACCGGCGACGCCCACGGTGGTGTTGGGGCCGTAGCACTCGGCCGTGATGCGCTCGTTCCAGTCGTGGAAGGGCGCCGCGGTGGGCTGCACCGGCACCTGACCCGTCCAAGGATCCTCACGTGGTGGTTGGTAGAAGTGCCCGTGCACCACGAGCTGGATCCGCGGACCGGCGCTCGAGGTCACGAGCTGGGCGCCGGGGTGGGCGCGAGGGTGGGAGCGAGGTAGAGGACGCTGCGGGCCGGGAGCGTGACCAGCGCGGAGTGACTCCGCCGCTGCCACGGGGTGGACTCGACGTGCAGGTCGGGGAGATCGGTGCCGCCGCCTCCGAAGCAGATGTCGTCTGACCGGAACAGGACCGACCACGGGACGCCGGAGCGCAATCCCACTCGGTACCCGTGACGCGGGAGGTCGGAGAGGTTGGCGATGCAGACGACGACCTCGCTGTCGTCGTCGGGCATGACCCGCTCGAACGCGAGCGTGCTGTGCTCGACCTCGTCGACGGAGAGCCACTCGAAGGTCGACGGCACGCCGTCTCCGGCGTAGAGCGCAGGGTGCGCGCCCTGCAGCGCGTTGAGGGCGCCGACGATGGCTTGCACGCCTGCATGGAGCGGGTGGTCGAGCAGGCCCCACTCGAGCTCGCGGTCGTGCGACCACTCGCGCTCCTCGGCCAGCTCGCTCCCCATGAACAGGTGCTGCTTGCCAGGGTGCGCCCACATCCAGGCGTAGAGAGCGCGCAGATCGTCGAAGCGGCCCGCCGGGCCGTCGGCGCCCATCTTCAGGATCAGTGGGCGCTTGAGATGGACCACCTCGTCGTGGGAGAGCGGCAGCACGAAGTGCTCGGCGAAGGCGTAGGTGAGGCCGAAGGTGAGCTGATCGTGGTGCCAGCGACGGTCGGAGGGCGGCGTCGACCAGTACCCGAGGGTGTCGTGCATCCAGCCCATGTTCCACTTGTGCGTGAAGCCGAGCCCGCCGAGGTGGACCGGGCGACTCACGCCCTCCCACGCCGTGGACTCCTCCGCGATGGTCAGCACGCCGGGGTGCACGCGGTGCACGACGGTGTTGAGCTCCTGGAGGAACGACACCGCGTCGAGGTCCTCGTTGCCGCCGAGCAGGTTCGGCGTCCACTCGCCCGTGCCACGCGAGTAGTCGAGGTAGAGCATCGATGCGACGGCATCGACGCGCAGGCCGTCGACATGCAGCTCGCCGAACCAGTACAGGGCGTTGGCGATGAGGAAGTTCCGCACCTCGGGCTTGGTGAGATCGAACTCGAGGGTGCCCCAGTCGGGGTGCTCGGCCCGCATCGGGTCTTCGTGCTCGTAGAGGGGGGTGCCGTCAAAGGCGGCGAGGGCCCATCCGTCCTTCGGGAAGTGGGCTGGCACCCAGTCGACGATCACGCCGATGCCGCGCTGGTGGAGGTGCTCGACGAACCAGCGGAAGTCGTCGGGATCGCCGAACCGCGCCGTCGGGGCGTAGTACCCGGTGACCTGGTAGCCCCACGAGGGCTCGTAGGGGTGCTCGGCGACGGGCAGCAGCTCGACGTGCGTGAACCCGAGCGCTTGCACGTGATCGGCGAGCAGCGGCGCGATCTCGCGGTAGGTGAGACGGCGGCCGTCGGGGCCGTGGCGCCACGACGCGAGGTGGACCTCGTAGATGCTGAGGCGGTCGGCCACCGGGTCGAGGTGGTCACGCGCCGCCATCCATTCGGCGTCACGCCACACGTGCTCAGAGGCGAACACCATGCTCGCGTTGCCGGCCCCGCCCTCGGCCGCCTGGGCCATCGGATCGGCCCGCAGCACCGCCTCGCCGTCGGGGCCGATGATCTCGTACTTGTAGAGGGCGCCCGCCGCGATCTCGGGGACGTCGCCGGCCCACACCCCCGATCCGTCGACGCGCTCGAGGCGGTCGACGCCGGCGGCCCAGCCGTTCCACTGACCCACCACCGACACGCTCTGCGCGGCGGGAGCCCAGACGGCGAACGAGGTGCCGTGTGGGCCGGGATGGGCGCCGAGCACCTGCCACAGGCACTCGTGCCGACCCTCCTCGATGAGGCGGAGGTCGTCAGCGGTGGGCGTCATCGGCTGGACGTCACGCTCGCGCCTGGCCGGGGGCCACCACGCCCGTGTGGTGCAGCAGGCGAGCGATCCCCGCGAGGGGTACTGCCACGTGGTCGGGGCGATGACCGAGCTCGTAGCCGACCTCGTAGACGGCCTTGTCCAGCTCGAAGGCGGACAGCACCGCGTCCACCGACGCGGGATCGGCCGGCAAGAGCGCCGCGATCCCCTCGGTGTCGAGGTAGCTGGCCCGGAGCGCCTCGCGGTTGCGCGCCTCCCACTGGTCGACCAGCTCGGCCAGCGCAGGGTTGTCGCCGGACCACTCGAGCAGGCCAGTGGCGGCGACGTAGTGCAGCGACCGCAGCAACCCGGCGAGGTCGCGCAGCGGCGACGACGTGGTGAACCGGTCGGTGCGGCGACGCGCCGGCTCCCCCTCGAAGTCGAGGACCTTCCAACCAGCATCCGACTTGATGAGCTGCGCCAGGTGGAGGTCACCGTGGATGCGGATCTCCATGCCCGCGTCGTCGAGGTGCGCCAGCGCGTCGAAGCGGGCCGCGATCGTGGCCAGGTCGGCTGCCAACGGGTGCGAGTCGGTGGTGCTCGCCTCCGCCACCTCCCCGAGGTTGGCCGCCATCTCCATGGCCCAGCGGGCGGCATCGCCCGGGGCCCGCCCCCACGCGTCGGCCATCGCAAGGTGGAGGCTGGCCAGGATCGCGCCGAGCCGCTCGGCATCGGGCGCGAAGTCGGCGCCCGACTCCTCGGGCGGCTGACCCCCGGCCAAGAGGTCGCGCACCGATGCTCGGGCCAGCTCCCAGCCCTCGGTGGAGCCCACCAGGAACTCACGCAGCAGGGCAAGGTCGACACCGTCTCGTCGGAGCTCGGCGAGGGGCGGCAGGACGTGATCGCAGCCCCGCTCGGCGAGCACCCTCGTGATCTCGGCGTCGGGGTTGGCGCCGGGCTCGATCTTGCGGAACACCTTGAGGATGTGGGCCTCGTCGAACACGACCGAGCTGTTGGAGTGCTCGAGCACGATCGGGCGGCGCACGGCCACCTCCAAGTCGGGCGCCACGAGGTGCAGCACCTCGATGGCCAGGTCGGGATCGACGAGGGCGTCGTAGATCACCACCCCGTGCGGCGGGTCCGGGAGCAGGGCGACCAGCTCCCGCTCCTTGCCCTGCAGGAAGTCGGGCAGCGGATCAGCGGGGCGCACGCCCAGGAAGAGCTGATAGTCCTGCTCCTCGCCGTCGACGAAGCGCACGCGGGCGATGGTCCACACGAGCATCGGGTCATCGAGGCGCACGACGTCGTGCCAGCGCAGCTCGACCGCCGCGATGGGGCGATCGACGGCCCCCGACCAGCGCTGGCGGGACAGGTGCTGGGGAAGGTGCTCGATGAGCAGAGGGGCGAGGGTGGCGAAGGAGATCATGGCTGGACCCCTGTTTCTTCCCCAGGATCCTGGATCGTGAACCAATAGAAGCCATGGGGGGCCAGCGTGACGAAGTAGGGCAGCTCGCCGATCGCCGGGAACGGCACGCGCCCGGAGAGCTCCACCGGCACCTGACCGGCGAGCTCCTCGAGCATGAGCTCGCAGGGCTGGGGGAAGCGGCTGAGGTTGTGCACGCAGAGCACCGTGCTCGTGTCGTCGCGGCGCAGGTAGGCCAGCACCGCGGGGTTGTCGGCGTGGAGCACCTCGAAGCTGCCCGTGCCGAACACCGGGTGGTCCTTGCGCACCTGGAGCAGTCGGCGCAGCCAGTGCAGGAACGACGACGGGTCGCGCTGCTGCTGCTCGACGTTGATGGCGTTGAACCCGTACACCGGGTCCATCAGGGGCGGGAGGTAGAGCTGCGCGAAGTCGGCGGTGGAGAATCCGCCGTTGCGGTCGGGCGTCCACTGCATCGGCGTGCGGACGCCATCGCGGTCGCCCAAGAAGATGTTGTCGCCCATGCCGATCTCGTCGCCGTAGTAGAGAACCGGGCTGCCGGGCATGGAGAAGAGCAGCGCGTGGAACAGGCGGGCGAGGTCCTCGTTGTTGTCGAGCAACGGGAACAGCCGCCGAGAGATCCCGATGTTGCGGCGCATGCGCGGGTCGGTGGCGTACTCGGCGTACATGTAGTCGCGCTCTTCGTCGGTGACCATCTCGAGGGTGAGCTCGTCGTGGTTGCGCAGGAAGATCCCCCACTGGCAGCCGTCAGGGATGGCGGGCGTCTGGGCGAGGATCTCGGTGATCGGGTGGCGCTGCTCGCGGCGCACGGCCATGTACATGCGGGGCATGAGCGGGAAGTGGAAGCACATGTGGCACTCGTCGCCGTCGGTGCCGAAGTAGTCGACGACGTCTTCGGGCCACTGGTTCGCCTCGGCCAGCAGCACGCATCCCGGGTACTCGTCGTCGACCATCTTGCGGACGCGACGGAGGTAGTCGTGCGTCTCGGGCAGGTTCTCGCCGTTCGTGCCGTCGCGCTCGAACAGATAGGGCACGGCGTCGAGGCGGAACCCGTCGAGACCCAGGTCGAGCCAGAACCGCACCACGTCGAGCATGGCGCTGGCCACCTCGGGGTTGTCGTAGTTGAGGTCAGGCTGGTGATGGAAGAAGCGGTGCCAGAAGTACTGGCCGCGCACGGGGTCGTAGCTCCAGTTGGAGGGCTCCGAGTCGACGAAGATCACCCGCGCGTCGCTCCAGCGCTGGTCGTCGTCGCCCCACACGTACCAGTCGGCCTTGGGGTTGGTGGCGTCCTGGCGGCTCTCCTGGAACCATGGGTGCTGGTCGGAGGTGTGGTTCATCACCATGTCGGCGATGACCCGCATCCCGCGCTTGTGGGCCTGCTCGATCAGGAGGACCGCATCGCCGATGTCGCCGTACTCGGGCAGCACGGTGAAGAAGTCACTGATGTCGTAGCCGCCGTCGCGCAGGGGCGAGGAGTAGAAGGGCAGCAGCCAGATGCAGTCGACGCCCAGCCACTCGAGGTAGTCGAGCTTCTGGGTGAGGCCGGCCAGATCGCCTGTGCCGTCGTTGGTGGAGTCGTAGAACCCACGGACGAGGACTTCGTAGAAGACGGCCCGCTGGAACCAGCGCGTGTCCGTCGGATCGATGGGGTGCGGCACCTACCCAGGGTTGCACACGTGGGCGCCTAGAACGACGGGCCCTCCCACCAGGGGTACGTGGGCGGGAGGTCGGCCGGCACGCGGTTCGGGAAGGCCGGCGGGCGCTTCTGGAGGAAGCTGAGCACGCCCTCGCGCACGTCACCGCCGCCTCCGAGCTCGTCGATGAGGGCGGAGTCGACGCGGTGGGCCGACATCGGGTGCGGCTCACCGAGCATCCGCCACAGCAGGGCGCGGGTGACCGTGACCGACACCGCCGATGTGGAGCTCGCGATCTCCCCGGCCAGCGCGTACGCCGCGGGAAGCAGGTCGTCGGGCGCGTGCAGCGAGCGCACCAGTCCGCCCGCCAGTGCCTCCTCCGCGCCGAACACACGGCCGGTGGCGCACCACTCCATGGCCTGGCTGATCCCCACCACCCGGGGGAGGAACCATGAGGAGCAGGCCTCGGGCACGAGGCCCCGCCGCGCGAAGACGAAGCCGATCTTGGCCGTGGTCGACGCCAGCCGCACGTCGAACGGGAGCGTCATCGTGACGCCGACGCCGACCGCCGGACCGTTGATGGCCCCGATCACGGGCTTCGTGCACTCGAAGAACCGGAGGGCGACGAGGCCGCCCTCGTCACGGTGGCGGCCGTCGGCCTCGCGGACCACACCGGACGCGGCCGCGAGGTCGCTCTGGTGATCGAAGCTGGCGTCGCCCCCGCCGAGGTCGGCACCCGCACAGAAGCCGCGGCCGCGGCCCGTGACGACCAGGGCCCGCACCTCCGGGTCGGCATCGATCTCGTCGAGCGCCGCGCACAGCTCGCGCTGCATCGTGACGGTGAAGGCGTTCAGCCGGTCGGGTCGGTCGAGGGTGATGGTGGCGATGTGGTCAGCCACCTCGTAGGCGATCTGGGTGTAGCTCGTCGCGGTCGTCTCAGTCGTCTCAGTCACGGCCCCGGACCCTATCCAGCACCACCACAGCTTCTGTGTGCCGGGAACCACGCATTGCGTGGTTCCCGGCACACAGAAGCTGTTCGAGGGGTCAGCAGGTCACGTGGAAGAGGTGGGCGACCTGGCCAGTGGCGGGGTCGAGGCGCACGTAGCCGGTGTCGCCCGTCCACTCGTAGGCGTCGCCGGTGAGCTCGTCGCGCAGGTGGTAGCGCAGGTCGTGGGGCAGGCCGAGGGCCCCGAGGTCGAGCCGCACGGTCGTGTCCTGTGCGTGATGTGGATCGAGGTTGACCGCGCACAGGATCAGGTCACGGCTCAGGTGACCGCGGCTGTACACGAGGATCTGGTCGTTGTCGCTGTGGTGGAAGCGCACGTCACGCAGAGCCCACACGGCGGGGTGTCGGCGCCGCATCTCGTTCACGGTCCGGAACAGCGGCGCCAGCGACGTGGGTGCGGCGTAGTCGCGGTGCTTCAGCTCGTACTTCTCCGAGTGCCGGTACTCGGTGTTCGCGGAGCTGGCCGGCTCGTTCTCGCCGAGCTCGAAGCCGGAGTAGACGCCGTAGATCGGCACCAGCGTGGCGGCCAGGATGAAGCGAAGCGCGAACGCAGCGGGCGGCGCGTGGCGGAGGTGCTCGTCGAGGATGTCAGGCGTGTTGGGCCAGAACGAGGGTCGCATGTAGTCGGCCAGCGACGAGGTGCTGAGCTCGGTGACGTAGTCGCGCAGCTCCCACGCCTCGTGCCGCCAGGTGAAGTAGGTGTAGCTCTGCGTGAAGCCCACCTCGGCGAGCTTGGCCATCATCGCCGGCGCCGTGAACGCCTCGGCCAGGAACACGATGTCGGGGTCGGTGCGGTGGATCTCCTCGATGACCCACGCCCAGAAGGCCAACGGCTTGGTGTGGGGGTTGTCGACGCGGAAGGTGCGCACCCCGTGGCCCATCCAGTGGCGAAGGATGTCGCGACACGCCTCCCAGAGCGCGACGCGATCGGTGTCGTCATCCGGCCAGAAGTCGATCGGGTGGATGTCCTGGTACTTCTTGGGCGGGTTCTCCGCGTAGCGGATGGAGCCGTCGGGCCGCTGTTGGAACCACTCCGGATGGTCGTGCACCCAGGGGTGGTCGGGCGAGCACTGCAGGGCGTAGTCGAGCGCCACCTCGAGCCCGAGCCTCGCGGCACCGGCGACGAAGGCGTCGAAGTCGGCCATCGTGCCGAGACCGGGATCGATCGTGTCGTGCCCGCCCTCGGGCGCACCGATGGCCCACGGGCTACCCGGATCGTCGGGCGCAGGCGTGAGCGTGTTGTCGCGGCCCTTGCGGTGCGTGCGCCCGATCGGGTGGATCGGAGGCAGGTAGACGACATCGAACCCGAGGTCGGCGACGTAGTCGAGGTGCGCGGCCGCTCCCGCCAAGCCGCCGAAGGAGCGGGGGAAGAGCTCGTACCAGGCAGCGTGGGCAGCACGCGTGCGATCGACCCACAGCGGCGTGATCGACGACGACGACGAGCAGCGGGCATCGGGAATCGGGGCGATGAGTGCGGCGACGGCATCGTCGAGGGCCGCGTTGAGGCGGACATCCAGCGAGCACGAGGTGCGACGGAGGGCCGCCGTGGCTGCACGCACGCGCTCGGCATCGGCGCCCTCCAGCCGGTCTGCCAGCGCATCGAGGAGCAACGCTCCCTCGGTGAGCTCGAGCTCGACGTCTTGGCCGTCGGCCACCTTGAGCTCGATCTCGTGGGCCCACGTGGCGTAGCGATCGGTCCACGCATCCACCACCAGCTCGTGAGCGCCGATCTGCGAGGGCGTGATCGACCCCACCCAGCGGTCGTCGGTGGTGAGCCGCAGGGGCGTCGAGGTCCACTCCGATGCCCCCGCAGCGCGCCATCGCGCCTGCGCTCCCAGCATGTCGTGGCCATCGGCGATCACCACCGCCGACACCGCCACGACCTCGCCGACGACCGCCTTGGCGGCGAACCCGGCGGGTGTGCGGGGACGAACGTCGTCGATGACGATCGGCGGCAGCATCCGCCCCACCCTAGGGCGACGCCCTCACCGCTCCCGTCTCAGCGGAGCACGTAGCCGCGTCGGGGCACCGCCGCGACCGCCTTCCCCTCGGGACCCAACCGGCGGCGCAGCCGACCCACCGCCACCTCGACCAGGTGAGGATCGCCGGTTGCATCGCCCCACACGTCGCGGAGCAGGTCGGTCTTGGCCACCACCGTGCCCGGGCGATCGGCCAGCACCGCGAGGATGCGCGCCTCGATGTCCGAGAGCTCGACCCGACGCTCACCGCATCGCACCACGTTGCCGGTGATCACAAGGTCGCCCACGTGGCGTGACCGCTCGATGAGCCGCTCGCCCACGGCTCGCACGAGCGGTCCGAGGCGTGAGGTGCGGGGCACGACGACATCGCCGTCGTCCAACCCCTGCGCCTCCGCCGCCTCCGCGCACGCGGGGCCAACGCACCCGATGACGACGTCTCCCGCCGCAACCGTCGTCCGCAGCGCGTCGGCCAACCCGGCCGCAGTGGTGAGGGCCATCCATGTGGTGACCGCCGGCGCCGAGGTGAACGTGACGGCATGGACCCGTCCAGCGATGACGCCCTCCGCGAGCCGAACCGTCAGGCGCGGATCGTTGCTCGGCTCCCACCGGTAGACCGGCACCTCCAGCACGTTGACGCGGGCACGGTGGAGCAACCCCAGCTCAGGTGAGGTGGGGCCCCCGTCGCGCTGCACCACCACGCGCTCCTCCGGGGCGAGGTCGGCCAGCACGAGGTCGACGCACTCGCGGAGCCGCTCGGTGGCGGCCCGCGCCACCACCTCCAGACCGAGGGAGTGGACGGCGCCAGCCGCCTTGGGTCCGCGTGCATAGATGCGCGTGCGCCGCAGCGCGTCGAGGAGGTCGTCACCTAGGTCCCAGCTCTCTGCGGCGCCGAACCAGGAGCGGATCCCGAGGCCGGTGTTGGCGATCAGCACCTGAGGGCGCTCGGCGATCACCCGCACGGTGGCCGAGCGAAGTTCCTCGTCGTCGCCGAGGGGAAGGGTGCGAATGGCAGGCCCGTGGACCACGGTGGCGCCGCGGCGCTCGAACATCGAGGCCTGCTCGTCCGAGCGCCGATCCGCGGTGATCCCCACGGTGAAGCCATCCAACACCTAGCCCATCTCAGCAAGGCGATGTTTCGCAGCCGTTTCCAGCGCGTGAGCGGTCGGTGGCGACTCGCCCGGCCTCCAGTCATGGCGGCCACACGCGTGCGCGAGCGAGCGCCGGCGACCCGCAAGCGCCCGAGTGTTCAGACACGCACGAGTGCCGTCCGGTCGCTGCCGAGCACTCGTGCGTGACCGAGCGTTGGCAACCCGGAAGCGCCCGAGTGTTCAGACACGCACAAGTACCGTCCAGTCGTTGCGGCAACCGCGGGCTGCCGTCGCCGCGCCCTTGACCTCGTGCCATGGCGACGGACGTGCTCCTGCCGGAACCCACCAGGCCTGGGTGGCGTGGGCGAGCTGCTCCCGCTTCAGTCCTGCGAGCGGGAGCGAACCCAGTCGGCGGTGCCGGCGAGGAACCGCTCGACGTTGGCGGCCTTGCCCGCGGCGATGTCCTTGAACCACGTCGGCACATAGACCTCCGAGACGCCTCGGTCGAGCGCGTCGACCACGCCGTCGACGAGCTCGTCGACCGTGATGCGCTCGATGTCGTCGGGCAGCGGGTCGTTGTCCGGTACGTCGAAGAGTGGCGTGTCCACCACGCCCGGATAGACCACCAGCACCTTGACGCCCGTCTCCCAAAGGTCGATCGCCATCGCCTCGGAGAACACGGCCAGCGCGGCCTTGGACGCGTCGTAGGCCGCCTCACCCGGCGACGACAGCGTGGCCGCCACCGATGACACGTTCACGATCCGACCCGTGCCGCGCTCGATCATGTGCGGGAGCAGCGCGAGCGTGAGCTGCACCGGCGCCAGATAGTTGATGCGCATGAGGCTGTCGACGGTGGCCAGATCCAGCTCCGTGACGTGCCTTCGCTTGGGAACGCCTGCGTTGTTGATGAGGACGTCGACACCGCCGAGCTCGTCGAGGCACCGACGGGCCAGGTCGTCGACGGCACCAGGGTCGGCCAGATCGCACACCCAGCTGCGAGACGCAGGCGAGTGCGCTTGGCATCGCTCGAGGACCTCGTGGAGCGGCTCGGCACGCCGGGCGCAGATGCCCACCGTGGCCCCGGCCGCCGCGAAGCGCTGGGCCATCGCTGCGCCCATGCCCGACGAGGCGCCGGTGACCAGCACTCGCAGCCCGTTCGGATCGAATCCCATCCCCAGCACCCTCCTCGACGTCAGCCGCAGGATGCTAGGGCCACGCATCGCAAGGGCCGGCAACGCGCCGGGTCATCCGGACTTAGCCCCCCCGGCCCGGCCAACCTGGGTGGGGCTCGGGTGGGCGGGTCGGTGGGAGGGCACCTCACGACTAGCGTTCGCCCTCGATGGGGGACGAGAGCACGGCGCACTGCCTTCCCAACACGGGGAGACCACGGTGATCGAGCGCTTCGACGCGACGAGCGATCTCGTCGCCATCGGCGACGCCATCGACACCGACGGCGTGGTCATCGTGGAAGGACTCCTGTCCCCCGAGGTGGTCGAGCGCGTCAACGCGGAGGTCGAGGCCGCCGTGGCGGTGGCCGACCCCGGCGAGCCCATGTTCAACCCGGTCATGGAGGCGTTCCACGGACCCTGCACGAAGCAGGTACCGGGCGTCCCCGGCATCTCACGCTCGTTTGCGATCGACGTGATGTGCCATCCGTTGCTGCTGGCGCTGTGCGATCGCTTCCTGGCCCCCTCCTGCGCGCGCTACCAGCTCAACCTCGGCCACCTGCTGCAGCGCGGGCCAGGCGCCGAGGACCAGTGGCTCCACCGCGACGAGGCGGTGTGGAGCGACGTGCCTCGGCCTGCGCCGGAGCTGCAGCTGGCGTCGGTGATCGCGTTCGTGGACTTCACCCGCGCCAACGGGGCGACCCGCGTGGTGCCCGGCAGCCATCGCTGGCCCGACCGCCAGCTGTTGCCCGCCGAGCAGATGAGCCAGGCCCCACCCACGCCCGACCAGATCGCGCATGCGGAGATGCCGGCGGGCTCCGCCGTGATCTACACCGGCGGCACGATCCACGGCGGCGGGGCCAACACCAGCGAGACCCCGAGACGAGGGGCGCACCTCAGCTATTGCCTGGGCTGGTTGCGCACCGAGGAGAACAACTACCTGTCCGTGCCCCCTGCGGTGGCGGCCACGCTCCCCCGGCTGGCTCAGGAGCTGCTCGGCTACGCGGTGCACGACAGCATC
>JBKJIE010000118.1:0-26781 GCA_046598715.1 Acidimicrobiales bacterium | reverse complement strand
GGGGTAGTCGGTCTCGAAGGTGATGTTGTCGACGCCCACCTTGTCGAGGCTGTCGATGCCGTGCTGGTCGCGGAAGAAGCAGCCGTAGATCTGGCGGTAGTAGTAGGTCGACGGCGGTTCGGGGACGAGGTCCTTCACCTCGCCCCAGGCGCGGTGCTCCTGCCACACCGTGTCGGCCCGCTCGAGGATGTAGGGGATCCAGCCGATCTGACCTTCGCTGTAGGCGAGCTTCACGTCGGGGAACTGCACGAGCTTGCCGGAGAAGAGCCAGTCGCTCATCGAGGCCATGGCGTTGTTGAAGGACAGCGTGGCGGCGACGGCGATCGGCGCGTCGCCGGAGGTGGCGGGCATGCGCGACGACGATCCGATGTGCATGCAGATCACCGTCTGGGTGTCCTGGCAGGCGGCGATGAACGGGTCCCACTCGCCGGAGTGGATCGACGGGAGACCGAGGTGCGGTGGGATCTCGCTGAAGCACACGGCGCGGGCGCCGCGTGCCGCGTTGCGGACGACCTCCTTGGCGGCGAGCGTGGCGTCCCACAGCGGGATGATCGGCAGCGGGAGGAGCTGGCCGTCGGAGTCGCCGCACCACTCCTCGACCATCCAGTCGTTGTAGGCGTAGACGCAGGCCTCGCCGAGCTCGCGGTCCTTGGCCTCCGTGAAGGTCTGGCCGCAGAACCGGGGGAACGAGGGGAAGCAGAGCGATGCCTCCACGTGGTTCATCACCATGTCGTCGACGCGGGCCTTGGGGTCGTAGCAACCCGGACGCATCTCGTCGTAGGTGATGGGGGAGGCGGTCATGTCGTCGCGCTCGAAGCCCACTGCCGCCACGTGGCGCTTGTTGATGTAGACGAGGTCTTCGAACACCCAGCAGTCGGCTTGGGGGCCGTCGGGGTCGAAGGTCTGCTCGTACTGCCCGCCGCCGGTGTGGCGCATGTGGCCCACCCCGCGGCGCTCGACCTTCGGCCCGCGCTCGCGGAAGCGCTCGGGGAGCCAGGTGTCCCACACGTGGGGAGGCTCCACGACGTGGTCGTCGACGCTCACGATCGTGGGCAGCTCCCAGCCGCTGGGGCGCTCGGCGGCGATCGGGTCGGTGACGGTCATGGGCTCCATCCAGAGATCTGACGGTGTGTCAGATAGTAGACCCGGCCTCGCGCTCGCTCCAACGCCCCCCGTCTTCTGTGTGCGCGCAGCCCCGGATGACCGTGCTGCGCGCACACAGAACGGACCTGATGGGGCGTCAGGTAGGGTCGGGCGCCATGCCGCTGGACCTTGCCGCGCTGCTCCACCCCGGGCACACCGCGCTCGTCACCTCGGAGGTGCAGAACGGCGTGGTGGGCGCGCGTTCGGCGCTGCCGGCCCTGGCAGAAGCGGCCGTCCTCGAGATGCTGCCCAACCTCGCCCGGCTGCTCCCCGTGGCGCGCGCCGCGGGAGTGCAGGTGGTGCACTGCACCGCCTACCGGCGGGCCGACGGCAAGGGCGCCAACGCCAACGCCCGCCTCTTCCTCGGCGTGCAGAAGTCGCCGGTGCCGCTGCTGCCGGGCACCGCGGCGGTGGAGGTGGTGCCCGAGCTCGGGCCCGAGCCTGACGACCTGGTGCTCACCCGCACCCACGGCCTCGACCCGATGGCCGGCACCGATCTCGACCCGGTGCTCCGCAACCTCGGCGTGCGCACCATCGTGGTCACCGGCGTGTCCGTGAACGTGGCCGTCACCAACCTCGTGATGGACGCCGTGAACCGGGGCTACTCGGTGGTGCTCCCGCGCGACGCGGTGTGCGGCATCCCGCGGCAGTACGCCGACGCCGTGATCGACAACACGCTGGCGCTCCTCGCAGCCGTGGTCACCACCGACGACCTCATCGAGATCTGGAAGGGCTGACGGGCGATGGGCGAGATGGCGACCGGCATCCGGGGTGACCTCGAGTGGGGCTCGATCCCCGGCCTCGTGCGGGCCGCCAGCGAGCGCCACGGCGATGCTGAGGCTCTGGTCGACGGCGACCGGCGGTGGTCGTTCGTCGCGCTGGCCGCTGACGTCGATCGAGCGGGGCGAGCCTTCATTGCGGCGGGCGTGGAGCCCGGCGATCGCGTGGCCATCTGGTCGCCCAACATCGCGGAGTGGGTGATCGCGCTGCTCGGCCTGCAGTCGGCCGGGGCGGTGGTGGTGCCCCTCAACACCCGCTACAAGGGCACGGAGGCGGCGTACATCCTCGGCACGAGTCGCGCCCGGCTTCTGCTCACGGTGAACGGCTTCCTCGGCAACGACTACCCAGCCATGCTCGATTGCCAGGACCTGCCGCACCTCGAGCGCACCGTCATCCTCCGCGGCGAGGTGCCGGTGGGAGCGCAGAGCTGGGCCAACTTCCTCGCCGCGGGCGACGCCGTGCCGCAAGCCGACCTCGACGCACGCGTCGCCGCCCTCGGTCCCGACACGCTCTCCGACATCCTCTTCACCTCGGGCACCACGGGTAAGCCCAAGGGCGTGCTCGCCACCCATGGTCAGGTGCTGCGCGGGTTCGCCGACTGGGCGGCCGTGGTGGGCCTGCGGGCCGGCGACCGCTACCTCGTGGTGAACCCCTTCTTCCACGCCTTCGGCTACAAGGCAGGGATCGTGGCCGCCCTCACCGTGGGGGCCACGATCGTGCCGCAGGCCGTGTTCGACATCCCCACCGCGATGGCGATGGTGGCGGAGCACCAGATCACGATGCTCCCGGGCCCGCCGGCGATCTACCAGACGTTCCTCAACCACCCCGACCTCGACCTGGACGCGCTGTCGAGCCTTCGCCTGGCCGTCACCGGAGCGGCGGCGATCCCGGTGGAGCTCGTCGAGCAGATGAAGGCGAAGCTCGGCTTCGAGACGGTGATCACCGGCTACGGCCTCACCGAGGCGTGCGGCATCGCCGCCATGTGTCGCCACGACGACGATGCCACCACGATCGCCACCACCTCCGGTCGGGCCATCCCCGGCGTGGAGGTGCGGGTGGTCGACGACCAGGGCACCGAGCTGCCGCGCGGCGAGGCCGGCGAGATCGTGGTGCGGGGCTACAACGTGATGCAGGGCTACTTCGAAGACCCCGTCCAGACTGCCGAGGCCATCGACGCCGAGGGCTGGCTGCACACCGGCGACGTCGGCACCATGGACGACCGCGGCTACCTGAAGATCACCGACCGCAAGAAGGACATGTTCATCGTGGGCGGCTTCAACGCCTACCCGGCGGAGATCGAGAGCCTGCTCCTCGGTCACCCGCACATCGCCCAGGTGGCCGTGGTGGGCGTGCCCGACGTGCGCATGGGTGAGGTGGGCATGGCCTTCGTGGTGCCGGTGGCCGGCGCCGCGCCCGACCCCGCGGAGATCGTCGCGTGGGGGCGCCAGCACATGGCCAACTTCAAGGCGCCTCGTCACGTGCGCATCGTCGACGCCCTCCCGATGAACGCCAGCAACAAGGTGCTCAAGGTGCAGCTGCGAGAGCGGGCCATGGCCGAGCTCACCAACACGGACTAGTCAGTGAGCGCACGGGTACCATCGCGCCGATGCCAGAGGTGACCCCGCTGCACGAGGTCTCGGGCGACGAGCCCGAGGACGACGCTCTGCGGGCTGCCGACGGGCGGGTGCCGGGTCGTCGGGGACGGGCCACCCGCCAGCGGCTCCTCGAGTGCACAGGCGAGATGCTCGCCACCACGGCCTACCGCGACGTGAAGGTGATCGACATCGCACGGGAGGCGGGCACCTCGCCGGCCACCTTCTACCAGTACTTCGCGGACGTCGAGGCGGCCATCCTCGTGCTGGCCCAGGAGATGGCCCTGCAGGGAACGCACCTGACGGGGCTCATCACCGAGGGGTCGTGGGCCGGCGACGATGCCGCCGCCACGGCGCTCGAGCTCGTCGACGCCTTCCTGCGATTCTGGGACGAGCACCGAGCCGTGCTGCGCGTGATGGACTTCGCCACCGATGAGGGCGACACCCGGTTCCAGAAGATCCGGGTTGGCCTCCTCAACGGCATCACCCGAGCCCTGGCGGACGTCACCCGGGCCTCGCAGTCGGCCGGGCGCCTGCCGCGCGGGACCGATCCGATGGCCACCGCCGGCATCCTCGTGTCGATGATGGCCCACGTCGCGGCCCACCAGTACGGCTTCGAGTTCTGGGGGATCCGCACCGCCGACTTCCGTGCCGCCATGGCTCGCCAGATCTCCTGGGGCGTCACCGGCGTCCTGCCGCCCGACTGATCACGCACTGCTGACCACGCAGCCTGCGTCACCTCGCCATGAGGATCGCGGCCGGGACGGCGAGGAGCAGCCCCGCCCGTTGCATCGGCGCGAAGCGCTCGCGCAGGACGATCCATGCGAGCACCACGGTGCTGGCGGGGTAGAGCGAGGCCAGCACCGACACGACGCTGAGGAGCCCCTGCCGGATGGCGAGGAGGTACAGCACGTTGGCGGTGGCATCGAGCGCGCCGGCGCCTGCTGTCAGGATGCGCGTCTCCCCACGCGGGACGCGCGGATCGATGCGCCCGAGGAGGGCCAGGCCGCCGACCACCGCGACCGAGGCGGTGCGGGCGGCGACAAGGGGCCACAGGCCGGCACCGTCGTGCGTGTGCGAGAGCGCCACGAAGAACAGGCCGAAGCCGAGACCCGCACCGAGTGCGAGACGCACGCCCCGCAGATCGGACGGCCGGAGGCTCCCGCCGCCCTCGGCCGACACGAGCACGATGGCGACCAGTGCGGCAGCCATGCCCACCATCGCCGTGCCGGCGGGGCGCTCGCCCTGCGCGAAGCCCGCCACCACGGGCACCGCCGCGGCCAGCAGCGCGGTGACGGGTGCGACGGCGCTCATCGGTCCGATCGACAGCGCCTGGTACAGCAGGCCGATGCCGACGGCGACGCAGAGACCGCCCAGCGCGCCGAGCGCGAGGTCGCCCGCCGTCGCCTGGCCGCTCACCACGAGCGTGGCGGCGCCCACCAGACCGAGACCAGCCACGTGCGACCACAGCAGCACCGCTGGCGCGGAAGCGCGCTTGGCGGCCAGGCCACCGAAGAAGTCGCCGACCCCGTAGGTGGTCGCGGAGCAGAGGGCCAGGAGCACCGCCATGGGGGCTGCAGACTACGCTAGAACACGTTCTAGTTTTGCGGAGGAGGGGACGGTGGGGCAGCAGGTGGTCTTCGGGATGCAGCTGCCGGTGCAGTCCCAGAGCACCCTCTACGCGCGGCCGTGGGAGGCGTCGGCGGGCACGGCGGAGATCGTGCAGGTGGCCCAGGCCTGCGAGGCGGCCGGGTTCGACTACGTCGCCGTGTGCGATCACGTCGCCATCCCCCGTGCCAACGCGGAGGCGATGAGCACCTCGTGGTGGGACACGATCGCCACCCTCTCGTACCTCGCCGCCGTCACCGAGCGGGTGCGCCTCCTGAGCCACGTCTACGTGCTGCCGTATCGCCACCCGCTCGTGGTCGCCAAGGCGTGGGCCACCCTCGACGCCCTCTCGGGTGGTCGGGCCATCCTCGGAGTGGGCGCCGGGCACGTGGGCGACGAGTTCGCCGCCCTCGACGTGCCCTTCGAGGAGCGGGGCCGCCTGCTCGACGAGGCCATCGACGCGGTGCGAGCGGCGCTGACCGACGAGTTCGCCAGTCACAAGGGCGAGCGCTGGAGCTTCGATGGTGTTGGCCAGCGGCCCCGGCCTGTCCAGTCGCCATTGCCGATCTGGGTGGGTGGGTCGTCCAGGCCGGCGATGCGCCGAGCGGCGGAGCGCGGCGATGGTTGGCTGCCCCAAGGTCCCCCCGAGGGGGGCATGGAGGCCGGCATCGCGTTCGTGCGCGCCCACCGGGCCGCCACCCGCGGCGACGAACCGATCGTGCTCGGCGCGCTCTCCGGGCCCCTCTACGTAGGTGAGGCCGAGTGGGACACCGGTCGCTGCGTGCGGGGCTCCGCCGACAAGGTGGCCGCCTACTTGCGCACCTACTGCGACCTCGGCGTCGACCAGATCCAGGTGGCGTTCCCCAGCCGATCGGCGGACGAGCTGTGCGATCAGATCGCCGCCTTCGCCACCGACGTCGCCCCCCTCGTCAACGCGTGACCACCACTCCCAGGAGGACCTGATGCTGCTCGACGGGAAGGTGGCCATCATCTCTGGCATCGGGCCGGGCATGGGGCGCGACATCTCGCTGCTCTTCGCCGAGCACGGGGCTGACGTCGTGCTCGGCGCGCGCACCGTCGCCAGCTGCGAGGCGGTGGCAACCGAGGTGCGTGCGCTCGGTCGCCGGGCCGAGGTCGTGCACCTCGACATCACGGATGTGGCCTCGTGCCAGGCGGCGGCGGCCGCCGCCGTCGGCGCGTTCGGGGGCGTCGACATCCTCGTGAACAACGCCTTCCAGGACGGCAACCACAGGACCTTCGAGCGGTCCACGCTGGAGGAGTGGAAGACCACGATGGACGTGAACCTGTGGGGCACCCTGCAGATGACCGAGGCCGTGGTGCCGGCCATGATCGAGCGCGGCGGGGGTCGCATCGTGATGATCAACTCGATGTCGACGCACCGCATCGAACCCAAGTACGGCGCCTACGCCACCTCCAAGGGCGCGCTGGAGACGGCCTCGAAGGCCTTGGCCATCGAGCTCGGCGTGCACGGGATCCGGGTCAACAGCGTGTTCCCCGGCTACATCTGGGGCGACAAGGTCGAGTGGTACTTCGAGCACCTGGCCAGCAAGGAGGGCATCACGGCGGAGGAGTACTACCGCCGCGTGGCCGACGAGACGGCCCTCAAGTACCTCCCGCACTCGAGCGAGATCGCCGGCTCGGTGCTCTTCTTCGCCAGCGACCTCTCGAAGCCGGTCACCGGCCAGGGGCTCGACGTGAACGCGGGGCACTGGATCCCGTGATCAAGCTCACCGTGCTCGTGAAGCGCAACCCGGCCTTGACCGTCGACGACTTCCATGCCGAGTGGCGCGCCCACGGCCGCATGATCGCCGAGGAGCCGGCGTTCTCGCGGTTCATCCGCCGGTACGAGCAGCACCACCGCGTGCTGGCCGACTACCGCAACGGCGACACCTACGACGGCATGGCCGTGCAGTGGTTCGACTCGTATCGCGACTTCATCGATCTCATCTCCACGCCCGAGTACCACGCCAAGATGCAGCCCGACGAGACGCGCATCCTCGACACCGACGGGATCGTCGTCATCTTCACCGAGGAGGCCGAGGTGTTCATCTCGTGAGTGGCGATGACCTCCGCGGGCGCGTCGGGCTCGTCACCGGTGGGGCATCGGGCATCGGAGCCGCCACGGTCGAGCTGCTCCGCTCGCGCGGTGTGACGGTGGTGGCCGCCGACCTACGGGCCGGCGACGGCGTGGAGGCGTTGGATGTCACCGACGAGGTGGCCGTCGACGCGCTGGTGGCCACGATCGTGGAGCGGTACGGTCGGCTCGACCTGGCGGCCAACGTGGCCGGCACACCGGGGGTCTACGCCAACGTGGCCGACTCGTCGACCGACGTGTGGCGGTCGACGATGGCGGTGAACCTCGACGGCGTGTACTTCTGCGTGCGTGCGGAGCTGCGAGCGATGCGGGCCGCTGGTGGCGGCTCGATCGTGAACGTGGCGTCGTCGGCTGGGCGCATGGGCGTACCGGGGCTGGCGGCCTACTCGGCGTCGAAGCACGGTGTGATCGGCCTCACCAAGTCGGCCGCCCTCGAGGTGGCCCGTGAGGGCATCCGAGTCAACGCCGTGCTGCCGGGGAGCGTGCGCACGCCGATGCTGCGCGGCTTCGTCGGCGGCGACGAGTCGCTTCTCGAGAGGATGGGCCAGCGGGCGCCGATGGGCCGGCTCGGTGAGCCCGACGAGATCGCCGAGACCATCGTGTGGCTGCTCTCCGACGCCGCCCGCTTCGTCACGGGCAACACGCTGGCGCCCGACGGCGGCGTGGCCGCCATCTGAGCGCGATGACCGACGGCCTGGTCACGGGCGCCGACGGTGTGACGCGCTGCTGGTGGAGCGGCGAGGATCTCACCTACTGCGCCTACCACGACGACGAGTGGGGTCGACCCCTGCGCGAGGAGCGGGCGCTCTTCGAGCTGCTGTGCCTCGAGGGCTTCCAGGCCGGCCTGTCGTGGATCACGATCCTCCGCAAGCGGCCCGCGTTCCGTGCCGCCTTCGCCGGCTTCGACATCGACGCGGTGGCTGCCTTCGACGAGGGAGACGTGGAGCGGCTGCTCGACGACGCTGGCATCATCCGCCACCGCGGCAAGGTCAGCGCCACCATCGGCAACGCCCAGGCGGTGGTGGCGATGCGGGAGGCGGGCACCTCGCTGGCGGAGGTGGTGTGGGCCCACGCGCCAGCGGCGAGGCGCCGGCCCCTGCGCGCCCGGGCCGAGATCCCCTCCGAGACGGCGGCGTCGGCGGCCTTGTCTCGGGAGCTCCGCAAGCATGGGATGCGCTTCGTCGGCCCCACCACCACCTACGCCTTCATGCAGTCAGCGGGCATCGTCGACGACCACCTTGCGGGCTGCCACCGATCTGGCTAACCTACAACCATATGGTTGTAGGAACGCGAGCCGCGCAGACGCTGAGCGACGAGGGGGTGGATCGCCTCTTCCACGCGCTCGCCGACGCCACGCGACGAGACATCGTGCGGGTTGCCCTCCAGGGCGAGCAGTCGGTGTCGGCGCTCGCCCGCCGCTACCCCATGAGCGTGACGGCGGTGCAGAAGCACGTCGCCGTCCTCGAGCAAGCCGGACTGGTCACCAAGCACCGCCAGGGCCGGGAGCAGCTCGTCCGCGGGGAGCTCGACGTGATCCGCTACGCCCACATCTTGCTCGACCAGTTCGAAGCGGTCTGGAGAGATCGCCTCGACCGGTTTGCCGACGTCCTTACCGAAGATGGAGGAACCACCCCATGACCGTCACCAACATCCACAAGGATCCTGATCGGCTGACCATGACCATCACCGCAGAGTTCGACGCTCCGATCGAACCGGTGTGGCAGATGTGGGACGACCCGCGGCGGCTGGAGCGCTGGTGGGGTCCGCCCACCTACCCGGCCACCGTCGTCGACCACGACCTCACCCCCGGAGGGCGGGTCAGCTACGCCATGACCGGTCCCGAAGGCGACACCCACGGGGGCTGGTGGGCGGTGCGAGCGGTCGACGCGCCGCATCGCCTGGAGTTCGAGGACGGCTTCGCCGATGACGACGGCCAACCCAACCCCGAGATGCCCACCACGCAGGTGGTGGTCACCCTGGAAGCCGTGGCCGAGGGCCGAACGCGCATGATGATCGCCTCCACCTTCCCGTCGCTGGAGGCGATGGAGCAGATGGTGGCCATGGGCATGGAGGAGGGCATGCGGGAGGCGCTCGGCCAGATCGACGCCCTCCTCGGCCAGGCGGCCGACGCGGGATAGCGCCGCCGACCGGGTGCGTCGCGGGGTGTCCCGCGACGCACCCGGGTTGGTGACACTGCTACGGGCACGATCACGCTCACGAGGCGGGGTCGAGGTAGAGCAGCCGGTTGGCTGGGGTGGCCGGACGGCACAGCAGGATCAGCGCCCGACACATGCGGCCAGTTCCCGTGACCTTGCCGACGGAGGCAACCGCCACGACGCCGCTGGCGAGGTTCTTGACCGCCGTGTCGAGGGCGGGGCCGGGTGCGTGGGCGGCGATGGTATCGGTGGTTTGTCCGGTTCGGGCACCTCGGCCCGCAGCTCAGATCCGGGCCGCCACCTCGGCCGCGGCGCTGAGCGCGTCGGCCAGGCCCGCAGTGCCGGTGGCATCGCCGATGGTGTGGACCTCGACGGCCTCGACCCCTGGTGCCGGCGCGCCGGGCCGCGGCGCGACCCGCGCGATCGATGCCGCGGCGCCATCGGGCGCCCCGATGACGACGCCCGCCGCGGTGGCATCGGCGACGAGACGGAAGCGGCCGGGAAGCCCGAGCTCGGGGGCCAGCACCGGATCGTCCGGGAGGAGGGTCACCTCGATGCCGCGCCGCGCCGCCGCGTCGGCGATCGACAGCGCCGCCTTGCCGCTGCCCCGGATGACCACCGGCGCGCCCAGGTCCGAGGCGCCCACCAGCCAAGGCTCGAGGTCCTCGAGGCTCAGGTCGCCTCCGTCGCCCGCTGACCAGTCGGCGCCGGTCGCCCACACGAGGACGTCGGCACCGGACGCGGCGACAGCCGAGGCGTCGGCGGTGGTGCTGAGGTGAACGTCCACGCCGGCGTCGACGGCGGCGCCGACGAGCCAGTCGCGCAGCCCGAGGAGGTCGGGGTCGGCCTGCTCCGCGACGCAGAGCAGGCCGCCGAGCCGTTCAGTGGTCTCCCACAGCTCGACGTGATGGCCGCGCTCGGCCAGGCGCCGCGCGCACTCGAGCCCGGCCGGCCCGCCCCCTGCCACGATGACGTGCTTCGGGTCAGTGGTCGAGTTAGCCGGCTCGGCTTCGTGGCCCGCCTCGGGGTTCACGCTGCAGCGCACGGCTTCGTTGAGGAAGATCGCGCCGATGCATCGGTACTGATAGGCGCAGGGTCGCACCCGGTCGCGACGGCCCTCGAGGAGCTTGCGGGGGAGGTCGGGGTCGGCGATGAGCGGCCGGCCCATCGCGATGATGTCCGCCCGGCCCTCCGTCAGCGCGCGCTCTGCTGCCTCGGGCGTGAGGCGACCCATCGCGATGACCGTGGTGTGGAGCTCGCGCCGCACGCGTGCCGCGTGCTCGAGGAGGGCGCCGGGTCGGTGCGGTGTGTGGCCATCGACGATGCCGGTGGCCACCATGGGCTCGCCATAGGCCGTGACGTGGATGGCGTCGAGGCCGGCGTCCAGCCCGAGACCCATGGCGACAAGCGCGTCGTCGATCTGCTGACCGGGATCGCGGTGGGCCTCGAAGGCGCCCACGCGCGCCCACAGCGGAAAGGTCGGGCCGACGGCGGCGCGCACCGCCCGCACCACGGCCACAAACAGCGCCGCTCGTGCCTCGGAAGAGCCTCCCCATCGATCGGCGCGGGTGTTGCTGGCCGGGGAGAGGAACGCGTGGATGAGGTAGCCGTGCCCCGCGTGCAGCTCGATGCCGTCGAAGCCGGCCCGCTGGCAGCGCAGGGCGGCGTCGACGAAGCGATCGACCGCCCACGTGAGGTCGTCGTCGGTGGCCTCGCGGATCACGTACGCCGCGGAGGGCGACGCGAAGGGCGCCATCATGGCGGCCGCCTCGGCTGGGGTGATCATGCGCGAGAGGTCGTCCTGCGGTGCCATTGGCTTCTTGGACGGCACGAGCATCGGTCGCCCGGCGGCGATGTCGAGGAGGCTGTTGGTGCCGTTGTGCACGAGCTGCGCCGCGATCGCGGCGCCCTGCGCGTGCGCTTCGGTGGCCAGGCGGGTGAGGCCTGGCAGATGTGCGTCGTCGGATGCTGCGATCTGGCGCCGATCGGTGGAGGCTTGGGGGTAGGCCACGGACGCGGAGCCCACGATGATCAGGCCCGCGCCACCACGCGCCCGCGCCTCGAACCACGCGGCCTGCCGATCGCCGACCGTGCCGTCGTCCTCGCCGAGGTTGGTGCCCATCGGCGCCATCGCGATCCGGTTGCGCAGCGTGAGGGTGCCCAGCTGCCCGGGCGACAGCAGGTGGTCGAACGCCCCGCTCATCGCACCACCCACGACGAGGTTGGGGGCATGGCGGCGCGCCGAGCGCGCGCTGGTGCCCCGAACCTCGCACCACCGCGGTGGTGGGGGCATGAGCGCGCGCTGTGGGTGCCTCGTTGCCCCGAAGCTCGGGGGGTGGACCGACGGGTCACCACAGCTGGTCGGTGTAGGTGTCGGTGCCGGGGATCGTGGGGATGAACGGGGCCGACCAGAGGACCTCGGCGATCCCGTCGGCCGTGAGCTGGGTGGCGGCGCGGCGCCAGTCGTCCCAGCCCTCGACGGGGCTGGCGGCCGCGAGCGACAGGCTGAGCAGGCAGCCGTCGAGGCGGTCGTGGCCCTGCTGCGAGACGGGGGCATCAGCGGGGAGCGGGATGGGCCCGAAGCCGAGTGCCAGCTCGGGGTCGAGGGTGTCGGCGACGTAGCGGCGGACGTCGTCGGGCGACACGCCCACGGCCGGGCGAAGCAGCGTGGCGGTGACGCCACCGTAGGGGTGGTCGAGCGCCAGCTCAGCCGGCACGCCGTCGGCATCGGCGCGTGCCATCCACTCGTAGCCGTAGAGGAGGGTGTGGATGTGGTCGCGCTCGGCGAACATGCGGCCGTTGGCGTGCAGCCACTGCACCTGGCGCAGAGCCCAGTCGATGTGGTCGTCGTGGCGACCGTCGAGGATCCAGTAGATCGCCACGTACGACCCAAGCCCCGCGCCCCCGAACAGGTCCACCTCAGTGCCGAAGCGCAGATCCTTCAGCTCGCTGGTGGCGACGAACCGACGACCCGCGAACAGCCACGGTCCCACCATGCAGCCGGCGTAGAAGTGGTCGCGCTCGTACCAGCGGTTGTAGGCCACCTCGTGCCCGCGGTGCGGTTCCACCAGGGTGAAGAGCATCGACCCGAGCCGCACCTCGCCCCCGATGTCAGTCATGGCCACCCCCTACAGCTTCTGCGCGCACGGAACCACGCCATCCGTGGCTGCCCGCACACAGAAGGCGTGGGGGGAAGGCGTGGGGGAAGGCGTGGGGGTCACGTGGTGAGGCCGAGGCGGTCGAGACCGAAGGCCCGGATGGCGTTGCCGCGCAGGAACTTCCACATCTCCTCGGTGGACAGGCCGGCCTTCGTGCAGATCTCGGTGGCCACCTCCTTGGAGCGGGGGAAGGTGGAATCCGCGTGGGGGTAGTCGGTCTCGAAGCAGATCTGGTCCATGCCGACCGCGTCGCGGTTCCGCAGGCCCGTCTCGTCGTCGAAGATGCAGCCGTAGATCCGATGGTGGATGTAGCTCGACGGCCTGTTGGGCAGGCTCGTGCCGAAGGAGTTGTCGCTGCGCTCGGCCCAGAGCTTGTCGGCCCGCTCGATCACGTAGGGCATCCACCCCACCTGGCCCTCGCTGTAGGCGATCACGAGGTTCGGGAAGCGCTCCATCGTGCCAGAGAAGATGTAGTCGAGCATCGAGCCCATGGCATTGGAGAACGTGAGCGTGCTGCTCACGATGAACGGCGCGTCGGGTGAGGTGGCGGGCATGCGCGACGACGAGCCGATGTGCATGCACACCACCGTGCCGGTGTCCTGGCAGGCCTGGAAGAACGGGTCCCAGTGGCGGCCCTTGTCGTGCACCGATGGCAGACCGAGCGGGTGCGGGTTCTCCGAGAACGTGACGGCGAAGCACCCGCGTGCCGCGTTGCGCCGCACCTCGGCCGCGGCCAGATGCGGGTCCCACAGCGGGATCATGCCGAGCGGGATGAGGCGACCCTTGCCGTCGCCCGCGCACCACTCGTCGATCATCCAGTCGTTGTAGGCCTGCACGCACAGCAGGGCGAGCTCCTTGTCCTCCCGCTCCAAGAAGGCCTGCCCGCAGAAGCGGGGGAGCGTGTTGGGGAAGCAGATCGATGCCTCGACGTGGTTGGCCGTCATGTCGAGGAGCCGGTCCTCCTGCTTCCAGCAGCCGGGCCGGATCTCGTCGTAGGTGACGGGGGTGACGTCGAGGGCCTCGAAGCCGATCGCCGCCGACAGCTTGGGGAAGGGGTAGACGAGGTCGTCGTAGAGCCACCAGTCGCACCACTCGCCATCCGGCGTGCCCTTCTCGTAGGAGAAGACGCCCCCCTCGAAGTGGAACGAGGCGCGGTCGCGCACCACGCGCGGGCCCCGATCGAGGAAGGCCTTGGGCAGCCGGTCGCTCCAGAGCGTGGGCGGCTCGACCACGTGGTCATCGACCGAGATGATGAGCGGGATGTCCGGCGCAGCGGCGGTTTCGGTCATGGTCCCGATACTAGAACGTGTTCTAGTTCCCGTCAGCGCCAGGGCTGGCAGCCGTATCCCGACCGCGATCGGTGGCGATTGCACTCCTGTAAGCAGTGGGCGCAAACCGAGAGGAATCCACCAACAGTGAATCTGACCCAGAAGATCGCAGCCGCAGCCGGTGCACTGACGTTGGGCGCGGCGGGCATCGCCGCCGCCGGCGCAGCCACCCCCGACGCTGCGGACACGGGCCTCACCAAGGCGTCCGAGCAGGTCAAGGTCGAGGAGCCCACATCGGGCGACTCGCCGACCGGGACCGACGGCGCCGATGCCGCTGACACGACGGACGCGGAGGACCCCGCTGATCAGGGCACCGGCCCCGTCGACAACCACGGCGCCGATGTCTCCGCGGTCGCCAAGAGCGATGCCACCGAGGGCCGAGCCCATGGCGACGCCGTCTCCACGGTGGCGCGGGACAACCACGGCGCCGAGGCCGATCATGCCGAGGCCGACGCTCCCGACGACGCCGCTGACGACGCCGGCGATCACCAGAGCAATGCCGGGGCGCACGGCCACTCCTAGCCGTTAGCACCTGTCTGTGCCGGAGCCCCCGCTCACCCGGGGGCTCCGGCGCGTCACGGCACTACGGTCGCCACGCATGGGGGACGTGCCTCGCTTCGCGGCCGATGCAACGGTGGACGACGTCGTCGACGCGCTCGATCGTGAGGGCTGTGCGGTAGTCGAGCGGTTCATCACGGCGGCCAAGGTCGCCGCGCTCAAGGCCGAGCTGGCGCCGTACCGGGAGCAGACCCCGTCGGGCCGCAACGACTTCGAGGGCTTCGACACTCGACGCGTCTACGCGCTGTTCGCGAAGACCCGTGGCTTCGATGAGCTGGCGACGCATCCGCTGCTGCTGGAGGTGCTCGATCGCGTGCTGGGGGAGTACCAGCTGAGCGGTCCCGTCGGCATCGACATCGGCCCCGGGGAGACGCCCCAAGGCCTCCACCGCGACGACGTCGTCTACCCGCTGTCGTGGCCCCATCAGCAGGTCGTGCTCAACACCATGTGGGCCCTCGACGACTTCACGGCCGACAACGGTGCGACGGTGATCGTGCCGGGGAGCCACCGCAGCGCGCCCACCGCCAAGCCCGACGACGCCGAGGTCATCGCGGCGGTGATGCCGGCGGGGTCGGTGATGTTCTACGTGGGCACGGTGTGGCACGGCGGTGGGGCGAACCGCACCGACGAGCGGCGACTCGGGGTGATCCTCGAGTACGCGGCGTCGTGGCTCCGTGCGCAGGAGAACCACGTGACCGCGGTGCCCGTGGAGGTGATGCGCACCCTGTCGCCCCGGCTTCAGGAGCTGCTCGGCTACAACATCTTCCCGCCCTTCCTCGGCTACGTGGATGGCCGTCACCCTCGACGAGCGCTGGGTCCGAGTGCGACAGCGAACTAGAACGCGTTCTAGCCTGAGCCGATGGCAGCACAGGGGTTCCGGATGCTCATCGGCGGCGAGCGGGTCGACGGCGAGCGGGGCGCGTACGACATCGTCAACCCGGCTACAGAGACCGTGGTGGGCCAGGCGCCCGAGGCCTCGGTAGCGCAGGTCGAAGCAGCGGCCGCGGCAGCGGCCGACGCCTTCGGGGCGTGGAGCCGCACCAAGCCCGAGGAGCGCGCCGCGCTCATCACCCGCGCCGCAGACCTCTTCCGCGAGCGCATGGGCGAGCTCATCCCCCTCGTGCAGGCCGAGACCGGAGCCACCCAGCGCGTGACGGAGACGATGCAGGTGCCAACCTGCGTCGACCGCCTCCGCCGATACGCCCGGGGCGCGCTGGAGCCCACCACCATCGCGCTGCCCCCGGGCGAGACGGCCACCACGGCGCTCGCCGCCGGTGGCCTCATGAGCGCGATGGCGCTGCGCCAACCCGTGGGGGTCGTCGCCTGCATCACGCCATACAACTTTCCGATCGTGAACATGGCCGGCAAGGTGGGCCCTGCGCTGGCCATGGGCAACACCGTCGTGGTGAAGCCGGCGCCGCAAGACCCGCTCGCGGTCACCGTGTTCGGCGAGATCTTCCGAGACGCAGGCTTCCCCGCGGGGGTGGTGAACGTGATCACGGGTGCCGGGCCGGATGTGGGCCAAGCACTTGTCGCCTCCGACCACGTCGACATGGTGAGCTTCACGGGCTCCACGCCGGTCGGGCGCGCCATCGGCGAGGTGGCCGGGCGCGACATGAAGCGGCTGCTCCTCGAGCTCGGCGGCAAGGGCGCGGGCATCGTGTTCGACGACGCAGATCTCAAGACAGCCATCGGCACGATCGTCTCGGCGTGGGCCTTCCACAGCGGTCAGATCTGCACGGCGCCGACCCGCGTCATCGCGCAGCGCGGCGTCTACGACCAGGTCGTGGCCGGCCTCCAGCAGGCCGCCGGCTACCTCAAGGTGGGCGACCCGCTGTCGGCCGACACGATCGTGGGTCCGCTCGTGTCTGCCGTGCAGCGCGACCGCGTCGAGGCCCTCATCCAGACCGGCGTGGAGCAGGGTGGCGAGATCGTGGCCGGTGGCACGCGTCCCGACATCGACAAGGGGTTCTACGTGGCCCCCACCCTGATCGCAGGGTGCAAGCCCGACAACGCGGCTGTGCAGCAGGAGTTCTTCGGTCCGGTCGTGGTGGTGGTGCCCTTCGACGACGAGGACGAAGCCGTCACCATCGCCAACAGCACCGAGTTCGGCCTGTACGACTACGTCTTCTCGGCCGACACGGCGCGCGCTCTGCGGGTCGCCAAGCAGCTGCGCACCGGCAACGTCGGCATCAACACGGCCCAGCGCAACCATGAGGCCCCCTTCGGCGGCTTCAAGATGAGCGGGGTCGGCCGCGACGGCGGCAGCTTCGGCCTGCACGCCTACAGCGAGCTGCAGAGCATCGTCTGGCCAGGCTGATCGCCGCATCGGTCCCCACGGCGTGACCAACGGCACCTCGGTGAGGGTATCCAGTAACGTAATAGTACGTTAGTGTGCCGGTCGTGGGGACGAAGCTGGCGACCGAGGTGCTGCTCGCGCTCCTCGACGTCGGCGAGCGAGGCCTCGGCGGCGCCGAGGTGCAGGATCGTCTGGCCGCCCACGGCAAGCGCCCCGGGGCCGACGACCTCCTGATCGCTCTGCTGCGGTTGGAGACGACCGGGCACGTGGTCGTGGAACGGGGCCCGAGGATGTCCTTCGCCCTCACGCCGGCGGGCCGCGACCGCGCCTACGAGCTCGGCGGGGGACAAGCGGTGCACCTGCAGCTGCTCATGGCTGACCTCGTGGGCTTCGTCGCCTTCACCTTGATGCACGGCGACGCGGCTGGTCGGGCTGCGGCAGGGTCGCTCCACCAGGCTGCCTCCGACGCCGTGCACCATGGCGGTGGTGAGGTCGTGAAGGTCATGGGCGACGGCTTCCTCGCGTGGCTGCCCCCCACCGCGGACCCGCTCCTCGTGGTCACCGCCGTGGCGGCCGGCTGCACCCGCCCGTCAGGGGAGCCGTGGATGCTGCGAGCGGCCAGTCACATCGGCAACCCCATCCGCCATCGCAACGACCTCTTCGGCAACGACGTGAACCTCGTCTCGCGCCTGTGTGCGGCGGCAGCTCCGGGTGAGCTCGTACGCTCCGCGGGTGGCGGTGACACTCGCGAGCCCGAGCACCTCGCGGTGCGGGGGCTCGACGAGCCGGTGCCGGTCTGGCGGGTGGCGCTGCCATGACCCGCCTCTTCGGCCGCGGCGAGCTCAAGCAGGCGCTCCTGCACGTGGTGGCCGACCTCGGCCCCACCAACGGCTACTCGATCATGCACGGACTGGCGGAGCGGGTCGGCGGGTCGTGGCAGCCGAGTCCCGGCGCGATCTACCCGGCGCTGCTCGCGCTGGAGGACGCGGGCCTCGTCGAGGGGCGCGAGCACGACGGGGCTCGCCGCTACACGGTCACCCCCAAGGGCCGCGTCGCGGTGGCCGCCGCGCCTGATGTGCTCGACGACGTGGCCGGGCGCGCCCGTCGAGCGCCCGCGCCCGCGGTCACCATCGGCGCCGTGCTCGACCGTCTCGTGGCTGCGGCCCCGCACCGAGAGCGCCACGTCGACACCGCCCAGACCAACCACCTCGAGCTCCTGTTCCGACCGGTGCTCGACGAGATCAACCGAATGACTGCCGAGGAGGCACCCTGATGGACGACTTCGCGCTCGCTGCGTTCCGGGAACGAGAGGCCCGCCAGATCCTGAAGCGGCGCGCCTTCATGGTGCACGCCGCCGTGTACGGCGCCGTGAACCTGATGCTCATCGGCGTCTGGGCCCTGGCCGGGGGCGGGTTCCCGTGGTTCCTGTTCGCTCTGATGGGCTGGGGGATCGGCCTGGTGGCCCATGGCGCGACGGCGTACCTGCTCGCCCACCCGAACGACATCGTGCTCGAGCGCGAGCAGCGCCGGATGGCGAAGGGCGAGCAGACCGGTTGAGCTGGGAGGTGGTCAGGCGATGATGTCGACGGGCGTGCCGAGCGGGATCACGTCGAGCTTTCGCTGATCCGAGTCGTGCATGCGAATGCACCCGTTGGAGATGCGGGTTCCCGTCGTGCCGATCTGCGCGTCGGAGCTGGCCGAGATGGGGCCGTGGATGGCGGTGATGGCGTCGCCGCTGCCCTCCCAGCTCCTGATCGCCTCGGAGTGGCCACTGGTGTCGAGCACGACCGGTCCGTAGCCGCGCGGACCGGGTTGCTCCTTGATCGCCACGAAGAAGCTGCCCGGGGCCGTCGGGGTGGCGGCCTTGCCGATCCCCACCGGGGCACTGAACAGCTCGAGGCCGTCCTTGTAGACCGTGAGCCGCGTCTCGGGCAGTCGGATCACGATCCGATACTCGGAGGTGGAGAGCGTGACGTCCTCCCGGTGCACCCAAGCCGTCGACCCGTTGGGTCGCTGGGGGAGCATGATCCGGAGCCAAGCACCGCGGTCCTCCACGATCGGCATCGTCATCGGGTAGCCGTACCAGCGGCCCACCTTCGTGATCTGGGCACCGTCGGGGCCGTCGAAGGCGGCGATCTCACCGGTGGGTGTCGCCAACGGGGTGGACGGGGGCACCTCGGTCGCAGGCGCGGTGGTGGTCGTGGTGGTGGCCCGGATCGTGGTGGTGGTGGTGACGGGCGCGGCCACAGCGGTCGTGGAGTCGAGGTTGTGCGCGATGAGGGCGACGCCGAGGCCAACGAGCGCGATCGCAGCGATGGCGAGCATGGCCAGCCGCTGCCGGCGGCCTGTCGTCGCCCCTCCGTCGCCGTCCATCCTCCGATGGAACCACATCCGGAGGTCGCGGCCCATTCGGGGCAACCGAGCCGTCAGAAGGTCCAGCGGGTGGGGCTACCGGTGAAGTCGTCCTCGCGGAGCCCGAACACCACCTCAGGCGTGATCCGGAAGGTGGCGTTCACGTCGGGATCGAGGAAGTTGGGCTCGTAGCTCGTGCCGTACTTGCCGTTCATCGCCTCGAGAAACGTCGCGATGGTCGCCGGCTCGCGGATGATCTCGGCGACGCCCTCCACCACGACCGGCTCGAGCGCGTCGTCGGTCGTGATCGTGCACCGACCGTCCTTGGCGATGTTGCGAGCCTTGCGCGAGCTCAGCGCGCAGCTCGCCCACAGCGCGCCGTCGCGCCACACCGCCCACACGGGCATGACGTGGGGGCGCCCATCGGCACACGTGGTGGCGAGCCAGTAGTCGTGGCTGTGCTCGAGGCGCTCGCTGGCCCAGGTCCAGGGCAGGAGGCCGGTGCCCTCGTCGAAGGGCAGAATCCCGTACCCGGGCATGTGCGGCCTCGAGGCCGTCGGTTGCCTCACCGCTCCATCCTGCACCCTTGGAGGACCGCGCGCTCGCGGAGTGGAGCAAAGCGGACACCGGTCCACGACCTGCCCCGGGTGCGATGATGTCCTGATGGAGGAAGCACAGATCCCCGAGGACGAGGAGCGGCGCCTGGCCGCGCTGCGAGCGCTCGGGTTGCTCGACACGCCGGCCGAGGAGCGGTTCGACCGCATCACCCGCATGGCCCAGCGGCTCTTCGACGTGCCCATCGCCCTCGTGAGCCTCGTCGACGAGGACCGGCAGTGGTTCAAGTCCCGTCAGGGCTTCAACGCAACGGAGACGCCGCGCTCGCTGGCCTTCTGCTCGCACGCCATCCTCGGGAGCGACGTCCTCGTCGTGGAGAACGCCCTCGATGACCCCCGCTTCGCGGACAACCCGCTCGTGTCCGGCGATCCCAACATCCGCTTCTACGCGGGCGCGCCGATCGCCGGGCCTGACGGCAGCCCGCTGGGCACCCTGTGCGTGATCGATCGCGCACCTCGCGAGCTGGGGCAGGACGACCGCCGCACGCTGGAGGACCTCGCGCAGATGATCGAGGACGAGATCGCGTTCACGCACCTCGCCACCGCCGACGCGCTCACGGGCCTCAGCAACCGACGCGGGATGGCCTTCCTCGGCCGACAGGTGCTCGCGGTGTGCGCTCGTCAGAAGCTGCCCGCAATGCTGGTGTACGCCGACCTCGACAACCTCAAGCCGATCAACGACCTCCACGGCCACGACGCCGGTGATGCGGCCATCACGTCGGTGGCCGCCGCCCTGGAGGCCACCTTCCGTCGGGCCGATGTGCTCGCTCGCATGGGCGGCGACGAGTTCGCCGCCCTCCTCGCCGGCACCAGCTCGGCGGAGGTGCCGATCGAGCGGTGGCGCGAGGAGCTGGCGCGCCGAAGCGAGGCGAGCAGTGTGGCGCTGTCGGTGAGCGTGGGCTGCGCCTGTTACGACCCGGCCGCACCGATCGACCTCGATGACCTTGTCGCCGCCGCCGACCAGGCGATGTACGAGGACAAGCGGGCCAGGCGGTCGGCCTCGGGCCCGGTTGTCGATAACTAGAACGTGTTCTAGTCTCGGCCGATGGCATCGCCCTCTGGGGAGCAGTCGTTCGACCTGGTGATCATCAACGGCATCGTCGTCGACGGCACTGGTCTGCCGCGCCGACGCGCCGATGTGGGAATCCGAAACGGGCGCATCGCGGCTATCGGCTTCATCGACGCCAGCGAGGGTGCCCGCGTGATCGACGCCGAGGGCCGCGTGGTGGCGCCGGGCATCGTCGACCCCCACACGCACTACGACCCGCAGCTCACCTTCGAGCCGTACGGCACGTCGAGCTGTTACCACGGCGTGACCACAGTGGTCACCGGCAACTGCGGCTTCTCGGTGGCACCGCTCAAGCCGGGCGACGCGCCGTGGCTCATCCAGCTGTTTGCTCGGGTGGAGGGCATGGACGCGTCCGCGCTCGAGGGCATCCCGGTCGACGGCTTTGAGAGCTTCCCCGAGTTCCTCGCCTCGATGCGCGGACGGATCGGCATCAACGCCGCCTTCTACGTGGGCCACTGCGCGCTGCGGCGCTACGTGATGGGCGATGCCGCGCAGGAGCGCGAAGCCACCCCAGCCGAGGTCGACGCGATGGCGGCCCTCGTGCGCGAGGCAATGCACGCTGGCGCGGCAGGCTTCTCGTCCACCCACTCGCCCACGCACTTCGATTCTGCCAACCGGCCCGTGCCCTCTCGGCTCTCGAGCCTCGTCGAGCTGAAGGCGCTCGCTGAGGCGGCCGGCCGAGCGGGCGGCGGGTCGCTGGCCTACCTGCCCGGCTCCGCGGTGGGCGGCATCACGCCCGACGACGAGGAGCTGCTCATCGAGATGTCGTTGCTGTCGCGCATGCCGGTGATCATCCAGGGCCTGGGTGCCCGCTCGAAGGTGGATGCCCCCACTGCCGGATGGGAAAACGCCAAGCGCTTCGTCGACGAGGCGACCACGCGGGGCGCAGCCGTCTACTCGATGGCGATGTCGAAGCCCTTCAACCGCACCTTCGACCTCGCGGCTGGCACCAAGCTCTACGAGGGGGCCCACCAGCTCAACCGTCTGTTCACCGAGGCCACCACGTTGCCGGGGCGCCTGGCGCTCATCGCCGATCCTGTCTTCCGCGATGCGGTGCGAGATTCGGTCGACAACCCCAACCGCGACCCTACCGCCGGGCCCACGCTGCCACCGCCCGCCTGGGCCGACCTGCAGGTCAACAAGGTCACCATGCCGGAGAACGACAAGCTCATCGGCCGCTCGCTCCTCGACATCGCAGCCGAGCGAGGCGTGCACGCCACCGATGCCTTCCTCGACATCGCGGCGTCGGAGGACCTCACCGTCGAGTTCGTGTGGAAGACCGAGAACCCCGAATGGATCGACGGCACCAAGATCGCCCAGGAAGACCCGCACATGATCGTGGGCACCTCCGACGGCGGCGCCCACCTCGACCGCGACGACGGCGCCGAGGCCCACACCTGGTTCCTCCAGCACTGGGTGCGGGAGTGGAAGGGCTTCACCCTTGAGGAGGGCGTGCGCCAGATCACCGCCATCCCCGCCGCGCTGTGCGGCTTCACCGATCGCGGGCTCCTGCTCGTGGGCAACGCCGCCGACATCATGATCTTCGACCCCGACACCGTGGGTCCCGACCAGAAGGTGCTGGCCCACGACTTTCCCAACGGTGCCGCTCGCTGGACCTCCAAGCCCCGCGGTGTGCACGCCACCATCGTGAACGGAGTGCCCATCGTGATCGACGGCGAGCTGCAAGCGGACGCCGGCCTGCCCGGCCAGGTGCTCAGCCCCCAGACGGTGGCGGGTGCGCGATGAGGGGCCTCGTGTGGACCGGCGAGCTCGAGGTGCGCGACGACGTGGAGGTGCGCGGCCCCGAGCCCCACGAGGTGGTCGTGCGCATCGTGAACGCCGGTCTCTGCCACTCCGACGTGTCGGTGCTCGACGGCACCATCCCGTTCCCCACCCCCGTCGTGCTCGGTCACGAGGGCGCTGGCGTGGTGGAGGAGGTCGGCTCCGCGGTGCGCAAGGTGCAGGTGGGCGACCACGTGGTCCTCACCACGCTCGGCAGCTGTGGAATGTGCGATGCCTGCGACCGCGGTGAGCCCACCCACTGCCGCGACACGATGGGCAAGCTCAACCGACCCTTCACCGTCGGCGGCGACAAGGCCTTCCAGTTCGCCAACGCCGGTGTCTTCACCGAGCGCACGGTCGTGGCCGAGAGCCAGGCCGTCGTGATCTCCAAGGATGTGCCGCTGTCCACCGCCTGCCTCATCGGGTGCGCGGTGGTCACCGGGGTCGGGGCGGTGCTCAACCGAGCCAAGGTGAAGCCCGGCGAGACGGTCGTGGTGATCGGCGCCGGCGGCATCGGTCAGTCCGTCATCCAGGGCGCCCGCATCGCGGCCGCCGGGCGCATCGTGGTGATCGACGCCAACGCCGGCAAGGAGCCCGTCGCCCGCCTGTTCGGCGCCACCGACTTCCTTGACGGATCAACCCTCACCGGCGACGGCGAGCTCGTCGCCGCCGTTAAGGCCCTCGGCCTCCCGAACGGTGTCGATCACGTCTTCGAGTGCGTGGGTCATCCCGCGCTCATCCGCAACGCCGTCGACATGCTCGACTGGGGCGGTCAGTGCATCCTGCTCGGCGTGCCCAAGTTCGGCACCGACGCCAGCTTCATGGTGGCGAGCATGTACAACGACAAGTCGATCCTCGGCTGCCGCTACGGCACCACCCGCCCCCACCACGACATCCCGCTGTACATCGGCTTCTACCTCGACGGCCGCCTGCAGCTCGACGAGATGGTGAGCCAGATCTACGACTTGGGCGACGTGCAGCAGGCCCTCGACGACCTCCACCACGGCAAGCTCAACCGCGGCGTCCTGTCGATCTAGCAGTTGCCCCGGGCGAGGCAATAGGTCCCATTCGTGGCTTCTCGAGGCGATAGGTCCCATATGCGGGTGTCATTGCCTCGAGTTGCCGAGTCCGGGACCTATTGCCTCGGGCTGGGCGCCAGCACCTGCAGGGCCGTCTGGTCGGGCGTGAACGGATGGCTCGGCGTGAGGGCCTGGATGCAGACGTGATCGGCGCCGGCGTCGCGGTGCTGCGCGATCCGGTCGTTGATCGCGTCGGCTGAGCCCCACGCCACGACGGCATCGATGAACCGCGGCTCGTCGCCGTCGATCTCCTCGTCGGTGAACCCGAGGCGCAGCCAGCTGTTCCGGTAGTTGGGCAGCCCGCGGTAGGCCGCCAGCGCGCCGCTGGCAGTGGCCCGAGCCACGCCGGCGTCTTCGCAGAGCACCACCTTCTGCTCCACGCAGAGGAGCTTGTCGGGGCCGATGATCGACCGGGCCGTCGCCGTGTGCTCGGGGGTGGTCCAGTAGGGGTGGGCACCGTCAGCGTGGCTGGCGGCGAGCTCCAGCATCTTCGGCCCCAGCGCCGCGAGCAGGCGGGGTGCCGGGGTGGTCGGGGCGGGGGCCATGTACGGCGAGGCGTCCATGGCCTCGAGGTAGGAGCGCATGGTGGACAGCGGCTTGTCGTAGGGCAGGCCGCGCACGCCGGCCACCATCGGCGCGTGGCTCACCCCGAGACCGAGCACGAAGCGACCGTCGGTCTGCTCGGCCAGGGTGTTGGCTGCCTGGACCATGGCGCCGGGGTGGCGGTGGTGGATGCTGGCGATGCCCGTGGCGAACACCAATGAGCTCGTCTGGCCGCCGAGGTGGGCGATGTGGGCGAAGGGGTCTCGGCCCATCGTCTCGGGCATCCAGAGCGCGCCGTAGCCGAGCTCGTCGAGGAGCTGTGTGAAGGCGACCGCGTCGCTGACCGCCATGCCCTCGGTGTGGCTCCACACCCCGAGGGGACCCAATCGATCTCGCCACTCCTGCATCTGCCGTCCTCGTTCCGTCGTGCCCGAGCCGACACCCTGGCAGACGAGGTGGTCGGGCGGCACGCTCCGGAACGAGAACGTGTTCTAGTCGGTGGTACCTTCGCCGCGATGTCCCTCCCGGCCGACCTCCGCGCCCTCGGTGCCGAGGTGTCGAACTGGGGCCGCTGGGGCGCGGCCGACGAGATCGGCACGCTGAACCTCATCGATGCGGCGGCGGTGCAGCGCGGCATCGCGGCGGCCCGCACGGGGGTGCGCATCCCGCTGGCCATCCGGCTCGACGCCAACGGGCCCCAGCTCGGCACAATCCCCGGGCGGGTCAACCCTTTGCACACGATGGTGGGCATCAACACCGCCTACACGGGCGACATCGGCGACGTGTGCTTCAGCGACGACGTCCTCACCCTCGGCCTGCAGGCCTGCACGCACTGGGATGCGCTCGCGCATGTGAGCTACGACGGCCTCCTCTACAACGGGCATCCGGCGTCGTCGATCACCGCGGAGCGCGGGGCCACGAAGTGCGGCATCCACAAGGTCACCAGCATCGTGAGCCGAGCGATCCTGCTCGACGTGGCCGCGGCGCTGGGCACCGACCGGTTGACGCCGCGGCATCTCATCTCCGAGGCTGATCTCGACGCGGCCGTGGCACTGGCCGGCGTGCGTCCCGAGCCGGGTGACATCCTGCTTGTGCGCACCGGGCAGATGGCGCTGTTCAAGGCCAAGGACCGGCAGGGCTACACGTTGGGTGATCAGCCCGGGCTCACGGTCGCCACGGTGCCCTGGATGCGCCGTCACGACGTCGCTGCGGTGGCCACCGACACGCTGGCCATGGAGGTCTTCCCCTGCGAAGACCCAGCCGTGCTGTTCCCCGTGCACCTGCTGCAGCTCCGCGACATGGGCCTCACGCAGGGCCAGAACTTCGACCTCGAGGCGCTCGCCGAGCACTGCGCGGCGGACGGCATCTACGAGATGCTCCTCGTGGCCAACCCCGAACCCGTCACCGGCGGTGTGGGCGCCCCAACGAGCCCCGTCGCGATCAAGTAGAGAGTCGCTCGATGCCCACCGTCGCTCCACCCGCTTCGTTCAACTTCGCCGACGTGTGGGAGATGGTTGCTGATGCGGTGGGCGGCCGCGAGGCGCTGGTGTGCGGCACGCAGCGGCGCACCTACGCCCAGCTCGAGGAGCGAGCCAACCGCCTCGCCAACCATCTCCTCGGGCTCGGGATGGGGCCAGGTCAGCACGTCGGCCTCTATCTCGAGAACTGCCCGGAGTACCTCGAGGCCATGCTGGCCTGCTTCAAGATCCGGGCCGTGCCGATCAACGTGAACTACCGCTACGTGGCCGGTGAGCTCCGCTACCTGCTCGACAACAGCGATTCAGTGGGGGTGCTCCACGGTCCCGGTCACTCAGCGGTCGTGGCCGAGGTGCTCCCCGGCCTGCCACTCGCGCCGTGGACGCTCACGACTGGCCCCGCCTACGAGGCCGCTCTCGCGGCGGCGTCGGGCGATCGCCCGCCGCGCCGCGACCGGGGCGACGACGACCACTACGTGATCTACACCGGTGGCACCACCGGCATGCCCAAAGGCGTCGTGTGGCGCCACGTCGACGCCTTCTTCGCCTGCCTCGGCGGCGGTGATCCCATGCGGCTCTACGGCGAGGTCACCTCGCCGGTGGAGCTCGTCGAGCGGATCGGCGATGGGGGGCCCACCTACTTCACGCTGGCGCCCCTCATGCACGTGGCCGCGCAGTGGACGGCCTTCATGTGGTTCTTCATCGGCGCCAAGGTGGTGCTCACCGAGGGCTCGCTCGATGGCGAGCGCGTGTGGTCCACCGTCGAGGCCGAGGGCGTCAACCTGATCACGGTCATCGGCGACGCGGTGGCCAAGCCCCTGCTCGATGCGTGGGACGCCGCGGGCCCGGGACGCTGGGATGTGTCGACGGTCTTCGCCATCTCCAATGGCGGCGCCCCGCTGTCGGCCGGCTGCAAGGCGCGCATCCTCGATCGCTTCCCCACCGTGATGGTGAACGACGGCTTCGGATCGTCGGAGGCGGGCATCCAGGGGTCGTCGCGCGTGAGCGCGGCCGATGCCCCCGGCGCCGGCGGCACGGTGCGCTTCGACAAGGGCGCCAAGCCCCTGCTCGTGCTCGGTGACGACGACCGCCCCCTGGAGCCCGGCTCCGGGGTCACCGGCCGGATCGT
>JBKJIE010000034.1:0-10954 GCA_046598715.1 Acidimicrobiales bacterium | reverse complement strand
GCGCGAATCGTAGGGGGCGCGCCAGCAGGAGACCGACCTCGACGCGCGGAATACAGATGTCGTGCGGCCGCCCAAGACGACACCTGCGATGACCGCCCGGCGTCCACCGGAGCCGTTCCGGCCGCTGCCAGCCCGCAAGATGGGCATCAGCCTCTTGTCGGTGCAAGCCCGTCGGCGCCGCTACAGCCGCTCCCTGCCACCAAAGGCGGGCGAGAGCGGGGGCTGGTAGCGCTTCGGGCTTCCGTAGCGCTGCACGGCTTCCTGTCGCGAAGAGGCCCGGCCGCTGGGGGCCGGGCCTCTTCGCGTCGTGACCGGGGTGCTCAGTGCTTGTGCGTGATGAGCGACCGGGCGACCTCGCCCTGCTGCATCGCGGCGAAGGCGTCGTTCACGCCGTCGACGCCGATCTCGCGGGACACGAGCTCCTCGAGCATGAGCTTGCCCTCCTTGTAGAGCTTGATCAGCTTCGGCACGTCCTCCTGGACGTTGGCCGACCCGTACCAGCAGCCCTTGATCGTCTTGGCGAGGTAGAGGAACGTGAAGGCGGCGTTCAGGTTCAGCATGACGTCCATGCGGGGAACACCGACGAGGATCGCCTCGCCACCGTTTCGGGTCATGTTGATGGCCTGCTCGATGGTGGGGCCGAGGCCGATCACCTCGAAGGCGACGTCGGCGCCGCGGCCTCCGCTCAGCCCCATGACGGCACCGACTGGATCGACGTCGTCGGCCTTCACGAGGTCGGTGGCACCGAACTGCTCAGCCATCTTGAGCTTTGAGGAGAACATGTCGATGGCGATGATCTTCGTGGCTCCGGCGATCTTGGCGCCCTGGATCACGTTGAGCCCCACGCCACCGCAGCCGATCACGGCGACGGTGTCGCCGGGACGGATGTTGGCGGTGTTCAGCGCGGCGCCCACGCCGGTGAGCACACCGCAGCCGATGAGTGCGGCGTAGCGGAGGTCGACGTCGTCGTCGATCTTCACGAGGGAGATCTCCGGGACGATGGCGTAGTTGCCGAACGTGCCACACATGGCCATCTGGCGCAGGGGCTCGCCGTCGAGCGTGAGGCGGGTCGACCCGTCGAGCATGCCGCCGGCGGCAGCCATCGCGCTCTTCTCGCAGAGGAAGCCCTGGCCGCGGTCGCAGTAGTAGCAGGAGCCGCAGGCGGGCACGAAGGACAGCACGACGTGGTCGCCGGGCTTCACGGAGGTCACACCTTCGCCGACCTCCTCGACGATGCCGGCGCCCTCATGGCCCAGCACGATGGGCGGCGGCAGCGGGATGGTGCCGTTCTGCACCGACAGATCGGAGTGGCACACGCCCGACGCGACGATCTTCACCCGCGCCTCGCCCGGCCCCGGCGGCGCGATCTCGACGTCCTCGTGGACCTGGAGGTCCTGCTCGACGCCGTGCAGGACAGCTGCGGTGACCATGGTGGTTCCCCCTGGATCGATAACGGTTGTGATCGAGCGTGTCACTCGACTCCCCGGCGGGCAACCTGAGAACGGTTCCTACTGCGGCAAGCGGGCCTCGTCGGCGAGCGCCACGATGTCTCGGCTGGCCACCTCACCGCTCGTGCGGGCGACGACCTGACCCTTGCTGTCGAGGAACACGAGGTACGGGTAGCTGCTGAGCCCATACGCCTGCGCGGCTGCGCTCGTGTCGTCGTCGAGGAGCACCTCACCCTTCCAGCCCTCCCGGTCGATCCAGGCGGTGGGGGGGAAGTTCGGGCGGTCGGGGCTCGTTCCCGTGAGGACGGCGACGACGCGCATCCCGTCGAGGTCGCCGGCCGCCATGAGCTTCACGAGCAGGGGCAGCTCGCGCTGGCAGTGCGGGCACCAGTGGGCCAGGAACACGACCAGCGTCGGTTGGCTCGCGGAGGTGCCAGCGATGCTCACGGCCGCACCTTTGGGTGAGGTGCCCTCGAGCCGCGGGGGTGTGGTGCCGACAGCGCTGTCGCCTGCCGTTGTCGTGAAGGCCGGCAGTGCCGCGCCCTCCAGGACCACCGGTCCGTAGACAGGTCGCGTGTCGGTGGTCGTCGACTTGTTGTCACCACTGCCGGACAGCGCGATGACCACACCGAGGAGCACCACCACCGCCGCGATCGCGCCGGCGATGAGCAGGGTGCGACGGCGATTCGCTGACGGCGCAGATCGCTCCGCGCCAGAGGCCGTTGGTCGATGCGGTCGGTTGCTCATGCGTGCTCCGGGTGGGGGTGGTCGAGGAAGAGGGCGACGAGGACGAGGCTGAAGGCGACGAAGGCCATCCGAGGGATCGTCCAGAACCCGAGGCCCTCGACCCATCGCAGCGTGCACGGGTTGGTGGGATCGCATCCGCCCGAGTCGAGGGAGGGGAACGTCTCGATGAGGTTGTGCCACGCGCTCACGCTGATCCCGATGCCGGCGAGCGCCAAGCCGTACGGGCGCACCGATGCGTCGCGTCGCCAGGCCGCGATCGGAAGGATCACGGCCAGCGGGTACATCGCGATCCGCTGGTACCAGCACAGCTCGCAGGGCGGGAAGTGCGCGCCCTTCGAGAACCAGAGGCTGCCGCCAGCGGCCACCAGGGCGGCGGCGCCGCCCAGCGCCGGCCCCGACCCGACCAGTGAGGCGCGCAGGTGGGAGAAGCGGGCGGGGGCGGCCACCGCCAGGGCAAGTACCAGCGCGATCGCGAGCACCCCCGCCGAGGCGAGGGTGCCCAGGACGTCGGCTACCTGGCCAGCGTTCATGCGGTGCGATCAGATCCCGCGGGCCCGGTCGTCACGCTCGGCGGCCTTGACCGCGTACCCGAACACGATGGCCGGCGCGAGGACGATCGACCCCACGACGATGCACGCGACGATGAGTGGACCGGTTGGGGAGTCGAGCCCGGTGAAGAACCCGATGACGAAGGCGATGATCGCGATCCCGAACAGCGAGTAGCCCACGCGCTGCCCAACCTCTACCAGCTTGGCGATTCGAGCGCGCCGTGCTCGCACCGGGTCGACGTCGGCTCCCTCGCTCATGGCCACCAGCCTGCCTCATGCAGCAGGCGCTCCAGATCGTCGCGCACCCGTCGGCGGCCGAAGTGCGCTCTGGCCAACGCCTCGTTGGCGTCGTGGAGCTCCTCATCGGGGTGCTGGAGGAAGGCATCGAGGGCGGCAGGCTGGGCCGGGTCGAACCAATGGAACCCAAGGGCGCGCAGCTCGGCCGCCACCGGATACGGCCCGACGGCCACGGGGCGACGGTGGATGGCGGCCTCGATGGGTGGGTTGCCGAACCCCTCCCAGGTGGACGGGAAGGCGACGGCATCTGCGGCCGCATACGCATCGTCCATCGACCCAGGTGACGAGCGGTGGACCACTCGGCAGCGAGCGCGCCCGAGGACGCGGGCCAGCTCGTCGTCGTAGCCGTCCTCGGCCGGGCCGGCGAGCCAGTAGGTGGCGCCAAGGGCCTCGGCCAGGTGGACAGCCGAGGGCACGTCCTTGCGCGGGATCGCCCGAACCGGGTGGAGGAGGAGGCGCTCGTCGTCGGCCACACCGAGTGCGGCACGGGTGGCGCCTCGGTCGCCGCGGGGTCGGTCGAGGTCGAAACCGTTGTAGATCGTGGTGGCCTCGATGCCGCGGGCCCGCATCTCCTCCTCGGTGAGGCGGTTGATCGTCACGTGTCGCCATGCCGCGTCGGTCGGCGGGAGCTCGCTGACGTGGGCGTGCGCCGCCCGCTGCCACGGCGGGTCGTGGTGGTGCAGGATCGTGGGCCGCCCGGCGAGCACCCCGGCGAGCACCCTCGCCGCCGGTAGGTTCAGCGGGATCGTGCAGAGGTTCTCCACCACTACCAGGTCGGCGTGCTCGAGCGCAGAGGCCACGTCGCTCTCGGTCGGCGGCTGCGCCGCCCCCATGGCCAGTCCCGGCAGCAGGTGGTCGACCGGTCCGTCGCCGGCCACGGTGGACACCGACCAGCCCAGCTCCTCGAAGGAACGACACCACGTGTCGGCCACAACGGACACACCGTCGTGACGACCGAGGCGGAACGAGACGAAGGCGACGGCCGGCACAGCCCGGAGACCCTACCGGCGGCCCCACTGGATGAGCTCCGTACGGCCGAGGAGCTCCGCACGGCCGCTCGTCGGATCCTCACCGAGGCGTGGCGCGAGCTCCCCGACGGGAGTGGGTTCTGCGTTCCCCACCCCACCACCTATCCGTGGCAGTGGCTCTGGGACAGCTGCTTCCACGCTGTCGTGTGGGCTTACCTCGGCGATGACCGAGCGATTCTCGAGCTGCGCAGCGCGCTGGCCGATCAGGACAGCGATGGATTCGTTCCCCACCTTCGCTACGCCACCGGCCCCTACCCGCACACCGATCTGTGGGGCCGACCGACCACCTCGTCGATCACCCAGCCGCCCATGTACGGCCACGCGATCGCGGTGTTGCACGATGCCGGCGTCGACGTGCCCGTCGAGCTCGTGGATCGAGCCACGCTGGGGTTGCGCTTCCTCCTCGACCGTCGCCGTCGTTCTCCGGGTGGGCTGATCGAGCTCTGCCATCCCTGGGAGTCCGGCTGCGACGACAGCCCCCGGTGGGACGACGTGCTCAGCTCCCCATGGACGCCCCAAGTGTGGTTCGCGGCCAAGGGCGACCTGCTCCGGACGATCGAGCGGTCGAGCTCGGGTGCACCCATCTCGAACCCGGCCTTCGCCGTGGGATCCGCGGGGTTCACCGCCCTCGTCGCGTGGAACGCGCTCGAGCTCGGTGGAGTCACGGGCGACAGCGCGCTGCGCGCCGACGCGCTCGCACTGGTCGACGCCCTCGATGCTCGGTGGGACTCGACGTTGCTCACATGGATCGACGACGGACCCACCGCAGCCGGATCGGGTCGGGTCCGTACCGTGGATGCGCTGCTGCCGCTCCTCGTGCTGCCCCGCCCCGAGGGCTTCGCCGAGGTTGTCGACCCGGACGCCTTCGGGGCACCGTGTGGTCCGCGCGGGGTGCACCGCGCCGAGCCCACCTTCGAGCCCACGCGCTACTGGCGCGGCCCGGCGTGGCCTCAGCTCACCTACTTGCTCTGGTTGGCGGCAACGAGGGGCCGTGCGCCCGACGTGCGCTCGGCGCTGGTGAGATCGATGGTGACGGGGTCGGTGAGGTCGGGCTTCGCGGAGTACTGGGACCCGACCACGGGCGCCGCCTTGGGTGCGGTGCCCCAGTCGTGGACGGCCTTGAGCTGCGTCATGGTCGACGTGTAGCTGACCCGATCATCGGCGGTCCACGACCGTCGGCGCCGGCGAGCCAGTTCCCGTACCGCGTCGGCGGCACCGGCGATCACGATGAGGTCGCCGAAGGACAGCACCGCGTGCGCGTTCTTGATCGGCAGCACATCCCCCAGCACGGCGAGACGGTCATGGCTCGTCTCGAGGTGTCTCGGCGCGGTGAGGCTCGTTGCTGCCAGGTCGGCCCGCTGCACCACTCCGGCGGCCACCAATGCCTCGCCGCGCACCGGGAGCCCGTTGTTGAGCACGACGGCCACGAGGTTGAGGAGCAACCCGAGCCCTATGACCACGATCCCGGTCACGTGGGCGTTGGACAGCACGAAGGCGAGCAACACGGCCAGTGCCACACCCATGGCAAGCGGCGCCAGGTCAGACGGGACCACGCGGGCCGCCGCGGTTCCAACCGCGCCGGCCGCGAGGAGCGGCAGGCGGACGAGGCGAACTCGGATGCTGCGTGCGCCGAGCGCGGGGCGCAGGCACCCTGCCGCCAGCCCTGCGAGGACGGCGACCACCAGCACGAGCACGCCGCGACGCTACCTACCCCGTCGCGTGCGGTGGCGGACCCGTCACCCCCCCGGTGTCAGTTCCCCTTGAACTCGCTCATATCGATCTTGCACGCCGCGAAGTAGCCGAAGATGTCGGTCATGGCCTGCTCCTGAGACAGGGCGCCCGATCGGATCGCGGCGCGGATCTTGCCCGCCAGGCACCGCGCCTTCGCCCCGGGCAGGCCCATGTTCTTCTCGTAGATCGTGGCCAGCTGCTGCTCGAAGTCAGCGGGCAGGTCCGCCCCTGACCCGAACGTGCCATCGCTGGCCGCCGGGGACCCCTCGGTGGTGTCGGTGGGTCCCACGAGGTCGGAGGCGTTCACGTTGCACTTGGCCAGGCTGCCGAAGGCCGCCGCGGTCAGCTCGTCGGCAATGGCTGCCGGCGGCTCGCTGGCCGTGAAGTCGACATCCTTGAGCTTCTCGACGCCGACCTCGTCGATGATCGCGTCGGCGATGCAGTTGGCCTGGCCCTTCGACAGGTGGCCGCCGTCGTTGATCTGGGCCGCCATCTCCGTACGGATGCGTTCCCGGTCGCCGTCCTTGTTGCCGCCCGACAAGAGCAGGCCAGCCACCACGACCGCCACGGCGGCCAAGGCGGCGGCGCCGATCATCAGGCCCTTCTTCGACCCCGACGACGCTCCGCCAAGGGCGTCACCCGTCGGCGGGAGCGGCGGGATCGGCGGCGTGAGGCCAGGCGCGGCGGGCCATACGCTGGTCGTGTCGCCTGCTGCGCTGGGTTGCGTAGTGGTGGGATCGCCCCACCCCGGTGCTTCGTCCACCGGTGTGGTCGGCTCGGGCGCGGCAGGGGAGGTGCTCTCGGCCGCCGTAGCGAAGGCATCGGTCGACGCGACGCCCGCGTTGGAGACGTGATCGGTCCACTGCGACCCATCCCAGTACCGATGCTCGAACCGGCCGGTGGGATCGGCCTGCCAACCCGCTGCGCCGTCGGTCATGTCGGTGCTCCCCCTACTTGTTGAGGGCGGTCACGTCGATCTTGCACGTTGCGATCGCCTTGACGGACGCTGCCGTGAGCTCGCTCTGCAGCGCCTTGGGTGGTTCGCTCGCCGAGAAGTCGACACCCTTCAGCTTCTTGACGCCGATCTCCTTCACCAGCACACCGGCGAAGCACTCGGAGTCCTTCTTGCTGAGACCCCCCTTGGCGATCTCGGTGGCCACCTTGGCCTTGACCTCGGCGGCGCTGTCGCTGCCGCCGCCCCCGCACGCGGCGAGGGTCATGACGAGGAAGGAGCCAGCGATCGCGCTGAGCAGGGTTCGGTGCATCGGTTCCGCCGTGGGGTCGTATCGGTCGTGGCCGGCGAAGCATAGGGGTCGGTCCCCAGGGGCTCTCGCCTCTCTCGCCTCCCACCTCTCGCCTCCACCGGGGGCGCACACCTACCATGCCGCCGGTGATCCACCTCGAGGACCGCGGGCCCGTCGCCCTGCTCACCATCGATCGCCCCCACCGTCGCAACGCCCTCGACCACGAGGCCCTCGAGCAGCTGCTCGACGCGCACCGTCGAACCAGTGGCGCTCGAGTGCTCGTGCTCACCGGTGTCGGCGGCCACTTCTGTGCGGGTGCCGACCTGTCCGGCGTCGAGGACACGTCGTTCACCGACCTGCTGCGCACCGTGCTGGCCGCGCTGCGCGACGATCCGCGTCCGCTCATCGCGTCGGTCGACGGCGCCGCCCTCGGCGCGGGCACCCAGCTCGCGGTGGCGTGTGACCTCCGGGTGGCCACCCCGGCCGCTCGCTTCGGGATCCCCGCCGCCAAGCTCGGGCTCATGGTCGACCACTGGACGATCCAGCGTCTCTCGCTGCTGGCCGGGGCTGGGCCGGCGCGCGCCATGCTCCTGGGCGCCGAGACCTACGGCGGCGAGGACGCGGAGCGGCTCGGGTTCGTGCAGCGGTTGGGTGGGCTCGACGATGCCCTCGGGTGGGCCGACGAGATCGCCGCGCTCGCGCCGCTCACGCTGGCCGGGCTCAAGCTGGCCCTCAACCGCCTCGAGATGCCGGTCAGTCGAGGCGACGACCCTGCGGTGCACGCCGCGTGGGACGCCGCGTGGCAGAGCGAGGATCTGCAGGAGGGCATCGCCGCGTTCCGGGAGCGACGCCGCCCCGTGTTCCACGGGCGCTGACGCCGGCCATCAGAAGTTCGACGGCAGCAGTCGGCTGAACTCCTCGAAGAAGTAGAAGAGCGCCACGAGGAAGAAGGGCAGGCCCAGCGCGTAGGACGGCCACTTGCGCCATCGGCGTCCGAGGGCCCACGCCAGCAGCCAGATCACCGCGCACAGGAGGCCGAGCAGGATGGCGGGCAGGGCCGGGGCACCAGCGCCGTCGATGCTGTCGATGGCCGCGGGGGCCGGGGCCGGCGCGCCGTCCGCGCCCGCGGTGCGCGGGGGGCGCGGCAGGGCCACCTCGTTGGCGGCCAGCTTGGCGATGATCACGATCCGCTGGCGGGCGCTGTACTTGGGGTTGCACGACGTGAGCGTGAGCCGATCGTCGCCCTGGTCGGCGAGCACGTCGACCTGGGTGGGCGACACGATCCGCTGCTCGCTCACGACATAGCGGAAGTGGCCCTGGACCGTCTCCACGAGGATCTCGTCGCCCACGGTGAGCTCATCGATCCGGTTGAACGGGGCCCCGTAGGTGGTGCGGTGCCCGGCGATGGCCGCGTTGCCCTGCTGACCGGGCAGGGGGGTGTCGGGATAGTGCCCTGGGCCCTTCTTCAGATCGGGGAGGGCGACACCCTCGACCACGATCTTGTCGAGGCCGATCTTGGGGATGCGCACGCGGGCGGTCGGCTCGCCCTCGGGCACTGGGGCGAGCGAGGGCACGGTGCTGGGCGGGGCATCGGGTGGGGTGGTGGTGGAGCTCGTGCTGCCCGTGGTGCTGGTGGTGGTCGACGTCGGCGGGGACGCCCCCACCACGTCGGCGAACTTGTTCTCCAGCCGGTGTTGGGCTTGGGCCTCGCGGATCCCGGTGCCCCACAGCTGGTAGACGACGAACAGCAGGATCAGCACGCCCGCGGTGATGCAGGTGCGCCCGATCGCTCCGAGGACCTTCGCCAGCCGCATCGGCCGAGGCTACTGGGCCCGACCGCCCGCCTTGGTCGCATCTCGGGGGCGTCAGTAGCCTTGGTCGATCCCCATGGAACCCGTCGTCCACCTCCGCGGCGCGGTGACGCTCCTGGGCCGGTTCCCCGCCCTGGCCGGGATCGACCTCGACGTGACCGCCGGTGAGATCGTGCTCCTTCGCGGACCGAACGGAGCGGGCAAGACCACGCTCCTGCGCCTCTGCGCCGGGCTGCTGGCCGTCACCCGTGGTGAGGCGCACGTCCTGGGCCACGACCTCGGCATCCGACGAGAGGCCCGGGCCCTCCGCCGACGGGTCGGCTACCTCGGCCACGCCTCGGGTCTCTACGACGACCTCACCGTGGCCGACAACGTCCGCTTCTGGGGTCGGGCCGCTGGCGCCGAGGCGGCTGACATCGACGCATCCCTCACCGCCTGCGGCCTCGATGGTCGCCTCGCTGATCTCATCGTGGCCAGCTTGTCGGCGGGTCAGCGTCGGCGCACCTCGCTGGCGTGCCTCCTTGCCCGGCGGCCCGAGCTGTGGCTGCTCGATGAGCCCCACGCCGGGCTCGACCATGCCGGCCGCGATCTCCTCGACGGTCTGGTCCGCCGCGCCGTCGCCGAGGGAGCCACGGTCGTGCTGTCGTCGCACGAGCTCGACCGGGCCGAGGCCCTGGCGGATCGAACCGTGAACATCGCCGGTGGCACCACCGACGTCGCCGCCACCACGGCCCTCGTCGACGAGGAGCCAGCGCTTGTTCCGTGACGCCGCGCTCATCGCAGGCAAGGACCTGCGCGTCGAGCTCCGCTCGAAGGTCACGCTCCAACAGGTGACGCCCTTCGCCGTGCTCGTGCTCATCCTCTTCGGTGTCGCCCTCGACCCCGATCGGGGAGTGCTGGCCCGGGCCAGCTCCGGCCTGTTCTGGGTGGCTGTGCTGTTCTGCGCCCTGCTGGCCATCCAGCGGGCCTTCACCATCGAGGCGGCCGACGGTGGACGCGATGCCCTGCGCCTCTCGGGTCTGGATCCCGCCGGCATCTTCCTCGGCAAGGCGGCTGCCATCGCGGTGCAGCTGGTCGCGCTCGAGATCGTGCTCGCCGGCGGGGTGGTGCTCATGTACGGAGCTGAGGTCACCGGATGGCCCCTGCTCCTGGCCACCTGCGGGGCCGCGACCGCGGGGCTCGCTGCAGCGGGCACGCTGTACGGCGTGCTTGCCGCCGGACTGCGCGTCCGCGAGACGCTTCTCCCGATCCTCCTCCTGCCCGTCCTGTCGCCCGTGCTGATCGGCGCCACCAAGGCCTTCGAGGCCGCGCTGGGGGGCGCGGCCTCAGATGGTTGGCCGTGGTGCGGTCTGCTCGGTGTGTTCGCCCTGCTCTACCTCACCTTCGGCACACTCGCCTTCGGCCCCCTCTTGGAGGAGTCCTGATGTCCGCCCCCCGCCCCTCAACCGCCTCGGGCGCTACTCGCGTTCTCGGTGGCCTCTCGCTGGCTGGCCTGGCCCTGCTGCTGGCCTACGCGCTCGTCTGGAGTCCTGCGGACATCGTGCAGGGCGATGCCGTGCGGATCATGTACGTGCACGTCCCCACCGCGATCGTCGCCTTCTCCGCCTGCGGCCTCACGACGCTGGCCTCGGCCATGTGGTTGCGGAAGCGGTCAGAGGGCTGGTGGGTGCTGGGGGGCGCCGCCGCGGAGGTGGGCCTCGTGTTCACCGCGGCCTGCTTGGTCACCGGGTCGATCTGGGGACGTCCCACCTGGGGCACCTACTGGGACTGGGACCCGCGCATCACGTCCACCACGCTGCTGTTCATCCTGCTCGTCGGCTATCTCGCGCTGCGCCAGGTCGACAACGAGAGCGGCGATGCCGCGCAGCGCGGCGTGCGAGGCGCCGTCGTGGGCCTGCTCCTCTTCCCGAACGTGATGATCGTCCACTACTCGGTCGACTGGTGGCGGTCACTGCATCAGAAGGCCACGATCACGCGGCTCGACCCCACCATCGAGGGCACGATGCTCTTCACGCTCATGCTCGGGATCGTGGTGTTCTCCCTGCTGTTCGTCTGGCTGCTGATCCACCGGTTCCGCGTCGGCTGGCTCGAGGAGCGCGC
>JBKJIE010000135.1:0-6865 GCA_046598715.1 Acidimicrobiales bacterium | reverse complement strand
CCGACGACCGACCAGCGGGCGATCCACGGCCGCTTGTTGCGTTCGCCAGAGCGGCGTTGCACGCTGAAGACCGCCACGTCCGCCAATGGCCGTCCAGTGAGCGGCAGCGTTGGGAGGGACATGGGAGGAGACTAGAGCAGGCGGTGTGACACCGCCTCTGACCTGGGCTTATATGGCGAAGGAGTCCGGCCTCCGGAGCCGGTGGCGCAGGTTCGAGTCCTGCCGAGGGCGCCAGCGAAATGAGGTTCGGGGCACTAGGGCGCCGTGAGCGCGCGCCCTTGTCCCCAACCTCGCCGGCAGCAGGTCAGCCGGCGACGACCTTGCCGAGCGCCCGGAGCGCGAGCCCACGCGGGACCCTCGACACGACTGCCTCGGCCACGGCGCTGCCGATCCGACCACCCGCGCCACCGCTGGCCGAGGCCATGCGGGCCACCATGACCATGCGGGCAGCACTGCGCCGACGGACGCGCTGGTAGTGCGCGAACGCCATCGTCGGATCACGGTGCTCGGCGAGCGCAGCCGCGATCGCCCGCGCGTCGAGCACCGCGTGGCAGGCACCCTGTCCGAGGTCGGGTGTCATCGGGTGCGCGGCATCCCCGAGGAGCGCCACCCGCCCCTTGTGCCAGCGACGGATGGGGAAGAGGTCGTCGATCGAGTCGCGCCAGATGGCGTCGTCGGGCGTGGCCTCGATGAGATCCGGGATCGGGTGGTGGAGGTGGCCAAACCGCGCTCGCAGCTCGGCCCGGCTGCCTCCGTCGTGGAACTCGCGGGCGGCCGCGTACCACGTGACGCGCCCCTCGCTGATCGGGAGGATCCCGAAGCGCAGCTGGCCTGACCACGTCTCGCCGACCTGCCTGCACCAGTCCGCACCCGCCGGCGGGCGGGCGGTTCCTCGCCAGCCGACCGCGTGGCAGTCATGCAGCGGGCGCTCGCCGAAGAGCTGTGCGCGGATCCGTGACCGGCGGCCGTCGGCCGCGATCACCACATCCGCCTCGACCGCCGAACCGTCCGCGAAGCGCACGCGCACCGGACCGCCGGGCTCGTCCTCGACGGCGATCACCTCGCGATCGAGGTGGAGGATCCCGTGGGGCAACGCGTTGACCAGCACCGCTTGGAGCTCGCCCCGGTGCGCCCCGATCGTCGGCTCGCCGAGTCGGGCGCTCATCTGGTCGGCCCGGTACTGCACCATGAACCGTCCGTCGGCTCGGCGCAGACCGGCCACGTCCCAGCTCCCTGCCAGTCCTCTCACCTTGTCGCCGATGCCCAGCTCGTCGAACACCGCCAGCGCGTTCGGCCAGAGGCCGAGGCCGGCACCGATCTCGGCCAGCGCCGACGCGCGCTCGTGCACCTGGCAGTCGATGCCCCGCTGGTGCAGCGCCAGCGCGGTCGTGAGGCCGCCGATGCCGCCTCCGAGGATGAGTACAGGTCGATCCGTCATGCCCAGCTCCGTGGTCGCTTCGCCCTCTATGAGCGATTCTGCGCCCAGATGCTGGTGAGGGCATGGAGACTGGCTTGCGTCTGCCAGTGGTGCTGGCACCACCGGGCTCGACGGCGTCGCGCTGCCGTGTTCAGCCGCAGCGCACCCCTGGGGGCGGCTCACCGGTGCTGTAGCCGGCCGGCTTCATCGTGGTGGTGGTGGTCGGGGGCACCGTGGTGGTGGTCTCACCGGGCACGGTGCTCGACGTGGGCGCGACCGTGGTGGACGTGGTGCTCCGCAGCTCGTCGGGTGATCCTTCGGGGGCGGGCTGGTCGTGGATCGTGGTGAAGTCGGATCCCGTGACCACCACCACCTCACCCTTCGCCACCGTCGCGTCGTGGACGAGCGGGGCGCCACCAGTGATGTGCCGAGCGACGAGCCGTGCCGCCGCCTCGCCGCCATCACCGAAGACCACCGTGGTGCGCTTGACCGTTCCCCGCGTGTAGGAGCCCACGAACTTGATCGGGAACCCGATGGCCTTCAAGGCCCCGGCGGCATCTGCGGCCCGACCAGCGACGCCACTCCCGTTCAGCACACGCACGTCGATCGACCCGGGGCTGATCGTGCCCGGCGGCAGCCCGCGGAAGATGTTGAGCATGGGCTCCGCCTCGCGCATCAGCGGTCGCTCCACCGCCGCCCCCGCCCCGGTGCGGAACGGCTCCGAGGGGATGCTGTACCCGACGAGATCCTGCGAGTTGAACCTGGCGAACTGGCGGCCCAGGTCGAGGAGGTCACCGGCGTTCAGCCGATGGTCGAGGCGAACGTTGTCGACGCCGGCCGAGACGAGCTGGTTGAGCGTGGCCGGGTTGGTGAGGCCCTTGCCCACCGCCTTGGCGATGGCCCGACGGATGAAGACCTGCTGGCGGGTGATGCGGCCCAGGTCGGCCGTGCCATCGGTGTGCCACCGCCCGTCGGCTCCCTTGTACTCGAGGTAGCGCGATCGCACGAACTTGCGGGCCTGCTCGCCGTCGAGCACCTGGCAGGCGGCGCTGGGGACGCTCAGGCCGGTGTGCTTGTCGCGCACAGGAGCGTCGAACCACAGCGGGATGCCGCCCACCGCGTTCACGAGCTTCTCGAAGCCGACGAAGTCGATCTCGACGTAGTGGTTGATCGGCACGCCGAAGTTCTGCTCGATCGTGTCGATCAGGGCCTGCTCACCCTTGGCATGAGCGGTGTTGATGCGGGCAGAGCCACGGGTGCCGGCGATCGGGATCCAGAGATCCCGAGGGAACGAGAGGATCTGCGCCTGCTTCGCCTTGGGGTCGACGCGCAGCACCATGATCGTGTCGGTGCAATTGCAGCCCGTCTGGCCGTCGTCGGTGAAGCCCGCCGTGTCGGGGTCGAGGCCCTGGCGGCTGTCCGTGCCCACCAGCAGGTAGTTGGCGGGCTCACCGGCCGCGGCCGCCGCGATCTTGATGTTCCCAACTCGGTCGATCTGCGCAAACCGCAGCCCGAAGTACCCCCCGGCCACCGCGGCCCCGACACAGGCCACCACCACCATCGAACCCGTGGCCACGACCAGCCGTTGCGGCCAGGTGCGGCCGCGCGCACGGGGGGGACGAGCAGGGCGCATGGGTCCACGACGCTACTGGCGGCACCCATCCCCTCGACAGTCACGTTGGCTACTTGGCCGGCGCCTTGGGCTCCTTGGGCAGGCCCAGCACCTTCTCGCCGACGATGTTGCGCTGGATCTGCGAGGTGCCACCCCAGATCGTCTCGGAGCGGCTGAAGAAGAAGGCGGACACCATCGGGCTCACCGAGTAGCCACCCTTGCCGCCCCCGCGCATCGTGGCCGGCCACGTGGCCGAGGCGGGCCCGCAATCGGCCAGCATCGCCTGGGCGCCGTAGATGTCGAGGGCCAGCTCCATGGCCTCCTTGTGCATCTCCGACCACCACATCTTGTTGGTCGCCCCCAACGCGGCCACCGCGGGGTCCTTCCGGCCGGTCACGGCCACGGTGAGCGAGCGCAGGCCGTTCACCCGGGTGATCTGCACCTTCGTGTAGTAGGTGGCGAGACGCTGACGGATGACCGGATCGTCGATGGCGCCGTTGCGCTGGGCCGCCTCGGTCATGAGGCGCAGCTCCTCCTCGAAGCGTCGGTACCCGGTGGTGGCCGACTGCCCGCGCTCGAAGCCGAGCGTGGTGTTGGCGACGGCCCAGCCGTTGTTGAGGCCACCCACGACGTTGGCCTGCGGGCACCGGGCGTCGGCGAAGAACACCTCGTTGAACTCGGCGGTGCCATCGGGCTGGGTGATCGGGCGCACCTCGATGCCGGGCTGGTCCATCGGCACGAGCAGGTAGGAGATCCCGGCCTGCTTCACGACATCAGGGTCGGTGCGAGCGAGGAGGAAGCAGAAGTCGGCGAACTGAGCCTGCGTGGTCCACACCTTCTGCCCGTTGATCACCCACTCGTCACCGTCGAGCACGGCGGTGGTCTTGAGCGACGCGAGGTCGGAGCCCGAGTCGGGCTCGCTGAAGCCCTGACACCAGCGCATCTCGCCGCTCATGATCTTCGGCAGGTACTCCTTCTTCTGCTCCTCGGTGCCCCACTGCAGGATCGTGGGCCCCACGAGCGTGTCGCCGAAGAAGTCAGCCCGCAGCGGCGCCTTGGCCCGGGCGAACTCCTCGGCCAGCACTACCCCCTGCATAAGCGTGAGGCCCTTGCCGCCATACTCCTTCGGCCACGTGGCGCAGATCCAACCGCCGTCGTGCAGCTTGGCGGGCCACGCTTCGTTGAAGGCCGCCCGGTCCTCGGGCGACATCTCGAAGCCAGCGTCGAACCACCCCGCCGGGAGGTTCTCCTCCAGCCAGCTGCGGATCTCGACGCGGAACGATTCGGCCTCGGGCGGGTAGGTCAGGTCCATTCAGAGATGTTGACCCAACCTCCTGACACGTGTCACCTCGTCTGCTGCTACCCGGGGGTGCCTAGAGTCGGGCCATGACCGTGACCGAGACCGACGAGGGGGCCCCGTACGCGCTCTCCGCGGGCAACAAGGACCGCTGGCAGTTCCAGTGGAAGGAGCTCTTCGACGAGGTCATCACCTCGGGGCTCTGCACCGGATGCGCCGGTTGCGTGATCGCCTGCCCGCACGACGTCATCGGCTACGAGCACGCCCCTGGGGCCTACAAGCCCTTCCACCTCGAGGAGGAGCTCGGCCTCGACGACTGCATCCACGGCCAGAAGGGCTGCACCTCGTGCACGCGCGCCTGCCCCCGCTTCCGGGCGTGGGAACCGTCGGCCGACGAGCACCTCTTCGCCCGTGTGCGCAAGCCGGAGGAGGCGGCCGGCATCTATCAGGACGTGCTGCTCACCCGGGCCAGCGACGACATGGTCCATCAGATGGGCCAGGACGGTGGCCTCGTGTCGGCGCTGCTGATCTGGGCGCTCGACAAGGGCTACATCGATGCCGCCCTCACCTCCTACGTGGAGGGCACGGGGGAAGACGGCTGGAAGGCCCGACCTGGCGTGGCGTCGACCAAGGAAGAGGTGCTCGCCGCCGCAGGGTCGCGCTACACGTACTCAGCCAACACCCTCGCCTTCGACGAGGCGCTCGAGCGTGGCTTCTCCAAGCTGGCCCTCGTGGGCATGAGCTGCCAGTCGTCGGTGCCGCCGGTGATGTGGAGCCGCAAGGTCGGCAAGGTGGGCAAGCCCATCGTGTTCAACATCGGCCTGCTCTGCTCGAAGACCTTCGACGACTCGATCTTCGAGGAGCTCTTCTGGACGAAGTACGGGTTGTCCAAGTCCGAGATGACCAAGATGAACATCAAGGGCGTGTTCCAGATCTGGATGCGCGACGGCAGCTACCACGAGATCAACCTCAAGGAGTGCCACGCCTGGACGCGCGAGGGGTGCACGTACTGCCCCGACTTCGCGGCTGAGCACGCCGACATCTCCACCGGCGGCATCGGCAAGGACAACGACTGGACCCTCACCATCGTCCGCACCGACCTCGGGCGCGAGATCATCAGCCGGATGATCTCCGACGGATCGATCATCGCCCGACCCGGCGACGACGACCCGGGGGCCATCGCCCTCATGAACAAGCTGTCCCAGAAGAGCCGCGATCGCTGGCCGGTGACCGCCGTCGACTTCCCCAGGAACCCCGCCAAAAAGCCCTAGCGGGACCCTGCGTCAGCTGGCGAGCTGCTCCGCTCGACGCAGCGCATCCCACAGACCCACGACCGTGCAGTTGGGCAGCCGAGTGACCTCGTACGGCGCGCACGCCTGATCGATCCACGGCACGTAGGAGAGCCGGGTGGGGCCCACCACAGGCTGGCCGATGACCTCATAGCGTTCGAGCATGCCGGGGAGGCGGGTGGCCATGGGCTCAGCGTCGCGCCAACGTGTGAACCCGTGAATGGTCAGATCGGACCATTTCGCGCATGGCCCGCGCACCAGCCCGCGGGGCGCCCGGATGGGCGGGTGCACTAGACCCTCCGGGATGGATGTCGGCCCCCTGCGCGACCTGCTCACCGTCGTGCTCGGCGCCGCCACCGGCGTGCTGTCCGGCCTGTTTGGCGTGGGTGGCGGCGTGATCTCCCAGCCGGGCATGCGGCTCCTGGGCCTGGAGCCGCTCCTCGTGATCGGCACCGCCCTGCCGGTGATCATCCCCGGGGCGGCGAGTGGAGCGGTCCGCTACGTCCGGGAGGGCCTCATCCGATGGCCGGCGGTGGTGGCCACGGTGCCCACGGGCCTCGTCGCTGCGGTGATCGGCAGCATCGCCTCGGAGCACGTGCCCGGCAATGGCCACCTCCTGCAGCTCATGACCGCGGGCCTGCTCGGGCTGTCGTCGTATCGGATGGGCCAGACCGCGCCGGCGCTCCCGCCCCACGAGCCGCACGCGGAGACCGACGCACCCGAGGCGCCCACCGGCGGTCCCCCCGCAGGGGCCGACACCGACGACGAGCGGTCGCTCGTCGCCCGCTACGCAGCCATCGGCGCCGTGTCTGGACTGCTCTCGGGACTGCTCGGCATCGGCGGCGGGGTGATCATGGTCCCGGCGTTCGTGCAGCTCGCGCGCATCGAGGTGAAGTCGGCCATCGCCACCTCCCTCGTGTGCGTCGGCGCCTTCGCCTTCCCCGGCACGATCACCCATGCGCTCCAAGGCCACGTCAACTGGCGGGTCGCGCTGGCGCTGGTCATCGGGGTGGTGCCGGGCGCTCGCATCGGCGCGGCGCTCACCATCCGAGCCACCGACCGCCGCTTGCGGGTGGTGGTGGCATCGTTCCTCGGGTGCACTGCCGTGCTCTACGGCATCGGCGAGATCACCGCGCTCATCAGGTAGCGAGCAGCGCGGTCGCCCGACCGAGCACGGCGTCGAGCATGGGCTCGGTGAGCGTGCCCGTGAAGGTGTTCTGCTGGCTCACGTGATAGCTGGCGAGCACCCA
>JBKJIE010000137.1:0-11569 GCA_046598715.1 Acidimicrobiales bacterium | reverse complement strand
ATGTTCTCCTTGATCTTTCTCTTAGTGCTCGGGGTGCATGGCACCGCCGATGTACACGGCGGCGAGGATGGTGAAGATGTACGCCTGGAGGAAGGCCACCAGGATCTCGAAGGCGCTGAGGAAGAGCAGCAGCGCGAACGGCAGGACGGCCCCGGCATAGGTGGCCTCGAAGAGGGCCTGGCACAGGACGGCGAAGGTCACGAGGAGCAGGTGGCCGGCGATCATGTTGGCGAAGAGCCGGACTGCCAGAGAGAGGGGACGGGTGACGAGGATGCCCATCAGCTCGATGAGGAACACGAGCGGGAGGATCGCCTTGGGCACGCCCGGCGGCACGGTGGCGGACTTGAAGTAGTGCAGCACGCCCTGCGACTTGATGCCGATGATGTGGTAGCTGAGCCACACCAGGATGGCGAGGAAGGCGGGGAGCGCGATGCGGGCGTTCACCGGCATCTGCACGCCGGGGATGAGGCCCCAGACGTTGCAGGTGAGGATGAAGGTGAACAGCGTGAGCAGGTAGGGCGTGTACTTGAGCCCGTCGGGGCCGATCGTCTCGAGGATGATGCCGTCCTCGATGAAGCCGACGGCCGACTCAGCGATGTTCTGCACGCCGGTGGGCACCAGCGCCTGCTTGCGGCCGCCGAGGAACATCACGGCGAAGGCAAGAGCGGCCGACACCCACATGAGGATGATCACCTTGTTGACGGCGAACGCTCCGCTGCCGAACAGGGTGGGCCACTCCACGACGTGGGAGATGGGCGGGAACTCCAGGCCGAAGATCACGAGGCGGCGGGCTCCTTGGTAGGGGCGGGCTTGAGACCCGGGAAGGCGAGCGAGGCTGATACGTAGCGGAGCTCCCAGAACAGGAGCCCGAGGTGCGTGACGAGCACGGTGATGCCGAGGGCCGTGAGGTTGACCCAGGAGGCGTGACGCACGGCGAGGAGCACGGCGCACACGAGGCCCATCCGCACGGCGAAGCCGCCGAGCGACATGGCCATGATGGCGGTGAGCGAGACCTTGGCGGCCCACGACAGCCCGACGGCGGCGAGGACGAGGTTCACGGCGACCAGCGCGATGGCGACGGTCGCCGACGACGCGCCCTTCGTGCCCCAGATGAGCGTGGCGAGCACCAGGATCGCGGGTGCGAACCAGACGCCGCGCTTCAGCATGTCGAACACCAGCTCGCGCTCCACCTCGGGAGCGGGGGGCACGGGTGCGTGACGATCGATGGCGTTCATGTGGGGCGCCGATCGGCGTGGCGCCCGAGCAGCTCGTGCTCCTGGTGGCGCATCTTGGCGTCGTAGGTCACGTACTGCTTCCAGCTGACGTAGCCGACCGTGAACACGAAGAAGACGAGGAGGAACAGCGGCGAGGTGCCGAGCCAGCGGTCGATCTGCCACCCCAGCAACGCAAAGATCGCGGGGGTCACGGCCAGCTCGACAGCGACCGTCAGCGCGTTGCCGAAGCCGTTGTTGAGCTCACGCTTCGCGGACACGTCGAACACCCTCGTCAGGACCTCAAGACCCTCGAGCTCGTCCGCAGACGAACGCTTGTGAAGTAATTCGCAACCTAGAACCCCAAACACGGGAGGGGCAAATCCGTCCCGTGGCTCGGCCGGCGGGGAACCTTAGCGGAGTCGCGAGCCGGAGTTCGAAGGCTCGCGACCCGTCGGCGGAGCGCGCTAGGCCACCTCGAAGGTGCCTGCCATGCCCTGCTGCTCGTGATCGTCGATTCCGCACACGTACCGATACGTGCCGGGCTGATCGAGGTCCAGGACCACGTCCCCCTCCTCGCCCGCCGCGGTCGGACCGACCTCGCCGAGCACGTCGCCGTCGGGCCCGAACACCTCGAACTCGTGCTCGATGGTGCCCTGGTTCGTCATCTCGAACTTCACACGGGAACCGGCCTGCAGATCGAGCGAGTCGAGCCCCTGGAAGCCGAAGTCGACAGCGGTCAGGCGCACGTCAACGTCGCCGCTCGTGGGCTGAGCCGCACCGCCCTTGCCGGTGACGATGAGCGACTGTCGGATGCCGTCGCCCTTCTGGCCGGGCTTGCAGGCGATCTCGTAGGTGCCGGCGGTGAGGTCGGCGGTGAGGTCTGCGCTTGTTCCGGGGCCGATGTTCTCCCGCTCGGTCATGACCCGGTCGCCCTTGGCGTAGATGTAGACCTCCGTGACCCGATCCCCATCGTTTCGGATCCGGAAGGTCGTCTTGCCGGCGTCGAGCTCGGTCGTCGCCGCAACGCACGAGTCGTTGGACGCCGTGAGCTGCACGACGGGTGTGCCGTCGGTACCGCCGCAGGCGGCGACGAGCACGGCGGCCGCGGCCGCGACGAGAACGGGGGTGAAGGACTTGCGCACGATGCTCCTGGGGGGATCAGTCTCCGGCCACCGAGGCGGCGGAGACGTTGTCGGTCGACCGCGCCGCCGGGGCGGCCGGCTGGGGGCGTGGCTTGCGGAAGAAGAGGGTCATGGCGATCGTGAGGTAGGCGAACCAGGCCACGACCTCAGCCCATGCCGGGTCGGGTCGGAAGTTGACCGTCCCTCGTAGCAGCGTGCCGTACCAGCTGCTCGGCGGGATCTGCGCCGAGACGTCGAAGGCTCGTGCATCGAACAGCCCGCCAGAGACCACGCCGGCCTCCCACAGGTCGTGGATGCCGTAGGCGAGCACGCCGGCGGCGACAACGATGAGACCAGCGCCGGTCCAGGTGAAGAACTTGGCGAGATCGAGGTGGACAGCTCGGCGGTAGAGCAGCCAGCCGAGCAGCACGGCAAGCCCGATGCCGAGGGCGGCGCCGATGATCGGCGCGGTGGTGGTCTCGGTGGCCTTCGCCGCCGACCACACGAACAGCGCGGTCTCGAGTCCTTCCCGGGCGGTGGCGATGAAGGCGGTGAGCACGACTGCTCCCGCTCCCCCGCTGAGGGCAGAGTCGAGCCGGCCCTGCAGCTCGGCCTTCATGCCCCGCGAGGTGCGGCGCATCCAGAAGATCATCCAGGTGACGAACCCGACGGCCACGATCGACATCACGCCACCGAAGGTCTCCTGCGCCTTGAACGTGTCGAGGCCGTGCTGGGTGAAGGTGAGCAGCGCCCCGGCACCGAGCGACAGGCCCACAGCCAGACCGACGCCGATCCACAGGGGGCGCAGGCGCTCGGTGCGTCCGACCCGCACCAGGTAGGCGACGAGGATGCCGACGATGAGCGCTGCTTCGAGGCCTTCGCGCAGGCCGATGAGGAAGTTGCCGAACATGGTGATCCTTGTGTGCGAGTGCTCAGCGGAAGTCGGCCCGAGTCAGGGGTACCCGACGTGCTGTTGTTCGGTAACCCTAACATTGGATCCCGGGACCCCCGCAAACCGGGCGATCACTCCGCTTCGCGTCGCGACCTGACCCCCGGGCCGAACCAGGTGTAGAGCAGCAGCGCCGCCACGGCGAGCGCCGCGGGGATGTAGAGGTCACCCTTGCCCTGGGTGTAGGTGGGGTAGAGCACGATGGCCGACAGGAGCACGGTCCAGGCCCACAGGATCAGCACGCTCCGACGTTGCCCGTGGCCCAACCGCATCAAGCGATGGTGGAGGTGATCCTTGTCGGCGACGGTGACGCCAGCCCCCCGGCGGGCTCGCCGCACGATCGAGAACGCCGTGTCGATGATGGGCACGCCGAGGATCAGGAGCGGGATGAACAGCGGGGCGAAGAAGAAGAAGGTCTGCCCGGAGAACTGGGCGTCGGTGTTGCCGCCCACGGCGATGGTGGCGGCGGCCATGAGCAGCCCGAGCAGCAGCGCGCCCGCGTCGCCCATGAAGATCTTGGCGGGGTGGAAGTTGTGGGGCAGGAATCCGAGGCACGCTCCGAACACCGCGGCCGCGATGATCGGACCAGCGTTGTCCTGGCCGATGGCACCCACACCCGAGAGCCGCTCGCAGTAGAGGAGCAGCGCGGCAGCGCCGATCGCGACGATGCCTGCGGCGAGCCCATCGAGGCCGTCGACGTAGTTGATCGCCGTGGACATGCCGATGACCCAGATCACGGTGAGCAACGCCGACATGTCCGGCGACAGCGACAGCAGCCCCACGAAGGGGATGCGAAAGAACAGGATGCTCACGCCCGCGATCGACAGGATGCTGCCGGCCAGGACGGTGCCGGCGATCTTCGCGGGCGGTGACACCTCCCGCAGGTCGTCGACCTGACCGACCGTGAAGATCACCACCGCGGCCAGGGCAACGCCGAGCGGCACGGTGGTGGCCTGGAACACCGCGTGGAAGCGATCGGCCTGCCAGGCCACGCCCATGCCGGCGAGGAAGCCCAGCAGGATTGCGGCCCCGCCGAGGAGGGCGGTCGGCTCCGTGTGCACACGACGCTCGTCGGGCCGCTGCACGGCCCCGATCGCGAAGGACAGTCGCCGGAACAGCGGCGTCGACACGAGCGTGACGAGCGCGGCGCCGAGGATGACCGGCGTGAACTGCCCCAGGTACTCGCCCACTCGAGCGATCAGCCTCCGCTCGGGTAGGGCATGAACTTCGAGCAGAGCGTGAACACCTCATCGCGCACGGCCGCCAGCTCGGCAGGGTCCTCACGACCCACCAGCACGCGATGGATGAGCGCGGCGATGATCGCCATCTCCGGCTCGGTCATGCCCTGGGTGGTCACGGCGGGCGTGCCGATGCGGAGCCCGGAGGTGATGTAGGGCGGCCGCGGGTCGTCGGGCACCGTGTTCTCGTTGAGGCTGATGCCGGCCTTGTCGAGGGCCAGGCGGGCCTTCTTGCCGGACAGGTCGGGGTCGAACGAGCGGAGGTCGACCAGCATCAGGTGGTTGTCGGTGCCCCCCGACACGAGGCGCAGACCGTGGCCGGCGAGTGCTTCGGCGAGAGCGGCGGCGTTGCGGACGATCTGGGCGGCGTACTCGCGGAACTCCGGTGTGGCTGCCTCGGCGAAGGCGATCGCCTTCGCGGCGACGACGTGGTCGAGCGGACCGCCCTGCAGCCCGGGGAAGACCGACTTGTCGATGACCTCGGCCAGCTCGGCGGTGCAGAGGATGGCCCCCGCCCGCGGACCCCGGAGGGTCTTGTGGGTGGTGAAGGTCATGATGTCGGCGCCGTGCTCCATCGGGTTCGGGTGCTGGCCACCGGCGACGAGGCCGGCGATGTGCGCAGCGTCGAACATGAAGAGCGCGCCCACCTCGTCTGCGATCTGACGGAAGGGGCGAGGGTCGATGATCCGCGGATAGGCCGTGGCACCCGTGACGATCATCTTGGGTCGGTGCTCGTGGGCCAGCTCGCGCACCTGCTCGGTGTCGATGCGCTCGTCGCTCGGCGTCACCCCGTAGGACACGAAGTTGTAGAGCTTGCCGCTGGCGTTCACGGGCGACCCGTGGGTGAGGTGACCGCCCTGGTCGAGGCGCAGGCCGAGCACCGTGTCCCCGGGCTGCAGCAGCGCGAGGTACACCGCCATGTTGGCGTTGGCGCCGGCGTGGGGCTGCACGTTGGCGTGGGGAGCGCCAAAGAGCTCCTTGGCCCGATCGCGCGCGATGTTCTCGACCTCGTCGATGACCTCGTTGCCGCCGTAGTAGCGCTTCGACGGGTAGCCCTCGCTGTACTTGTTCGTGAGCACGGAACCCGTCGCTCGCAGCACGGCCGGCGAGGTGAAGTTCTCGCTGGCGATCAGCTGCAGCGTGGTGTTCTGCCGCTCGACCTCGCGGTCGATCAGCGTGAAGATCTCGTCATCGGGGTTGCTGGGCCACGGCATGGTGCGCTCCTACTCCTGCTCTTGGCGTTCGATCTCGGCGATCTGGGCGACGCGACGCTCGTGGCGACCGCCCTCGAACGTGGTGGTGAGCCACAGCTCGAGGATCTCACTGGCCAGGCCGGCGGCGACGATCCGCCCACCCATCGACAGCACGTTGGCGTCGTTGTGCTCGCGGCTGAGGCGAGCGGTGAAGAGGTCGTTGCAGAGGGCAGCCCGCACGCCGTGCACCTTGTTGGCGGCGATCTGCTCGCCCTGACCGGAGCCGCCGAGGACGATGCCGCGGTCGGCCTCGCCCTGCACGACGGCTCGCCCCACGGCCGCACAGATCGGCGGGTAGTCGACGGAGTCGGTGGAGTGGGTGCCGAGGTCGAGGACCTCGTGACCGAGCCGCCCGAGCTCGGCCACGAGGTGCGCTTTGAGCTCGACGCCGGCGTGATCCGCCCCGATGGCCACCTTCATGCGCTGCGCTCCTGTCCGTGTTGCAGCCCGGAGGGCCAGGCCATCTCGACGAGCAGGGCCAGCAGGTGGTCGAGCTCTTCGGCGGTGGCGTCGTAGTCACGCCGACCCCGTCCCACGGGATCCGCGATGTCGTAGGCCTCATCGTGCCCGATGCCGACGAGCGACTCGCGCCGGCGGCCCGCTCCCACCCGGGCCAACCACTCCGCCATCGACTCGTCGACGCGACGCGGCCCCACCGCGGTGGCGGCCCGCACCAGCTCCTTGAGCGTGAAGGTGCGAGACAAGGCGTCGGGGGCGAGCACGGCCACCTCGCGCACGTGCTCGCGGGCCATCCCGATCACGAGATCGGCTTCGTCGATCAGCGGACGCTCGAGATGGCGGCTCTCGTGATCGGACAGATCGAGGCTGCGGTCCGCCATGGTGGCCTGGGCGTGCGCCGTCGCTGGGCGGCCCCCCGGGAGCACGCCGGCCGACGACACCTGCACGTCGTGGGCGGCCGCACCGAGGTGGTGACGCAACAGGGCCGCGGCCATCGGGGAACGGCACTGGTTGGCGGTGCAGAGCAGGAGCACGTCGATGGGGCGATTGTAGGTGGGTACGGGCCCCTCCCTAGACTTGACCGAGCAGTCAAGTACTCCCGGAGGAACCCCCCAAGATGGTCGATCCCCGCACACCCGTCCTGATCGGCGGCGGCCAGATCAGCCGCCGCGTCGACCAGGGCGAGGCGCCGCTCGAGCCCGTCGATCTGATCGTCGAAGCGCTCCGTCGAGCCGCCGACGATGCCGGCCTGGGGTCGGACGCGCTCACCGGCGCCGACGCGGTGCACGTCGTCTCCCTCCTGTCGTGGCGCTACCGCGATCCGGGTCTCCTCGTCGCCCAGCGCCTCGGCGCCGCGCCCCGCGACACGAGCCTGTCCGGGATGGGTGGCAACAGCCCGCAGTCACTGGTCAACCAGGCGTGCCTCGCCATCCAGGCTGGCGAGGCCGACCTCGTGCTCCTTGGCGGCGCCGAGGCGTGGCGCACGCGCTCCGGCAACCGCAAGAGCGGTGCCGACGCCGGTTGGACCCGCCAGGGCGACGACGTGCCTCTGGCCCGGGCGTCGACCGCCGACGTGCCGATGTCGGCACCTGGTGAGCAGGCGCGCGGCGTGATGCTCCCAGTGCAGCTGTACCCGCTGTTCGAGCAGGCGCATCGGATCGAGCTCGGGCGCAGCCTCCAAGACCACCTCGTGGTGATGTCCGAGCTGTGGGCCCGCTTCAGCGAGGTGGCGGCGGGCAACCCGCATGCATGGATCCAGCAGGCGTTCACCGCCGAGGAGATCCGCACCCCGTCGCCCAGCAACCGCATGATCGGGTTCCCGTACACGAAGCTGATGAACTCCAACAACGCGGTCGAGCAAGGGGCCGGCGTGATCCTGTGCTCGGCTGAGCGGGCCGCGTCGCTCCGGGTGCCCCGCGATCGTTGGGTGTTCCCGTACAGCGGCAGCGACGCGCACGACCACTACTTCGTGTCGGAGCGCGATCGGATCGGCCGCTCGCCCGCCATGCGCCTCGCCGGGCGCGCCGCGCTCGACCTCGCCCGCGTCGGTGTCGACGATCTCGCCCACGTCGACCTCTACTCCTGCTTCCCCTCCGCCGTGGAGATCGCGGCGACGGAGCTCGGCCTGGGCCTCGATCGGCCGCTCACCGTCACCGGTGGCCTCTCCTTCGCCGGCGGCCCGTGGAACAACTACGTGATGCACTCGATCGCCACGATGGCCAACGTGCTGCGCGACGACCCGGGAAGCATCGGTCTCGTGACTGCCAACGGCGGCTTCATCACCAAGCACGCGTTCGGCGTGTACGGCACGGAACCGCCCTCGACGCCCTTCCGTCATGCCGAGCCGCAGGCCGAGGTCGACGCGCTCCCCCGCCGCGCGCTGTGCGAGGAGCCCGCCGGTGACGTCACCGTGGAGGCGTGGACCGTGATGCACGACCGCGACGGCTCGCCGGAGACGGGCATCGTCGTCGGTCTGCTCGACGACGGGCGCCGCGCCTGGGGCACCACCACGGAGCCGGGCCCGGTGAAGGCGATGGTCACCGACGACCTCGCCGGTCGTCGCGTGGCGCTGCGCCCCGACGGCGCTGTCGATCTGGTCTGAGCGCCGGTCTGACGCCGACCCCCGGCGTCAGTCGCCGCTGTTGGCCGCGGCGCGATCGCGAAGCAGCACGTAGATGTGGTCGCGTGCCTGGGGCATCGTCTCAAGGAGCTGCTTGAAGGCCGCGATGTCGAAGGACAGGAGTCGCATCGTGGTCTGTGCGATCACGGACGCGTTGCGCGGGCGATGGCCCACCAAGGCCATCTCGCCGACGATCGAGCCCGGGCCCACTGTCACGATCCGCTCGCCGTTGATCACCACGCCTGCCTCACCCTCGAGGATGAGAAAGCACTCGACACCGACATCGCCCTGGTCCATGAGCACCGCGCCCTCGACCGCGTCGACGTGCTCGCCGAGCTTGGCCAGCTTGGCGAGGTCGGCGTTCGACATCGACGCAAACAGGGCGATGTGGCGCAGATCATCCACCGTCGCATTCACATCACCCTTGTGGAACGGCATGCTGCATCCCCCTGGTTCGATCGCCGGCCTCGGGGCCAACCGCCAACCTACCGGTCGCCGTCCGATGCCGCGTTGGCGATGCTGACGACCGAGGCCCCGGGGATCGGCCCCTCCCTCAGCACCGTCCACGGGTCACCCGTCGCGTCGATGACGGTCGAGGCGCTCGTGGTCATGCGCCCACCGTCCACGACGAGGGCGATGCCCGCTCCGAGGGCCCCGGCCGCCTCCTCTGCAGTCGCCGGGGTGGGATGGCCGTGGCGATTGGCGCTGGTGGCCGCGATCGGACCCACGGCCGCGGCGACGGCGCGCACGACGTCGTGATCGGGCACGCGTAGTCCGACGGTGGTGGCGGGCTCGCCGAGGTGCAGGAGCGCGCCGGGGCGGCGCGGCACCACGACGGTCAGCGGCCCCGGCCACCACTGCGCTGCCACCGCCCGCACCGCGGCCTCGACCGCCGGATCGGCCAGCGCCAGCGCCTGCTCGACATCCGCGCACAGCACCGCCAGCGGCGTGTCGGGCGCTCGGCCCTTCAGCGCAAAGAGCTGATCCGTGGCCGCCGCGTCGCCCGGCAGCGCGGCCAGGCCGTACACGGTGTCGGTGGGCAGCAGCACCACGCCGCCCGCTCGCAGGACCGACGCGATCTGCTCGACGACCGCACCGTCATCGCGCGCATCGAGGGAGATGACCGGCGTCGCCACGAGCGCCGATCTTACGGTCGTGCCCAGCCCCAGCCCCCACCCCCGAGCTTGTGTTGGATTCGCCCACTGACTGCGCGCCTGCAACACAGGCTCGCTCTGTTCTTCCTCCGTGCGTCAGCGCGCGACCAGGACACGGTCCTTGCCGGCCCGGTCGCGCTCGATGACCGCGCTGGCGAAGCCGGCGGCCTCGGCCAGGGCCACGACCGCGGTGCCCTGCGTCTCACCGATCTCGACGACGAGCACGCCGTCGTCGGCCAGCCAGCCGGGGGCTTCGGCGATGATGCGGCGCAGATCGTCCAACCCATCGGGGCCGGCCAGCAGCGCCGCAGTGGGCTCCCAGTCGGCCACTGCGGCGGGGAGTGAATCCCTCGACGCGACGTAGGGCGGGTTGGAGACGACGACGTCGACGCGCCCGCGCAGATCGTCGGGCAGCGCGGCGAACCAGTCCCCCGCGAGGAGCCGCACAACCGCCGCTCGGCGACCGAGGCCAGCGAGGTTGGCCCGCGCGACCGCGAGCGCATCAGCGGAGGCGTCGGTGGCCCAGACCTCGATGTCGGGCCAGCGCTCGGCCGCGAGCGACAGCGCGATCGCCCCCGACCCCGTCCCGAGATCGACCGCCACGCCCGGCCGCTGCAGCGCGACCAGCGCGTCGATGGCGAGACCGGCCACTACCTCTGTCTCGGGTCGGGGGATGAGCACGCGGCGGTCGACGAGCAGGTCGAGGGTGCGGAAGCCCCAGCGACCGAGGACGTACTGCAGCGGCTCGCCGGCGGCCCGGCGCGCCACCATCTGATCGAGGTGGCTGACCTCGCGCTCCGTGGCCGGCTGGTCGAGGGCCAGCACCTGCTCGGCCGCGGGGCGGCCGCTGGCCCGCTCGATCATCCAGCGGAGCTCCTGGGGCGGGTCGTCCACTCCGGCCGCGACGAGCCGGCCGAGCGACTCGTCGCGCAGCTGGCGCCAGAGCAGGGTCACCCCGACTCGCTGAGGCGCCGCGTCTGCTCGTCGGCCACCAGCGCGTCGACCACGTCGTCGAGCTCGCCGGCCAGCACCTTCTCGAGCTTGTAGATGGTGAGCCCGATGCGGTGGTCGGTGAGGCGGTTCTCCTTGAAGTTGTACGTGCGGATCTTCTCGGAGCGACCACCGCCGCCGACCTGGCCCTTGCGCTCCGCCGAGAGCTCGGCGGCCTGACGGTCCTGCTCCGACTTGAGCAGGCGAGCTCGAAGCACCACGAGCGCCTTGGCCCGGTTCTGGATCTGGCTCTTCTCGTCCTGCATGGCCACGACGATCCCGGACGGCAGGTGGGTGATCCGCACGGCGGAGTCGGTGGTGTTGACGCTCTGCCCACCCGGCCCCGAGGAGCGGTAGACGTCGATCTTGAGGTCCTTGTCCTCGATGGCCACCTCCACCTCCTCGGCCTCGGGCATCACGGTGACCGTGGCGGAGGAGGTGTGGATCCGACCTTGGCTCTCCGTGACCGGCACGCGCTGCACCCGATGGGGGCCGCCTTCGTGCTTCATGCGGGGCCACACGCCTTCGCCCTTGAGCAGGAAGGTGATGTCGTTGAAGCCGCCCATGTCGGACGGCTCGGAGCCGAGCACCTCGAGCTTCCACCCCATGCGGCTGGCGTAGCCCTGGTACATCTCGAAGAGGTCGCGGGCGAAGAGGTTGGCCTCCTCGCCACCCTCGGCCCCGCGGATCTCCACGATCACGTTCCGGCCGTCGTTCGGATCCGCCGGCAGGAGCAGGAGCTTCAGCTGGGCTTCGAGGCGCTCGATGTCCGCCTCCGCCTCGCTCACCTCGGCCCGCATCACCTCACGGTCGTCACCGTCGAGGCCGCTCAGCATCTCCTTGGCCGTCTCGAGATCCTCGGTGCGCTGGCGCAGCTCGCGGGTCGGCACGACGATGGCCTCGAGCTCCCGGTACCGCTTGGTGACCTCTTGGTAGCGCGCTTGGTCGGCGATCACCTGGGGGTCGGCCAGGCGCGCTTCCACCTCGTCGAACTCATGCTCGAGGTCTTGCAGGCGATCCAGCACGTCGTCAGGGTACGGGTTGCCCCCCACCCCACCCCAGCCCACCCCAC
>JBKJIE010000091.1:0-7369 GCA_046598715.1 Acidimicrobiales bacterium | reverse complement strand
CCTGGGCCGCAGTGCGGCGATGCTCGCCCTGGCCACGCTCGAGGACCTGTGCGAGGTGCCGCGGCGACCCAATGTGCCCGGCACCACGAGCGAACGCCCGAACTGGTCGCAGGTGCTCCCGATGCCCGTCGAGGACCTCGTGACCGACCCCGCCGTGGCGCACCACGTCGCCCACCTCGCCGCCGGACGGGCTGACTAGTCCGATCAGGGCACCTGAAAACCACCCAATCGGGGCATGGTCCGCAGGCACCGCATGGTCGATACCTAGTTGGGACGAACCCACCCATTGGGTGCGGGGCAGCAGAAGGGCCCTATGGCGCAGCCGGGCCCTGCGTACGCTGTGGCCGCACGCCTGTGGGCGGCAGTGCCAGCTGGAGCGACCATGATCCCGACGACCAGAGCACCACGCCCCACCCGAGGCCGCTGCCGCGACGACGCGGGCAGCGCGATCCTCGAGCTGGCCCTGGTGTCGATCCTGCTGCTCACCCTCGTGTTCGGCATCATCAACTTCGGCCTCATCCTCTCCTTCAAGCAGGACGTGACACGAGCGGCAGCGGAGGGCGCCCGGGCCGCCGCCGTCGCCTACCCGGCATCCACCGCGGTGGCGACGGCCACGACCGCGACCCAGCAAGCCGTGCAGAGCTTCAACAAGACGTGTGGCGCCGGTGGCCTCACCTGCCTCGTGAGCCAGCACGACTGTGACGATCCGGTACCCGACGTTCTCGACAACCCCGTCGACGATCCCCTCGTCCCGAACTGCGTCCAGGTCGACCTCACCTACAACTACACGACGAATCCACTGGTGGTGCCGGTCCCCCTCATCGCCTCGTTCCTCCCCAAGCAGATCCGAGCCACCTCGGATGCCCGGGTGAACACATGACGCTCGACCACCACGAGCGCGGGGCCACGCTCGTGATCGTCGCGGTGCTGCTGCCCGTGCTCATCCTGATGACCGCGTTCGCGATCGACCTCGGACAGCAGCGGTCGAGCCGGCGCACCATGCAGGCCCGCGCCGACATCGTGTCGCTCGACATGATCCGCCTCGCCGACGGTCGCACGGAGGACAAGATCACGGGTGCCGATCTCAGCGGCGGCACAACCCCTGCGCTGTACGCGGCGTACATCCAGCAGTCGGCCGACCGCAACGGCGTCGATCGCTCGAAGCTGGCCATCGAGTGGGGCACATGGAACGGCACCACGTTCGTGCAGACGCTGGGCAACGCGGTTCCCACCGCCGTCCAGGTGATCGCCAGCGAGACCACCAAGTACTACTTCCGGCCGGGATCCGGGAGCGTCACGAGGACGTCGGTGGCCACCCGAGACGACCTCGCTCACCTCTCCCTCGGGTCCACGCTCCTGCAGGCCGACCTCGGCAACGCCGCGCTCCTGAACCCGATCCTCACCGGCCTCTTGTGCGGCGCACCATCGAACCCGCCGCCGCCGGCCAGTGCGTGCCCCAAGCAGGCGAACATCGGGGCCGCCGGCTGGGACGGGCTCGCCACCCACCACGTGACCCTCGACGACCTGCGCGCCGCCGGTGGCTACGGCTCGGTCGACGACCTCATGGCCGCCAACCTCACGGCGCCCCAGTACGCGACCATCGCGGCGCAGGCCTTCCGCAACAACGGCGATCCATCCACCGCCGCCCTCTACGACACGGGGGGCAACAGCCTGGCCAGCCTGAGCTCGTCGATGAGCGGCACCTTCAAGATGCGCGACGTCATGGCGGTCCAGTCGCCGGCAAACGGCTCGACTGCGGCGGCCGATGTCAACCCCTTCGACGTCTTCATGTCGGGCTTGGAGGTGGCCAACGGGAGCAACTTCATCGACCTCACCAACGCCATACCCGCGCTGACGCTTCCGGCCGGGGTATCGGCGCTGACCCTCAACTCCCGCTACAAGATCATCCAGACGCCGGTCTCCGCCCACGGGCGGGTTGGGGACCGCACCGTCACCGCTCCGGACTTCCACACATCGCAGGTGCAGCTCGTCCACTCGCTCACGTTCAACCTGAACGTCTCCGTGCTCGGCACCGGAGTCACCGGTCAGGTCACCCTGCCCATCGACGTCAGTGGAGGCGGGGCCACCGCCACCCTCACCAGGATCACCTGCGCCCAGCCCGACACCAACAGCACCATCGACGTCACCACCGCCCCTCGCCCCATCGTGGGCACCGTCGGCAAGTTCTTCTCGGCGGCCAGCCCGGTCACGATCGGGAACCTGAACCTCACCGTGGGCGGGATCCCGGCTGGGGTCGTGGGCCTGTCTGCCTACGGCGCAATCGATCCAGCGCTCCAAACGACCGGGTCGACCAACCTCCTGGGCATCCTCGTCGACGAGACCCGCTCCGCGCCGGGCTCTGCGCTGGCATTTGGCGGGGCGCTCACCAGCGTCAAGCTGCAGACCGCCCTGGGCGTCGCGGCCCTGAACACCGCGCTCGCCACCACCCTCAACGGGCTACTGACCTCGCTCGACACGGCATCGCGGCCAGCCATGGGCGCTGTGGGTCTGTCGGTCAGCTCGGCCGATGTGCGCAACATCGACGTCGACTGCCAGGCCGTCCGCCTCGCGGCCTGAGGGTACGATGGCGCCGGCGCCCCGGTAGCCCAATTGGCAGAGGCAGCGGATTCAAAACCCGCACAGTGTGGGTTCGAGTCCCACCCGGGGCACGTGTGAGGCGACCGTCTTCACGAGCGGGCATGGCATTACCTGGGGGGAACTTGTCCGGATCGTGAAACGCCGGCGCGCCGGGGTCGGTCGAACCCCGGATGCTCGCCTTCACGTTCCCCGGCCAAGGATCCCAGCAGCCCGGCATGGGCCGCTCCTGGGTCGACCACCCCTCCTGGGCCCTCGTGGCCGCCGCCTCGGAGGCCAGCGGCCGCGATGTGGCCACCCTGCTCCTCGACGCCGACGCGGATGCGCTCCGCCGCACCGAGAACGCTCAGCTCTCCACCTACGTCCTGAGTCTCGTCGTGCACGACGCCGTGCGAGCGCTTGGCGTGCGCTGCGGGGTGGCCGCGGGGCACAGCCTCGGTGAGTACTCCGCGCTCACCGCCATGGGTGCCCTCACGCTGGCCGACGGCGTGCGCCTGGTCACCGAACGGGGTGCCGCCATGCAGGCGGCCGCCGACGCTCGCCCGGGCGCGATGGCCGCGATCCTCGGCGCCGACGACGACATCGTCGCCGAAGCGTGCGCCAAGGCAAGCGGCGACGTGTGGGTGGCCAACACCAACGGCGCCGGTCAGGTCGTCATCGCCGGCGATCCCGACGCCATCGTCGAGGCCGGCACGCTTGCCAAGGAGCTCGGCGCCCGCAAGGTGATGTCCCTGCCCGTCGGCGGTGCCTTCCACACCCCGTTCATGGCCCCTGCTGCCGAGCGCCTCCGCGCCGCCCTGGCCGCCACCACCTTCGCCAACTCGTCGGTGCCCGTCATCGCCAACGTCGATGCCCTCCCCCACCAACACGCCGACCAGTGGGCCGACCTCCTCGACACGCAGCTCACCGCCCCCGTCCGGTGGCGCCAGACGATCGAGCGGATGGTGGCCGACGGCGTCGACACGTTCCTCGAGCTCGGCCCCGGGTCGGTGCTGACCGGCGTGGCGAAGCGGTCGGCGCCGAACGGCACGGCCCGATCGGCGGCAGATCCCGCCGCCCTGGACGCCATCGTCGAAGCGGCCACTGCCGCCGGATCGGTCGACCACCACGAGGGCGAGCACCTCTTCGCGGCCGAGCGACTCGTCGTGAGCCCGGCCGCCGGTGTGTTCACCCCGGCCGCCGACGTGGCCGAGGGCCATCACATCGAACAGGGGCGGGTCATGGGCCACGTCGCTGGCCATGAGGTTCGTTCGCCGTTCCGTGGCACGGTCAAGGGCCTCCTCGCGGTCACCGGCGAGCGCCTCACCCGCAGTCAGCCGGTCGCCTGGCTCCGCACCGCGTGACGCCAGGCCCCCGCCGGCCCCGACCCCCGGCAACTTGTGCTGAAAACGCACACCCCATGTCGTCTCGCAGCACAAGCTCGGGGGGTCGACGCCGCGCGAATCGGGGCCCGAGGTCGCAGAATGGATGACGTGACCGTCTCCGCCTCGAGCGCCCGCATCACCGGATGGGGCGCCGCGCTGCCGGAGAAGGTCGTCACCAACGCCGACCTCGAGGCGTCGCTCGACACGAGCGACGCGTGGATCACCGACCGCACCGGGATCCGCGAGCGCCGCGTGGGCGGCACCACCACTGGGCTCGGGATCGATGCCGCCCGTCAGGCCATGCAGCGGGCCGGTGTGACGGGCGCTGACATCGACCTCGTGATCCTGTGCACCTCCACACCCGACGAAGCCATGCCGGCCAGCGCATCGGTGATCCAGCAGGCGCTCGACGTGCGCGGCGGCGCGGTGGACATGAACGCCGCCTGCTCCGGGTTCGTATACGGCCTCGTGGCCGCCGATGGCTTCCTGCGCGCCGGCATGCAGCGCGTGCTGCTCATCGGCTCGGAGACGATGTCGCGGATCGTCGACTGGGACGACCGGGGCACCGCGATCCTCTTCGGCGACGGTGCTGGCGCCATCGTGCTCGAGCGCGGCGAGGGGCCGGGTCGCATCCTCGGCTTCGACCTCGGCTCGGATGGCTCACTACGCCACATCCTCCACGCCGAGACCGGCGGCACGATCGAGATGGATGGGCCCGAGGTGTTCCGTCGGGCCGTGCGAGTGATGGTCGACTCGGGGCGAGCGGCGCTGGCCAACGCCGGCGTGTCAGTCGACGAGCTCGCCCTCTTCGTGCCCCACCAGGCCAACACGCGGATCATCAGCTCGGCCTGCGCCAAGCTCGGCGTCGACGAGGACCGCACGGCGAACATCCTGCCCACCACGGGCAACACCTCTGCGGCGTCGATTCCGATGGCCCTGGCCGACGCCGCCGACGCCGGCCGACTCGCCCCCGGCGACCTCGTGCTGCTCATCGGGTTCGGTGCAGGCATGTCCTGGGCCTCCGCCGTGATCGAATGGGCGGCATGACCACCGAGGCCGCCATCGCACGCACCGTGCTCGTCACCGGCGGCAGCCGGGGCATCGGTCTGGCCTGCGCCCGCGCCTTCGCCGCGCAGGGCCACCGCGTCGCCGTCACCTTCTCGGCCACGCCCGTCGACGAAGCCGGCATCCTCGCCGTGAAGTGCGACGTCACCGACCCTGCCCAGGTCGACGCGGCGGTGAGCGAGATCGAGGAGCAGCTCGGCGCGGTGGAGGTGCTGGTGGCCAACGCCGGCATCACCCGCGACGGACTGCTCGTGCGCATGTCCGAGGACGACTTCACCGCCGTGATCGACACGAACCTCACCGCCACGTGGCGGCTCGCCAAGCGGGTCGTGCCCAAGATGATGAAGGCCCGTTGGGGTCGCATCGTCGTCGTGTCGTCGGTGGGCGCCTACATCGGCGCACCAGGGCAGGCCAACTACGCCGCGTCGAAGGCCGGCCTCATCGGGCTGACCCGCTCGATCGCCCGCGAGTACGGCCCCCGGGGGATCACGGCCAACGTCGTGGCTCCCGGTCCGATCGACACCGACATGCTCGCCACGATGCCCGACGACAAGCGGGCCGCCCTCGGCGCCCAGGTGCCCGTCGGGCGCATCGGCACACCCTCCGAGGTGGCTGCCGCCGTGACCTTCCTGGCCTCCGAGCCGGCCGCCTTCATCACCGGTGCCGTCGTCCCCGTGGACGGCGGGATCGGCATGGGGTTCTGACCCCTCTAGCGTTAGCCGCAATGATCGATCGAACCACCCACCAGCAAGGAGTCCCCCGATGAGCGATGTCCTCGAGCGGTTCAAGCCTCTCGCCGTGCAGGTCCTGGCTGTCGAGGCCGACAAGGTCGTCCCCGAGGCCAGCTTCGCTGACGACCTCGATGCCGACAGCCTCGACCTCGCCGAGCTCGTGATGGCTCTCGAAGACGAGTTCGACATCACCGTCGAAGAGGACGAGCTCGAAGGCATCACCACCGTCCAGCACGCCCTCGACCTCGTCATCGGCAAGCTCGGCGCCACGGCCTAGTGACCTGTCTCGTGAGTCCGTGGATGACTTCGGCGAGCGCTGGACGCCGCTCGCAAGGACGCAGGACGACGCACTCCCCCAGCGAATGCGAGGCCGAGGACGCCGCGAGCGGCGTTCAGAGCCGGCGAATTCGCCGCATGACTTGCGAGACAGGTCACTAGTCATGATGGGGAGACGGGTTGCGGTCACGGGCGTCGGGGTCATCTCGTCCTGCGGAACGGGGACCGACGCGTTCTGGGAGGGGTTGTGCGGTGCCCCGCCCGAGGGCGAGCGCCGCATCCCCGACTTCGACCCTGAGCTCTTCTTCGACAACCCGAAGGAGGCGCGGCGAGCCGACCGCGTCACGCAGCTGGCCCTCGGGGCCGCCACCCAAGCCCTCGCCGACGCCGGTGAGATCACCGGCGACCCGCTCCGCAGGGGGGTGCTGATCGCAACTGGGATCGGTGGCATCGCCACCCTCGAGGAGCAGATCACCATCTACAACGAGAAGGGCGCCCGGCGGGTGTCACCCTTCCTCATCCCCATGATGATGCCCAACGCCCCCAGCGCGACGGTGTCGATGCGGTGGGGCTGGCAAGGGCCGTGCCAGACGGTGAGCACCGCGTGCGCGGCTGGCACGCACGCCCTCGTCGATGCCGCGATGTGGATCGCCAGTGGTCGCTGCGACGTCGTGGCCGCCGGTGGCTCCGAGGCCGCGATGACCCCGGTCGGCATGGCCGGCTTCACCAACATGACGGCGATGTCGTCACGCAGCGTCTCGGAGCCGTTCGCGGCCACCCGCGACGGGTTCGTGATCGCCGAGGGCGCCGCTGTCCTCATCCTGGAGGCCTGGGAGGTGGCGGAGGCCCGCGGCGCTCGGATCCTCGGTGAGATCCTGGGAGGCGCGTCCACCGCGGATGCCCACCACATCACCGCCCCGGCCCCCGGCGGGCGCGGCGCCCTCTCGTGCATGGAGACCGCGCTGGCCAGCGCCGGTCTCGAGCCGTCCGACATCCGCCAGGTCAACGCCCATGGCACGTCCACACCGCTCAACGACGCCGCCGAGGCCGAGGCCATGGCCAAGCTGTTCGGGCTTCCCGGACCGCCCGTCACCTCGATCAAGGGCGTCACCGGCCACTCGCTCGGTGCCGCCGGCGCCATCGAGGCGGTGTCGGTCATCGAGTCGATGCGGCGGGGTCTGATCCCGCCCACGGCCGTGACCACCGAGGTGGATCCCGAGCTGCCCCAGATCGATCTCGTCCGCGGCGACCCTCGAGCGTGGGAACCGGGTCCGACGATCAGCAACAGCTTCGGCTTCGGCGGCCACAACGGCTCCCTCGTCCTCGCCCCCGCCTGAC
>JBKJIE010000012.1:0-48437 GCA_046598715.1 Acidimicrobiales bacterium | reverse complement strand
GAAGATCCGCCCCGTCACGTGGGCGGAGTCGGGGCTGGCCAGCCAGCACACGATGGGCGCGATGTGCGCCGGCGACATCGTGGCCTTGTCCTCCTCAGAGGCCTGACCCATCCCGAGACCTTCGGTCATGCGCGTGAGCGCGGCGGGAGCGATGGCGTTGACCGTGACCCCGTATCGGCCCAGCTCCTTGGCCGCGATGATCGTGAAGCTGGCGATGCCGGCCTTGGCCGCGCCGTAGTTCGTCTGCCCGACGTTGCCGTAGATGCCTGAGGGCGACGACGTGTTGATGATGCGTCCATCGTTCGTCTCACCGGCCTTGGCGCGCTCGCGCCAGTAGGCGGCCGCATGACGGGACGGAGCGAAGGTGCCCTTGAGGTGCACCTTGATCACCGCGTCCCACTCGGCCTCGCTCATGTTCGTGAGCATGCGGTCGCGCAGGATGCCGGCGTTGTTGATGAGCACGTCGAGCCCGCCGAAGGTGTCCACCGCGGACTGCACGAGGCGCTCGGCACCGTCCCAGTCGCTGATGTCATCGGTGTTGGCGATGGCCTCGCCGCCCATGGCCAGGATCTCGTCGACCACCTCTTGGGCCGGGCCCTTGTCGTTGCCCTCGCCGTCCATCGTGCCGCCGAGATCGTTGACCACGATCTTGGCGCCGTGGTGCGCCAGCAGCAGGGAGTGCTCCCGCCCGATCCCCCGGCCGGCTCCCGTGACGATCGCGACACGCCCTTCACAGAGCTTGGTCATCTCCAGCACTCCCCCTCGATTGAAACAGTCCCAGTCCTCCCTTCGTCTAGCGCACGCCGGCGAAGGGGGGCGAATTCCGCACCCCATGCCCGGCGTGCGAGGCTGGATCCCCCATGGATGAGTCGATCGTCGAGTCGCCAACGGGCGCGCCCTCCACCCTCGAGGCGCCTCCCGACCCCTCCGCCCCGCCTCAGCGTCGTCGACGTCGGTGGCTCCTGCCCCTGCTGTTGACGCCCCTGGTGCTCGTGGTGCTCGCGGTCGCGGCATGGGCCGTCGACACCAGCCTCGGCGGCGTACCGCGCAACGTCCGCCTGGCCGGCACCGACATCAGCGGGCTCTCCCAGGATGAGCTGGCCGCGCGTGTGACCGTCGTGGCACAGGCCTTCTCCCACACCCCGGTGGAGATCGTGTCGGGCCACGACACCTACCGCACGACAGCCCATGACGTCGGCCTGATGGTGGACGACGATCGCACCATCGCCAGTGCCCTCGATGTCGGCGGGCACGGGTTCGTGCTCCTGCGACCGATCGACTGGGTGACGTCGTTCATCACACCGCGCCAGGCGCCCCTCCGGTTCCAGGTCAGCGACGAGCAGGTAGCGGCGGCAACGATCACGCTCGAGGGCGACGCTCGCACGCCCCCGACCGAGCCCACCGTGAAGATCGTCGACGGCGCGCTTCGCGTCGTACCCGGGAAGAACGGCGTCGGCATCGACCCTGCACGCATCGCGGCCGAGCTCCCGAGGGAGGCCGCAGCCGCCACCCCCGAGAGCACGATCCGCATCACGGTTCGCCCGGGTCCAGTTCCTCCCCTGGGGAGCGCGCAAGAGGCCCGGGCGGCGGTGTCGGCGGCCGAGGGCCGAGTCGACGAACCCATCGAGATCCAGACGAGCGCCGGCAATCGCACCATCAAGCCGGCCGAGCTCAGAACCTGGCTCGTCCTCGTCAGCCATCCGGACGGCACCGTCAGCGCCGACCTCGCGCCCACAACGGTGTCGGCGGGGCTCCGTGCTGCGTTCGCCGACATCGAAGGCCATCCTGTTGACGCCACCTTCACACTCGACAACGGCACGCCCGTGATCCGTCCCGACCGACCCGGAACGGTGTGCTGCGCCGACGACGCCGCCAGCGTGATCGATGCCGCGCTCCACGCTGGGCAGCGGACCGTCACCCTGCAGCTGGTCGAGGGGCCGGCCGCCTTCACCGTGGCAGACGCCCGGGCGTGGGGCATCACCCAGGCCGTCGGCGGCAACAACGCGTGGCGCAGCGGCGCGCCCACGACGGCCGGGCCGGGGTTCACGACGTATCACGCTCCGACCGGCCCCCGGGTGATCAACATCCACCGCATCGCTGACCTCGTGCGGGGAGCCGTGATCCCACCCGGCGGCACGTTCTCGGTCAACGGCTTCGTCGGCAAGCGGACCACCGAGAAGGGGTTCGTGGCCGCCGGAGCAATCAGCGACGGCGAGCACGTGGAGGAGATCGGCGGAGGCATCTCGCAGTTCGCCACCACCACGTTCAACGCGGCCTACTTCGCCGGCCTCGACATCAACGAGTACCAGGCCCACTCTGAGTGGTTCGACCGCTATCCCCGAGGCCGCGAGGCGACGATGGGCTACCCCTCGCCCGATCTCAAGTTCACGAACAACACGCCGTACGGGATCATGATCTGGACCTCATACACATCGACCAGCCTCACCGTCACCCTCTACTCCACGCCCTTCGCCACCGCGGAGCAGACTGGCATCACCGAAGGGACCTCGGGCCGCTGCCAGGTCGTCACGACCACCCGCACACGCACCTTCCCCGACGGGCACACGGAGAACGACAAGTTCCGGGCGCGCTACCGGCCGGGACCGGGCCAGGGCTGCTGAGCGCTGGGCGAAGGGGGAGCACATGACCGACGACCTGCACTACGAGCCCCGGATGAGCGATTCCGACGCGCTCATGTGGACCATCGAGAAGGACCCGCTGCTCCGGTCGACGATCACCGCAGTGTCGTTGCTCGACGGGCCGGTCGACGCCGAACGGTTCGCCCTGAAGGTCGAGCGGGCCAGTCGGCTGATCCCGCGCCTGCGGCAGCGCGTCGTCGGCAACCCGTACTCGATGGCCCCACCGCGCTGGGAGGTCGATCCGAACTTCGACCTCTCGTACCACCTGCGCCAGATCCAATGCGGGGGTGACCACTCCGATCGCCAGCTCCTCGACCTCGCGCAGTGGGTGGGGATGCAGGGGTTCGACCGGGCCCGACCGCTGTGGGAGCTGTACCTCGTGGAGGGCCTGGCCGAGGGTCGGTCGGCACTCATCCAGAAGGTGCACCACGCCATCACCGACGGCGTGGGCTCCATCCAGATGGCGCTCACGCTGTTCGACCTGGAGCGCGATCCTGGCGACCCCGGCGCCATGCCCGACGAGCCTGAGGTCCACGTGCTCGGAGCCCTCGAACGCTTGGCATCGGGCACGGAGTACGTCGGCGTCCACCGCCTGCGCAGCCTCCAGCACTCGGTGGGCACGCTCACCAGCGGCTTGTGCCACGCGGTCACGGATCCGGCTGGGGTGGCCCGTCGGGCGATCGAGACGGCCGGATCGGTCGGCCGTCTGCTGGCACCTGCCACGGCACCCCTGAGCCCCGTGATGGGCGAGCGCTCGCTGAGCGTGCGCTTCACCACGCTTGTGCACCCACTCGACGACCTCCGCCGGGCCGCGAAGACCGCCGACGGCAAGCTCAACGATGCCTTCGTCGCCGCGGTGGCAGGTGGCCTGCGCCGCTACCACGAGCACCTCGGGGCTCCGGTCGAAGAGCTGCGCATGACCATGCCGATCAACGTCCGCACCGAGGCCACGGCCGGGATGGCCGGCAACCAGTTCGTGCCCGCTCGCTTCCGCGTGCCGGTGGGGATCGCCGACCCGATCGAGCGCATGGGCGCCATCCGTGAGCTGGTGGCCTCCCAGCGGGGTGAGCCCGCTCTGGCCCTCACGCAGCCGCTGGCGGGCCTGCTCAACCGCCTCCCCACAAGCCTGTCCACCGGCGTGTTCGGCAGCATGCTGAAGGGCGTCGACTTCGTCACGTCCAACGTGCCGGGCGCGCCGATCCCGCTCTACGCCGGCGGCGCAGAGATCGTCCAGCAGTTCCCGTTCGGGCCGCTGTCGGGTGCAGCGGCCAACATCACGCTCCTCAGCTGGCTCGACCAGGTGTGCATCGGCATCAACGTCGATCGCGCCGCGGTGGCCGACCCCGACGCCTTCCGCGCCTGCCTGGGCGAGGGCTTCGACGAGGTCATCGCCGTAGGGTGACCGACCTCGCTGATGTGACCCTCGCTGATGTGGCCCTCGCTGATGTGATCGTGGTCGGTGGCGGGCCCGCTGGATCGGCGGCTGCCATCACGTTGGCGCGTGGCGGCCGGGACGTCGTCCTCGTCGACAAGGCTCACTTTCCTCGCGACAAGATCTGCGGCGACGGTCTCACAGCCGGCGCCCTCCGCTTGCTCGAGGACCTCGGGCTGCGACCCGACGCCGTGCCGTCGTGGCATCCGGTGCACGATGTCGTGGTCAGCTCCCCGACCCGCCATGAGGTGACCTTCCCGCTGCCGCGCGACGACGGCCTCTTCGCGGTGGTCGCTCGGCGCGCCGAGCTCGACACCGCGCTGCTCGATGTGGCGCGGGCCGCCGGGGTGAAGGTGCACGAGGGCCACGCGGTCGTCGGCGCCACCGAGCGGGAAGACCGCGTCGTGGTCGAGGTCGAGGGTCAGGGAGCGATCGCGGCTCGTTACGCCATCGCGGCGGACGGCATGTGGTCGCCGATGCGCAAGCTGCTCGATGTGGCGACCCCGGGGTACCTGGGCGAGTGGCACGCGTTCCGGCAGTACTTCACCGATGTCGGGCCCCGCGCCGCGAGCGAGCTGTTCGTCTGGTTCGAGCCGGATCTGTTGCCGGGCTACGCATGGTCGTTCCCGCTGCCCGGCGGCGGTGCCAACGTGGGCTTCGGCATCCAGCGCGATGGCGGCAAGGTCGCCCGGGTGCAGGACATGAAGCAGTTGTGGCCCGAGCTGCTCGAGCGCCCACACATCCGCGCCGTCCTCGGCCCCCATGCCCGCCCCGAGTCGCCTCACCGGGCGTGGCCCATCCCCGCGCGGATCGATCACGCAGTGCTCGCCACTCGACGCACCCTCTTCGCCGGGGACGCAGCCGCGGCCACCGACACGATGACCGGTGAGGGCATCGGCCAGGCCCTCCTCACGGGTGTGCTGGCGGCCCAGGCCATCGAGGCCGGTGGGCTCGACGCCAGCGTGGTGACCACCACCTATGAGCGCTCCGTGCGCGCCGCGCTGGTGGCGGACCACAAGCTGTCCCTGCTGCTCGTTTGCGCCCTCAGGCATCGCAAGGGGGCGCGCGCCGCCGTGCGCATTGCGGGCGCCACCGCGTGGACGCGCCGCAACTTCGCCCGGTGGCTGTTCGAGGACTACCCGCGAGCCATCCTGGCCACGCCGCGACGGTGGCACCGCGGCATGCTCAGCGGATCGGGCGCCTACAAGCCCTGACCACGCAAGAGTTGACCGTCTGGTCAAGTCTGCGTGAGCATCGCCCGATGCGCACTCGCCTCACCGACGTCCTCGAGATCGACCACCCCGTGATGCTGGCCGGCATGGGCGGTGTGTCCTACCACCGCCTCGTTGCTGCGGTGTCAGAAGCCGGCGGCTTCGGCTGCCTCGGCGCGTCGACGATGAACCACGACGAGATGAAGGCGGAGATCGCCAAGGTGCGCGAGCTCACCGACAAGCCCTTCGGCGTCGACCTCCTCACGGCCGCCCCGCAGGACATGGTGGCCAAGGTCACCGACATCATCGACGGTGGGGCCAGCGTGTTCGTGGCCGGGCTCGGCGTGCCCCGCGACGTCGTGGAGCTCTGCCACAGCCGCAACGTGCTCGTGGTGAGCATGTGCGGCAAGGTGCGCCACGCCATCGCGGCGGTGGAGGCGGGCTGCGATCTCGTCGTGGCCCAGGGCACCGAGGCGGGAGGCCACACCGGCAAGATCGCCACCTTCGCCCTGGTGCCCCAGATCGTCGACGCGGTCGGCGGGCGCGTGCCCGTCGTGGCTGCCGGCGGCATCGTCGACGGGCGCGGACTGGTCGCCGCCCTCGCCCTCGGCGCCGATGGCATCTGGGTGGGGACCCGCTTCATCGCCACGCCCGAGGCCCGCGCTGTGCCTGGCTACAAGGATGCGCTGCTGCGCACCCACGAAGACGGCACCACGATCACGCGGGCCTACACCGGCAAGACCTGCCGAGTCGTGGAGAACAGCTACACGAAGGCCTTCGACGCCGACGGCGGCGTGCCCGAGCCGTTCCCGATGCAGGTCCTGAAGTCGATGCAGGAGGGGGCCAACCACCTCGGCGGCGACGAGCAGACCCCCGACGTCGACCCCGACCGCGAGTTCTGGCCCGCCGGCCAGGGCGTGGGCGCCATCGACGAGCTCGTGCCCGCCGGCGAGCTCGTCCACCGCTTCGTGGCCGAAGCCGAAGCAGCCATGGGCGTCGTCGCCAAGGCGTTTGCCTGAGACGCGTTCGCGTGAGACGCGTTCGCTCCGCTCCTACATCCAGCCCTTGAGCTGCTCGATGAGCTTGACGGGGTCGGGGCCGATCGGCGTGACGTTGAGGACGGTCACGCCGCTCTCCTTGTAGGCGGCGAGCCGGTCGCGCACGTAGCCCTCGGATCCGCACAGCGTGGTGGCTTCAAGCAGCTCGTCGGGCACCATCTTCGCGGCTTCGTCCTTCTTGCCGTCGAGGTAGAGGTCTTGGATCGCCTCGGCTTCGGTCTCGAAGCCGTAGCGCTTCACGAGGTCGTTGTAGAAGTTCTTGCCCTTGGCGCCCATGCCCCCGATGTAGAGAGCAGCCATCGGGCGGGCGAACTCGCGCACCGCCTCCGCCCCCTCGCCGATCGACAGCAGGCCACCGGCCACGACCTCGAGCGGGGCCAGACCGGCCGAGCGCTTGGCCTCACCGGCGGCGAGGTCGTCGCCCCACACGTCCTTGGCCTTCTCGGGCAGGTAGAAGAGCGGGAGCCAGCCGTCGGCCAGCTCGGCGGTCATCTCCACGTTCTTGGGGCCGAGCGAGGCCACGTAGATCGGGATCTCGCTGCGCACAGGGTGGTTGATGAGCTTCAGCGGCTTGCCGAGGCCCGAGCCCTTCCCGGCCGGCACGGGGATCTGGTAGCTGGTGCCGACGTGCTCCACGCGCTCGCGGCGCCACACCTGGCGGCACACGTCGATGATCTCGCGGGTGCGGCCCAGGGGGCGGTCGTAGACCACGCCATGGAAGCCCTCGATCACCTGCGGGCCCGAGGCGCCGAGGCCGAGTACGCAACGGCCCTCGGACAGCGCATCGATGCCAGCTGCGGTCATGGCGATGAGCGTGGGGGTGCGCGTGTAGATCGGGAGGATGCCCGCGGCCAGCTTGACCGTCGTGGTCTTGGCGGCGAGGTAGCCCATGCTGCTGACGGCGTCGAAGCTGTAGGCCTCGGCGACCCACACCATGTCGATGCCGACCTTCTCGAGCTCGACCACCTGGTCGACGGCCTGCTTGAAGCCACCTGCGTAGTTGAGCTGTGTGGACAGCTGCATGGGTCCCCCTCCGGGATCGGTGATCGGGTTCTCAGCTCGCGGGAGCGAGGCGCTCGCGCGCCTTCTTCGACCGCTCGAGCAGGTGGGCGGGCACGCCGAACGCGTTGTCGGCGGCGCCGCTGTCGGCGGCTGCGGCGTCATCGGACGCGCCATCCGCGGTTGCGACGGTGGCCACTTCGGCGACCCGCTCGTCGACAGGGATGAAGTCCTTGGGGCGAACGAGGTGACGACCGTCGAGGAGGCCGTGCTCGATCCCGTTCTCGAACAGCACCCGGTAGCGGATCCACGTCACACCCGAGACGACGAGGACCTTGCCAGGCGTGCCGGCGGGCACGCAGGGAAGGTCGACGTTGGCTCGGACCTTCTCGTGTCGCTTGAGCTCGATCGAGACGATGCGGGCAGACATGGCCGACAGTCTGGCCCGCGCCGGACCGCCCGCGGCAAATGCACCAACCCCGCCGCTGACCCACCCACGGCTTCTATGTGCAGGCAACCACGCAGGGCGTGGTTGCCTGCACACAGAACCAGTGTCAGCGGCGGGACTCAGACCAGGTCTGGCCCTGGGTGACGTCGTTGTCGTGCGGGAGCCCCAGCACGCGCTCGGCCACGATGTTGCGCTGCACCTCGCCCGTGCCGCCGCCCACGGTGAGAGCCGGCGCGAACAGGAACCCGTGGTGCCACATCGCCGGGTCGGTGCCGAGCGGGCCCTCTGTGGTGAGCATCCCGCCCGCGCCAGCCAGATCCTTGGCCATCCCCATGATCCGCTGACCGTGCTCGTCGGCGAGGATCTTGCGGATCGACGCCTCCGCCCCCGGCGGCTCGCCCTTGATGCGGGCAGTGACGGTCCGCAGGCGGATGAGCCGGAGCAGCTCGGACTCGATGTGCAGCCGGGCCAGGTCCTGGCGCAGCACGGCGTCTCGCGTGCCCCCGGCGGCCCGGACGATGCTCAGCAGGTCCTCGGCGTTGGGGCCGGCGCCCCAGAGCGCGCCACCCGACGAGAGCGACACGCGCTCGTTGCCGAGGGTGACCTTGGCCAGCCCCCAGCCCCGGTTCACATCCCCCACGAGGTTCGCCGCGGGGATGCGCACCTCGTCGAGGAACACCTCGTTGAACAGGTGGACGCCGGTCATCTCGATGATCGGGCGGATCTCCACGCCGGGGGCGTCCATCGGGCAGATGAAGTACGAGATGCCCTCGTGCTTGGGCGCGTCGGGCTCGGTGCGAGCGATCAGGATGCCGAACTTCGAGAACTGCGCCAGCGAGGTCCAGATCTTCTGGCCCGTAACCACCCACTCGTCGCCGTCGCGGACGGCCCGGGTAGACAGCGAGGCGAGGTCGGAGCCCGACCCCGGCTCGCTGAAGAGCTGGCACCAGATCTCCTCGCCGGCGAGCAGCGGCAGGAGGTAGCGGTCCTTCTGCGCCTGGGTGCCGCCGTGCAGGATCGTGGGGCCAGCCCACCCGATGCCGATCGTGTTGGAGGGCCGGCTGACACCGGCGGCGGCCAGCTCGTCGTCGATGATGATCTGGTGGATCGGGTCGGCGTCGAGGCCCCACGGCCGGGGCCAGTGCGGCGCGACGTACCCCGCCTCGGCCAGCTGGCGGCCGGTGGGCGTGGGGTGCTCAGCGAGCCACGAGCGCACGGCGATTCGGCGTGGGTCGTCCTGCGGCGGGAGCTCGAAGTCCATGATCGCAACGTAGCCCTTCACTTGACCAATCGGTCAAGAAGGTCCGGCTGGGACTAGGCTGGCCCGTCGATCTTGTCGAACGAGATCCTGTCGAACGAGGGGGAAGAGATGCCCGGCTGGAACTTCGCTGATGTCTGGGAGACCGTGGCCCAGCAGATCCCGGATGCTGACGCCCAGGTCCAGGGCGACCGGCGCGTCACGTGGTCGGAGTTCGATCGGCGGGCCAACGGCATCGCCCAAGCGCTCCTCGATGCCGGCGTGGCCGAGCAGGACAAGGTCGCGCAGTACCTCTACAACTGCCCTGAGTACCTCGAGTCGATGTTTGCCACGTTCAAGGCCGGGCTCGCCCCGATCAACACGAACTACCGCTACCTCGACGACGAGCTCGTCTACCTCTGGGACAACGGCGACGTGGTGGCCGTGGTCTTCCACGGCAGCTTCTCCGAGCGCATCGAGGGCATCCGCGCCCGGGTGCCGCGGGTGACCCTGTGGCTCTGGGTCGACGACGGCGAAGGCGCCTGCCCGGCGTGGGCCGTTCCCTACGAGGCCGCCGCCTCCGCGGGGGCCTCGGCGGCCGTCGCCGGACCATGGGGGCGCGACGGCGACCATCTTCTGCTCCTGTACACCGGCGGCACCACCGGCATGCCCAAGGGCGTGATGTGGCGACAGGACGACCTCTTCCGCACCCTGGTCGGCACGTTCGTGCCCGCCGTGCGCGACACCGAGCCGGACGACAACCTCACGATCATCCGCGAGGCGGTGACGGCCCCGGGCATCGTCGGCCTCCCCGCCTGCCCGCTCATGCACGGCACCGGCTGCTTCACGCAGCTCATCGTGCTGGCCGGCGGCGGCAGCACGGTCACCCTCGAGGAGCGCCATCTCGACATCGACGAGCTGCTCACCACGATCGAGCGCGAGCACGTCAACACGATCGCCATCGTGGGCGATGCGTTCGCCAAGCCGATGCTGCGCGCCCTCGACGCCGCTCCCGACAAGTACGACATCTCGAGCCTGTTCATGGTGTCCTCCTCTGGCGTGATGTTCAGCGAGGAGTCGAAGCAGGGCCTGCTCCGGCACCACCCCGGGATGATGATCGTCGACGCGTTCTCGTCGTCCGAGGCCCTCGGCATGGGGCAGTCGGTGTCGAGTGCCAGCGGCACGAGCACCACCGCCACCTTCACCCTTGGCGAGCACACCAAGGTGATCACCGACGACGGCCGGCTCGTGCTGCCCGGCTCCGGCGAGACGGGCCGCGTGGCCGTGGGCGGTTGGCAGCCGGTCGGCTACTACAAGGATCCGGAGAAGACGGCGTCCACCTTCATCACCTTCGAGGGCAAGCGGTACTCCGTGCCCGGCGACTACGCCACCGTCGAGGCCGACGGTTCCCTCACCCTCCTCGGGCGGGGCTCGGTGTGCATCAACACTGGAGGCGAGAAGGTGTACCCAGAGGAGGTGGAGGAGGCGCTCAAGACGATCGAGGCGGTGAACGACGCCGTCGCCGTCGGCCTCCCCGACGCGAAGTTCGGCGAGGCCATCACCGCCGTGGTGGAGATGAACCCCGGAGGCTCCCTCGACGAGGGCGCTGTGATCGCCCACGTGAAGGGGAAGCTGGCCGCCTACAAGGCCCCCAAGCGCGTCCTGCAGATCGACACGATCGGTCGGGCTCCCAACGGCAAGGTCGACTACAAGCGGCTGAAGGCATGGGCGGCCGAGCAGCTCGGCGTGGACCTGTGACCCGAGCGCTCGCATGACTGAACAGCCGCAACGCCTCCGGGTCGGGTACCACCGCGAGATCGACGCGATCAACCAGAAGGTCGTGCGCCTCTTCGCCCTGGTGTCTGAGGCCGTGGCCGCCGCCAACGAGGCGCTGCTCGGCGGTGACACCGATGCCCTGGCCACCGTGCGTGCAGGTGAGTCCACCATCGATGCCCTCATGACCGAGCTCGAGAGCGACATCGAACGGCTCCTCCTCCTCCAGGCGCCCGTGGCCGGCGAGCTCCGGTATGCCCTCACGCTCATCCGGATCGTGCCGGAGCTGGAGCGCTCCGGCGACCTGGCCGTGCACATCGCCAAGCGCGCGAGAACAGGTCTGGCCGCGCAGCTCACCCCCGCCGCGCGCGGCCTGCTCGAGCGCATGGGCACGCTCACGGCCGGCCTGTGGCACGACGCCGCCGACGCCTTCGCCGACCGCGACCCCACGGCAGGCGAGCGGCTCGAGGCCGCCGACGACGAGGTCGACGACCTGCACACCGAGCTGACCACCGAGCTGCTCAGTGGCTCCGTGAGCACGGCACAGGCCGCCGATGCCGTGCTGGTCGCCCGCTTCTACGAGCGCCTTGCCGATCACGCGGTGCACATCGCCGTCCGAGTCGCCCGGTCGGTCTGACGGCCAGCTGCGTGACGCACCTTTTGCCCGTCGCGACGGCAGACTGTGCAGATGCGCTCCTCTAATCCCGCACTGAACGACAAGGTCTTCGAGCAGGCCCGCGTGGGCGCGGCCGCCGAGAAAGAGCCCGGCTGGGCCGCCGGCAACGCCGCCCTCGACCACAACGCCCTCGACCACAACGCCCTCGAAGGCGCCTACCAGGCTCCCGCCTTCCGGGGGCCGGTGGCCGGCGAGGACACGATGACCCTCAACGGCGTCGCGTGGACCTCAGGCGCACTCCTCGTGCTGGTCATCGCCGCTGGCGTGTTCGGCTGGAACAGCGTCGACCACACCTCCGACGTGGTCGCCATGCCGGGTTGGCTCCCACTCGTGCTGTTCGGTGGGCTGGGCGTGGCCGTCCTCACCATCGTCAAGCCCAAGCTGGCCCGGTTCACGGCCCCCGTGTACGCCCTGCTCGAGGGGGCGCTGCTCGGCGCCATCTCGGCGCTCTACAACTCGGCCTACGACGGCATCGTCGTGCAGGCTGTGGCCCTCACCATCGGCGTGTTCGCGGTGATGCTGTTCTTGTTCGCCACCCGGATCATCCGAGTCACGGACAAGCTCCGCATGGGCATCGTCGCCGCCACGGGCGCCATCATGCTCGTCTACGTGCTCAACCTGGTGCTGAGCCTGTTCGGCAGCAACCTGGCCTTCCTGCACTCCTCGAGCGCGATGGGCATCGGGATCAGCCTCCTCATCGTCGGCGTGGCCGCCTTCAACCTGCTGCTCGACTTCGACTTCGTGGAGCGAGGTGTCGAGGCCGGCGCCCCCCGCTACATGGAGTGGTACGCGGCCTTTGGCCTGCTCGTCACGCTGATCTGGCTGTACCTCGAGCTGCTACGACTCCTCGCCAAGCTCCAGCGCCGCTGACCCAAGCCGGATTCGGAGCGCTCCTGGGGCCGCGCGTACGATCCCCGGATGGCTGATCTCGGGTTCGACGGCAAGGTTGCGATCATCACCGGTGCGGGAGGCGGCCTCGGCCGGTCCCACGCCCTCGACCTCGCCAAGCGGGGCGCGCTCATCGTCGTCAACGACCTCGGCGGCAGCGCCGACGGAACCGGGCACTCCGAGACCGCCGCGCAGAAGGTCGTCGACGAGATCACCGCCGCCGGCGGTGAGGCGGTGGCGAACTACGACAGCGTGGCCACCCCCGAGGGCGGTGCCAACATCGTCAAGACCGCCGTGGACACCTTCGGCCGCATCGACATCATCATCAACAACGCCGGCATCCTGCGGGACACGTCCTTCAAGAACATGACGCCCGACGTCCTCAACCCGGTGCTCGACGTGCACCTGCGGGGCGCCTTCTACGTCACCCAGCCGGCCTGGCAGATCATGCGCGACCAGGGCTACGGCCGCATCATCAACACGTCGTCGGGCGCTGGCATCTTCGGCAACTTCGGCCAGACCAACTACGGCGCAGCCAAGATGGGCCTCGTGGGCTTCACCCGGGTGCTCGCCGTCGAGGGCGCGAAGAACAACATCAAGGCCAACGCCATCGCTCCCGTCGCCAAGACCCGCATGACCGAGGAGCTCTTCGGCGACGCCATGGACAAGCTGGCCCCGGAGTTCGTCACCCCTGTGGTGACCTACCTGGCCCACGAGGACTGCCCCGTCTCCGGCGAGGTGTACTCGGTGGGCGGGGGCCGGGTGGCTCGCGTGTTCATCGGCGTCACGCCCGGCTACTTCGACGCCGAGCTCAACGCCGAGTCGGTGCGCGACAACTTCGACACGATCCGCGACGAGGCTGGCTACGAGGTGCCGGCCAACCTGAACGAGGAGATGATGCTCGCCTTCAAGGCGATGGGCTGATCTCCACCGCCTGACCGATCGGTCAGCGGGTGGCCCACCATGGGGCATCGTCGACCACGGGCGCCGAGGCCCGCTCGCCGGTGCGCAAGTCGACCACCTCGGCATCGGCCTGTCTGCCGAGCCCGCGGACGCCCTCGACGATGTCGGCGATCGAGAACGGCTCCACGAGCACCCGCTGCACGCCGGCCGACCGAGCGCTGGCCTCGTGCTCGAAGTCGGGAGCGATGGCAAGGATCCGCACCATGGGCGCCTCCAACCGCAACCGGTTGAGGTCCTCCACCCCGTCGCCGGCGAGGTCGATGACCACGGCGTCGGCCCAGCCCAGCGCGGTGCTGCCCTGGTCGTAGGTGGTGGCGATGCTGCTGCTGCAGCCCAGGTTGTCGACCTGCGCTCGCACCAGCTCGCCGAGCTCGGTGTCCGCCGTCAGCACGAGCACTCGAAGGTCCATGCCCTCACCCCTCTCTCGATCCCGCGTCACCCATGTTCGCACCGATTCCGTCATCGCGTACGGTCGAGCGGATGGGGACTGACCCGATCACCGTCGAGGACTTCCGCGACCAGGCCAGGGCTTGGCTGGCGGCCCATCGAGCCGAGGCGCCGCGCGACTACGGGGCCATCCTGCCGCCCGACCTGGCCGAGGCGGGCCGGGCCTGGCAGCGCAAGCTCATGGGCGCCGGATGGGCCGGCGTGCACTGGCCCGTCGACCACGGCGGACGAGGTCTCACACCGGCGCACACGGCGGCGTGGACCACCGAGTGCACGATCGCGGAGGTGCCACCGTGGATCAACATGGTGGGCATCGTGCTCACCGGGGGCTCGATCCTGGCCTTCGGCACCCCGGAGCAGCAGGCGACCCACCTGCGGGGCATCCTCGCCGCCGACCAGATCTGGTGCCAGCTGTTCTCGGAGCCGGGGGCGGGCAGCGATCTGGCCGCCCTGGCGACCACCGCCGAGCGCGATGGCGACTCCTGGCTGGTCACCGGCCAGAAGGTGTGGTGCTCGAACGGTCGCGTCGCCGACCGTGGCATCCTCCTCGCCCGCACCGACCCCGACGCCCCGCGCCACGCCGGGATCTCCTTCTTCCTGATGGACATGCACCTCCCCGGCGTCGAGGTGCGCCCCCTGCGCCAGATGACCGGCGGCAGCGAGTTCGACGAGGTGTTCCTCGACGCCGTGCGGCTCCCCGCCGACGCGCTGCTCGGGCCCCTGCACGGCGGCTGGGGCGTGGCCATGGCCACGCTCACGAGCGAGCGCGGGCACATCGGCTCGGCGGGCATCGCCCTGGGCCGACGTCTCGATGGGCTGGCGGGCACCGCGAGCGCGGACACCACGAGTGCGGACAGTGCCGTCACGCGCGACCGGCTGACCGAGCTGCTCGCGCGGGGGCGGGCGCTGCAGGCCATGGGCAACCGTCAGGGACCCGTGGCGTCGGTGGCGGCCAGCCTCGCCAAGCTCGGCGTCACGGAGCTGCTGTTCGATGCCGCCATGTTCGAGGCCGACCTCGCCGGAGCCAGCGCGATGCTCGAAGGCCCTGCGTCGGCCCGACTGCTCGGCGCACCGGGCGGTCGCATCGCCGGCGGCACCACGCAGGTGCAGAAGAACATCATCGGGGAGCGACTGCTCGGGCTGCCGAAGGAGCCGTCGTCGAGCTGACTCGTGCCCTGTCCATGAACGTTGGCGATGGCGTGTGCGGACAGGGCGCTAGCGGTACCCGGCCAGCACCGATGCGGATAGGACTGCGGCAGCCAGGCGGCGCATGACGCGCTCGGCAGCGGCCTGCTCGCGGCCGCGACCCACGCGCAGCCCCTCCCACGTGCTCCAGCTCAACGCGGCATCGAGAGCGTCGAGCAGATCGTCACGGTCCGCGCCCGCTGCGGCGAGCTCGGGGCCGAAGGTGTGGACCACCTCGGCCCGCAGGAAGGCTTGGCCGTCGCGCAGTCGTGCCGTGATCTCCGCAGAGAAGGGACCGTGCACCTCGGCCGCTCGCCGGATGGGCGTGACGGTCTCGAGGAGCAGGGCCCGCTGCCGCACGAACCGATCGAGACGGTCATCGAGGGGAAGGACCGGCTCGATGGGGAACACGAGCGCCGCCACGCGCTCCACGAGGCGCTCGGCCACGGCCGCGTGCAGCGTCTCGAGGTCGTCGAAGTGCTGGAACACCGACCGGACGGAGACGCTGGCTTGCTCTGCGACCCGCGGGGCCGTGGGCCGCAGGTCGCCCAGCTCCAGAAGGGCGATGGTGGCGTCGACGATCGCCTCGCGGGTGCGCATCGACCGCAGGGTGCGACCGTCGGTGGCAGGGCTCTCGATGACCAGGGACGAAGCGTCCGGAAGTTCTTGCACGGTGCCTGCATCCTACGCGGAGACCGCGGTCAGGCCTGGGGAGCCACCGAAGATCCGTGGTGCGCGACAAGTCGCCAGCGGTCGCCGAGTCGGACGAAGACGTTGATCGCCGCCACCGTGCCGCCGCCCATCTCGGGGCTGATGAGGTTCTCGTCGACGGTGACCCAGGCGACATCGTCGTCCACCGCGACGACCTCGTCGGTGAGGATGAACTGGAGTGGGCTCGGGCCACCGAAGAGGGCGAACCACGACCCAGAGACGGCCCCCCAGCCCCGCAGGGTCCGCCAGCCGGGGTGGGTGCACGTGACGCGGTCGCTGTGCTCCCAGCAGTCGGACATGGCATCGATGTCGCGCGACTCGAAGGCGTCATAGAAGGCCTGGTTGGCGGCGCGCACGGCCGCCTCATCGGGTGTCACAGGGCGACGCTATTCGCCCGGGGGAGACCCGCCGGACGAGGATGCACCGATGCGCACGGTCCCGACCTCGGATGGCCTCAGTCTCACGGTGCACGAGCTCGGCGGGTCGGGTCGCCCGACCTTGCTGTGCCACGCGACGGGGTTCCACGGCGCCGTCTGGGAGCCGTTGGCGGCGGCGCTGGGCGATGGGTTCGAACGGTGGGCCATCGACTTCCGGGCCCACGGGCGCTCGATGGTGCCCGACGGGCAGCCGCTCGGGTGGACTGAGTTCGGCGCCGACGTGCTGGCGGTGGTCGATGCGCTCGCCGTGCCGCCCGGGGAGCTCCTCGGCGTGGGCCACTCGATGGGCGGAGCCGCGCTGCTCATGGCCGAACAGGCCCGACCGGGCACGTTCGCGGGGCTGTGGCTGTTCGAGCCGATCGCGCCGCCAGTCGGAGCCCTCCCATCGATCGAGAACGGCAACACCATGGCCGACGGAGCAGCCCGCAGACGACCGAGCTTCCCGTCGCACGCCGAGGCCATCGCCAACTTTGCGTCGAAGCCTCCGCTGAACGCCCTGCGGGCCGATGCCCTGCACGCGTACGTGCGGCACGGCTTCGTGGCCGGCGAGGACGGGGCCGTGCACCTTGCCTGTCGGCCAGAGGACGAGGCGCAGATCTACCGCGGTGGGGGCGCCCACCACGCGTTCGATCGGTTGGGTGCGGTGACGTGTCCGGTGGTGGTGGCTTGTGGCCGCGACGAGCCCGGCCCGGCGCTGTTCGCGCCGGCGATCGCCGATGCGCTCCCCGCCGGACGGCTGGAGCGCATCGATCCCCTCGGTCACTTCGGCCCCCTCGAAGCCCCCGAGATCTGCGCAGCCGCGGTCCGCTCGTTCGCAGCCAGCCTCTGACGCCGTTCCGGTTGCCCCCCCGCTGTCACACCCCGGGCCTACCCTGAGGTCATGTCCCTGCCGCTGCCCGTGAGCCTGTCGCCGTCGAAGGTGTCGTCCTTCACCGATTGCGCGCTGGCCTTCCGGTTCTCCGCCATCGATCGGCTCCCGGAGCCCCCGTCGGTGGCCGCCACCCGCGGCACCCTCGTGCACGCGGCGCTCGAGCGACTGTTCATGCTCGACGCCTCGGAGCGCTCGCTCCCCGTCGCTCTCGAGTGCCTCCAGGCGGCTGCGGCAGCCATGCGAGACGATCCCGATCTCACCGGCCTCGAGCTCGATCCAGCGGCCGAGGCCACCTTCCTCACCGAGGCTGCCGTGCTCGTCGAGAAGTACTTCCGCCTCGAAGACCCCACGGCCATCACCCCGATCGGGCTCGAGCTCAAGCTCGAGATCACTCTCGGCGGCGTCAAGCTCCGCGGGATCATCGATCGGCTCGAGCTCGATGCCGACGGCGAGCTCGTCGTCACCGACTACAAGACCGGCCGGGCGCCCGGGGAGCGCCAGGAGCAGCAGCGCCTCGCCGGCGTCGCCTTCTACTCGCTGCTCTGCGAGCGCCTCTTCGGTCGGCGACCTGCCAAGGTGCAGCTGCTCTACCTGGCCGACCCGCTCGCCATCATCTCCACCCCCACCGATCGGTCCACCCGCGGTGTCGAGCGCAAGCTGGCCGCGGTGTGGGATGCCGTGGAGCGGGCCTGTGAGCGGGAGGACTTCCGCCCCAACCCATCGCGCCTCTGCGACTGGTGCGCCTTCAAGGCCTATTGCCCGTCCTTCGGCGGCGACATCGCACTGGCCGACGCCCACCGCGCCCAGCTCGAGCTCGTCTGAGTCGCCCGGTCTGAGCCGCCCGGTCTGAGCCAACACAGCCCCGCCCGCTACCCTGCGCCCGGTGCCGTCCCCCCTCACCCGCGCCGCGCAGGCCGTGCAGGCCTTCGATACGGCCGTCGACCAGCGGGTCGACCGCGTCCGCGGCAACAAGGCGATCGACCGCGTGATGTACGGGGCCTCGGAGCTGGGTGACTGGTCACTGATCTGGCACCTCATCGGCGCCAGCCAGGCCCTCCTCCCCGGACGCGACCCGATGACCGCTGTGCGCCTCTCGGCAATCCTGGGGGCCGAGTCCTTGCTGGTGAACGGAGGCGTGAAGAGCCTGTTCCGCCGCACCCGCCCGGTGTGGGGCGACGAGGCGCCGCGACCGCATCGGCTGCGCACGCCGATGTCGAGCAGCTTCCCGTCGGGGCACGCCAGCGCTGCGTTCACCGCGGCTGGGGTTCTCGCGCCGGGCGATCCGCTCTGGCCGCTCTACTACGGGGTGGCAGTGGTGGTGGCCTCGAGTCGCGTCTACGTGAAGATCCACCACGCCTCCGACGTGGTGGGCGGGGCGATCCTCGGCGTCGGGCTCGGCGCAGTGGCCCGGCGCCTCTGGCCCAAGCCCTGAGCACGGACCCCAGCCCTGACCCCCAGCAATGACCAGGGAATAGCCCCTCCGGTGCGGCCGTTGGCACAGAGCGTGACCTCCGCCCCCCGCACGTTCGCCGTCACCTGGGACTACCGCTGTCCGTTCGCTCGCAATGCCCACGAGCATCTGGTGGACGCGCTGCGAGGCGGCGCCGACTGGCAGGTCACCTTCGTGCCGTTCTCACTCGGGCAGGTGCACGTGGCCGAGGGAGAACCGGACATCTGGGACCACTGGCGCGACGACACCGGCCTCCTTGCCCTCCAGGCGGGCGTCGTGGTGCGGGATCGCTTCCCCGAGCGGTTCCTCGACGTGCACGAGGCCCTCTTCGCCCTTCGCCACGATCATGCCGGTCATCTCCGGGAGGAGAGCGCTGTGCGAGGTGTGCTCGTCGAGCAGGGCGTCGACGCCGACGCCGTGCTCGCTGAGATCGACAGCGGTGACGCGATCGTCACGGTGCAGCAGGAGCACGAGCGGGCCGTCAAGGACCACAGCGTGTGGGGTGTGCCCACCTTCATCGTTGGCGAACAGGCCGCCTTCGTCCGCCTGATGGATCGCCCGGCGGGGGATGTCGCCCACGCCACGCGCACCATCGAGCGGACGCTCGATCTGTTCTCGTGGCCTGAGCTCAACGAGTTCAAGCACACCTCGCTCTCCCGCTGAGGGCTGGGCCGGCCACCCGGCACTAGCGTTCGCTCATGAGCGGTGACCGCGAGATGCGTGCCGATCGTCGCATGACCGACGTCGAGGCCCTGATGTGGAACCTCGAGAAGGACCCGCACCTGAGCGCGTCGATCGCCAACATCACGATCCTCGACGCCCTACCCGACCTCGCCCGGCTGCGGGCCCGGCTCGAGCACGCCGTGGTCATGGTCCCCCGCCTGCACCAGCGGGTGGTGCCGGCGCTGGGGCGCCTGGCGCCGCCGGAGTGGCGCGACGATCCGGAGTTCGACCTCGACTACCACCTCCGATCGATCGCCCTTCCCGCGCCCGGGACGATGCGCCAGCTGCTCGATCTGACCGCCGCCATCGTCAACCAGCCCTTCGACCGCACGCGGCCGCTCTGGGAGTTCGTCGTCATCGAGGGCCTCGACGGCGATCGGGCCGCGATGGTGCAGAAGCTGCACCACGCCATCACCGACGGCGAGGGCGGCATCCGCATGTCGGAGCAGTTCATCGACCTGGCCCGGGACGCCACGGAACCCATCGCCGTGCGACGTCCACCGCCTGTGAGCGTCGACGCCAGCCTGCTCGAGACCACCGTCGAGACGTTGACCCACAACGTGCGTCGAGGCCTCGGCGTGGCCCGGCGCGGTGTCGATGGCGTCGTGACCGCGCTCCAGCACCCTTCTCGGCTGGCTGCCATGGGCACCGACGGCGTGGAGCTCGCCCAGTCGGCCATGCGCCAGCTGCTCGTGACCGACCACGCCCACTCGCCGCTCTGGACCCAGCGATCGCTCAAGCGCCACCTGGAGGTGTTCCAGGTGCCCTTCGACGAGGCTCGCACGGCCGCCAAGGCGCTCGGGGGCAGCCTCAACGACCTGTTCGTCACCGCGGCGGCGGGCGGGGCGGGTGCCGTGCACCGTGGGGCGGGCCTACCGATCGACGAGCTGCGGATCTCGATGCCCGTCAGCACGCGCACCGACGGCTCCGCCGGCGGCAACGCGTTCAGCCCCACGCGGGTGCTCATCCCTGTCGCCATCGAGGATCCGGTGGAGCGGTTCACGGCCATCCACGAGCGGTTGGCGCCGCTGAAGGGCGAGCGGTCGCTCGGGGTGATCGGCGGGTTGGCTGGCTTCGCCAACCTGCTGCCGACGTCGGTGTCAGTTCGGCTGGCGCGCCAGCAGGTGGAGACGGTCGACTTCGCCATCTCCAACGTGCGGGGCGCCCCGTTCCCACTCTTCATCGCGGGCGCCCGCATCGAGGCGAACTACCCGATCGGTCCCACCGGTGGCACGGCCTGGAACCTCACCCTGATGTCGTATGACGGCATGCTCGACATGGGGCTCAACGCTGATCTCGGCGCCGTGCCGGATCCAGCGACGCTGCGCGCGGCCATCGAGGCTGAGTTCGCCGCCCTGCTGTCCGCCCGCCCGCTGTCCGCCCGCCCGCGCAGAGGCGCGGGGCGTGGGAAGTCGGTCGGCTAAGCCCCGACAGGCTGCTCGACGAGCGGAGCCACCACCGACGCCATCTCAGCGGCGGTGAGCAGCATGCGCACATCGAGGAGCAGATCGGAGATCTCGTCGGTCGACACCAGCTCGCGGTGCAAGAGATCGGCGAGCCCACCGTCGATGAGGCGCAGGGCCTCGTCGATGACGGCTTCGTCGATGACGGTCTTGTCGATGACCTTGCTGTCCGCTTCGCCCGCCTGGGTGATGACGTCCTCGGTTTCAGTCATTGGCAGAACGATACCCCTGTCCTGTGACAAGCAGACGCCATGCGTCGGTGGAGGGGTCGTGGCACCCGTCACCTCACTCGTCAGCGGCCGCCACGCTGACCAGGAACGGCACCGGATTAGGGTCGCCGAGATGGGAATGGACCGCGCCGGAATCACCTTCGCCAGCCTGATGGGCCTCGGCCCGCGGGCGGCGGTCGAGACGGCAACGCTGGCCGAGGGGCTTGGCTACACCTCCTACTGGACCGCCGAGACCACCGGCCCCGAGGCCTTCTCGCTCCTCGCCGCCGCCGGGGCGGCGGCCCCGTCGCTCGACCTCGGCACGGGCGTGCTGGCGCTCCAGCTCCGCACCCCGATGGTGGTGGCGATGGCAGGAGCAACCCTGCAGGCCCTCCACCCAGAGCGCGACATCCTCCTCGGGATCGGCATCTCGTCGCCCGTGGTGGCCACCCGCTGGCACGGCATGCCCTACTCCGAGCAACCGCTCGGGCAGGTGCGCGAGTACGTCACGCTCCTGCGGGCTTGCCTGTCGGGCGAGAAGGTCGACTTCGCCGGCGATCACTACCAGGTGAAGGGCTTCCGGCTCGGCGTGAAGCTCGGCGAGCGGAAGCCCAAGATCGTGGTCGGCGCCCTCAACCCGAAGATGCTGGCACTGGCCGGCGAGCTGGCCGACGGCGTACTGCTCAACTACCTGCCGGCGTCGCACGTGGCGTGGTCGGTCGAGCAGGTGCGCAAGGGTGGCCCGGCCGAGGTCTACGCCTACGTGCACGCGGGGATCTGCGAGCGCGAGGAGGGCATCGAGCTGGCTCGCCGGGACCTGTTCTCCTACGCCGTCGTCGACAGCTACGCCCGCAACTTCGAGCGGGCCGGCTTCGCCGACGAGGTCGCCGCCATCCGCGAGGCCCACGCCGCCGGGGACCGTGCGGCGGCGCTGGCCGCCGTGTCCGACCGGATGGTCGACGCTATCGACGTGATGGGCGACGCGGAGGTCGTGCACGACACGATGCGGGCTTACGTCGACGCCGGCGTCGACGTGCCGGTGCTCATGCCGCTCCCGTGGGGCGCCGACCGGCGGGCCTCGGCCGATGCAGCCATCCGCGCCGCCGTGGGGAAGGTCTGATGACAGCTTCTGTGTGCACGGAACCACGCATGTCGATGCTGAGCGCACACAGAACTTGTGAGGGGGGCTGACCATGCGACTGGACGGCAAGGTCGCGCTGGTCACCGGTGGCGCCAACGGCATCGGACGGGCGCTCTGCGAGCGCTTCGTGGCCGAGGGTGCCCGCGGCGTGGCGGTCGTCGACCGCGATGCCAAGACCTCCTTCGAGGTGGCCACGGCGCTCGGCGACACCGCCATCGGGCTCGCCGCCGACGTGGCCCGGGAGTCGGACGTGGTGTCGGCGGTGCGAGCCACCGAGGAGCGCTTCGGCCCGATCGACCTCATGGTCAGCAACGCCGGCATCGGCACCGCAGCGGGGATCGAGGCGCCCAACGAGGCGTGGCAGTCGATCTGGGACATCAACGTGATGGCGCACGTGTACGCGGCCCGCGCGGTGATCCCGGGCATGGTGGCCCGCGGTGAGGGCTACATCCTGAGCACCGCATCGGCGGCCGGGTTGCTCACCAACATCGGCGACGCCGCCTACAGCGTCACCAAGGCCGGAGCGCTCGCCCTGGCCGAGTGGCTGGCCATCACCTACGGCGACGACGGCCTCAAGTTCTCGTGCCTGTGCCCTCAGGGCGTCAACACCGACATGGTCCGACAGGCCGCGTCGAGCAGCGCCGGGGGCGTGGTGATCGCGGAAGGCCTCATCGAGCCGGAGGCGGTGGCCGACGCCGTGATCGAGGGTCTGGCCGCCGAGCGCTTCCTGATCCTCCCCCACCCCGAGGTGCACGACTACGTCCAGCGCAAGGCGGCCGACCCCGACCGCTGGATCGGCGGCATGCGCAAGCTCCAGCGCCGGGTCCGCGACAGCCTCGGGTGAAGCCGAAGGAGCCCACACCGGCACCCCTGGCCGAGTCGGCGCTCGTCGCCGTCGGGCTACGACCTGGCGACCTCGTGCGCTTTCGTCAGCGCGCCGGTGGGTCTTGGAAGGAGGCCACCGTCGAGCGCCGAGAGCGAGACGGCTCGATCGGCGTGCGCGACGAGCGCGGCGCGGCGCGAGCGATCGCCATCGACCGCCTCCAGGTGCGCACCACCGGCAAGCGCGGCGGCGTCGTGTGGGAGCCAGTGACCGACCGGGCCGAGCGCGACGAGCAGCTCGGCCTCCTGTAGCGATGGACCGACCCACCGTCGAGGTCTACGAGACGCGTGGCGCGGAGTGGGAGGCGCGTCGATCACCGCGCTTGCTCCGAGAGGCCACCCAGTTCGGCACCCGCATCGCCCAGCGACCGGCCGCCGACCTGGGCTCCGGGCCGGGCTGGTACACCGCTGCTCTCGGCGAGCCTGCTGTGGCCCTCGACGCGGCCCTCGCCATGGTCCGGCGCACGCGCGAGGTCACCCCCGGAGTGCTCGCCGTGCAGGCGGACCTCCAGGCACTCCCCTTCCGCCGCGGCGCGCTCGGCGGCGGGTGGGCGCACAACACCTACGTGCACCTGCAGCGCGTCGACGTGCCTCTCGCCCTCGCTGACCTCCATCGGGCGCTGCAGCTCGATGCGCCCGTCGAGCTCACCTTCTTCAGCGGCGGCGGTGAGGGGCGGGACCTCTTTCCCGACGACGCGTTCCCCGGTCGCTGGTTCTCCACCTGGAGCGAGCAGCAGCTTCGCGACCTGGTCTTCGGCGCAGGGTTCGTGATCGACGCGCTGGTCGGCGACGAGAACCACGGTGAGCTCACCCTGCGCGGCCGCCGAGAGCGCACGCTGCCCGACACCGTCGGCCCGACAATGCGACTTCTCGTCGTCGGCCTCAACCCCAGTCTGCATGCCGCCGATGCCGGCGTGGGCTTCGTCACCCTCGGCAACCGCTTCTGGCCTGCCGCCCTCGAGACAGGCCTCGTGTCGCGGGATCGAGATCCGCGCCACGCGCTGCTTGGCCACGGACTCGGCATGACCGACCTCGTGAAGCGGGCCACCCCGCGCGCCGACGCGCTGACGCGCGACGAGTACCGATCCGGCCTGGAGCGACTGGAGCGCCTGTGCGCGTGGCTGGAGCCGCGGGCCGTGTGCGTCGTCGGCCTGGCCGGGTGGCGCGCTGCCGTCGATCGCAAGGCCACGCCCGGTTGGCAGGATCGCCCGCTCGGCGGCCGGCCCGTCTACGTGATGCCCAGCACGAGTGGGCTCAACGCCGCCACCACCCTCGACGACCTCACCGAGCACCTTCGCCGGGCATCAGCTCGAACTTGACCGCTCAGTCAAGTACGGTGCCTCGCATGGGAGTACGCCTCGAACCACACGATGAGTACATGCACGAGCTCGGCCCTGAGTCGAACTTCAACGAGAGCATGTACTTCAACCTCTACGACCCCAAGCAGGGGGTGGGCGGCTGGTTCCGGTGCGGCAACCGGGCCAACGAGGGCTACGCCGAGATGACCGTGTGCCTCTACCTGCCCGGCGGGCGGGTGGCCTTCATGTACAAGCGCCCCGAGATCAGCACCAACGACGCCTTCGACGCCGGCGGCATCCGATTCGAGGTGCACGAGCCGTTCAAGCGGCTCGACGTCACCTACACCGGCAAGGTGGTGATCCTCGACGATCCCCTCCAGATGGCCGACCCGAAGACCGCTTTCACCAACAACCCCTACGCCGAGTGCGAGGTGCGCATCGAGTACAGCGGCGTGTCCGCCATGTTCGGGGGCGAGCCCGACGAGCCGCACGAGAAGCCGGGCGAGGAGTTCGCCAAGGGCCACTACGAGCAGCTCATCGCCGGCAAGGGCACGATCCGGGTGGGTGACGAGGAGTGGGAGGTCGACGGCTTCGGTCTGCGCGACCACTCGTGGGGTCCCCGCTACTGGCAGGCCCCCTGGTACTACCGCTGGCTCACCGCCAACTTCGGCGCCGACTTCGGCTTCATGGGCTCACGGATCGCCCGGCGCGACGGCGAGGGCACCCGCGGCGGCTTCGTGTGGGAGAACGGCCAGCTGCACCTCTGCCACGACTTCGAGATCGCCACCGACTGGCAGGGCGACGACACCTACCACCAGGGCATCTCGGCCACGCTGCGCTCCAAGGACAAGGAGTGGAAGGTCACCGGCAAGGTGCTGAACCTCATCCCGCTGCGCAACCGTCGCCCCGATCCCGACGGCAACATGCTCGTGACGCGCATCTCCGAGGGCATGACCGAGTGGACCCTCGACGATGGCCGCACCGGCTACGGCCTCTCTGAGTACCTCGACCAGATCATCGACGACAACCCCGTCGGCCTGGCCGAGTAGGTCGGTCGAGTAGGTCGGTCGAGCCCCTCAGCCGTCGCTCTTGGCTTGGCTCTCGCGCTGGGCCCAGGCGAACACGCCCTTCGACATCGTGGAGCGCTCCTCGGCGGCCCGCCGGGCGAACACCTCGGCGCGAGCGGCGTGCACGCCCGCGTCGTGGGGAGCGGCCAGCGCCGCCATCTCGGCCAGGTGACCGGCCAGCCGCAGGTCACCTGACGCGGCCAGCTCCTGCGCACGCGACGCCAGCACCCCAGCGCCGCCGGCCAGCGACGCTACCTCCGCTGCCACCACCGCGTCGGGAGCCGGCTTGAGGTTGGCCGGGTTGCCGTCGTACCAGCCGCCGTAGAGCCGCCACAGGTTGCGCACGACGAACTCGGGCTCGTCGTACACCGGTCGCAGGTAGGGCTTGTCGAGCAGATGGGCCGGTGCTCGCACGGCGTGGACGATCTCGTCGAGCCGAGCGCCGGCGTTCATCATCTCGAGGGTCTGCCCCACCAGCGACTCGAGCAGCTCCGCGGTGTCGCCGAGCGCTTGGCTCACGCGGTCGGCGCCCATGATCGGGAAGCCATGCCCGGGGAGGAGCACCTCGGCGCCCAGGGCCGCCATCTTGCGCAAGCCGATGGCCCACTCACGCGGGTAGCGCTGCACCTTCTGGGGGTTGCCGCAGTTGGGGCTGGCCCAGATGAACAGATCACCGGTGCAGAGCACCTTTCGGCCCGGGTTCCACACCCAGGTGGCGTCGTCGGTCTCACCCTTGTCGTGGTGCAGCTCCCACGTCTCCCCGCCCACCGACAGCGTGAGGTGGTCGCGGTAGAGCTCGTCGGGGTAGCGGTACTCGGTGGGCCAGTACGGGACGCGGAACTGGAACTGCCGCTGGTTGATCACGCCGTTGTAGCCAGCGGTGAGCACATAGCGCTCGAAGCGGGCTGGCATCAGCTCGTGGGCCACGACGTGGGGCGCCGCCCACCCCTTGTCGGCTGCCTCCGCCTCGAAGGGTCCGAGCCCGAGCACGTGGTCGACGTGCCCATGGGTGAACACGGTGGTGTGGAGCCGATCGGTGTTCCACCCGCGAACGCGCTCGTGGTTGGCTGGCGCGAACATCTCGTTGCCGGTGTCGACGAGCAGCAGCCCATCGTCGGTGGCGAAGGCGCAGCTGTTGCCGAATGCCGTGTTGAAGGCTGTCCGGTCGGCCACCTCGGCCATGCCGACATCGAGGGTGACCGGATGGCGGCCGTCGACCTCCGTCGACACCTCCCCGTGCCAGAGCTGCTCTGCGATCTCCAAGAGGTCTGCCATGCCGTCCTCCTCAGCGCGGGGCGAGGTCGCGGATGGCCTGGCGGGTGTCGATGCCGAAGGGCAGCAGCGCCAGTGCTGGGGTGGTGACGCCGTTCTCGACGTACCGACCGATGTGCTCGCGGCACTTCTCGGGCGGGCCCCACACGATGAGGTCATCCACCACCTGGTCAGGGATGGCGGCGAGGGCGGCCTTGCGGTCGCCCTCCTTCCAGAGGCGCCACATGTCGGCCAGGATCTCGCCGCGCCCCACCCACTCGTGGAAGGCGGCGTACACCGGAACGTTGAGATAGGCGGCGATGGCGAAGCGACCCATGCCCCGCACGGTGTCAGCGTCGTCGGTGGGGGCCACGAAGATGCGAGCCACCACCTCCTTGGGCGTGCCGTCACCGGCCGCCTGCACGATCGGCGCCACCGTCGACACGTCGTCGGCGGAGAGCCAGTTGATGATGGCGCCATCGCCTTCGCGGCCGGCCAGCTTGAGCATCCCCTCGCGCAGGGCGGCAATGAGGATGGGCACCGGCTGCTCGGGGCGCACGCCGAGCTTGAAGCTGCGCACGTTGAACGACGGGGTCTCCATCGTGACCTTCTCCCCCGCCAGCGCGGCCCGAAGGAAGCGAACCATGTCCTTGGTGCGCTGGTAGGGCGACTCGAACGGGATGCCGTTCCAGCCCTCCACGATCACGTTCGACGACGTGCCGATGCCGAAGGCGAAGCGCCCGGGCGCGGCGTCGGCCAACGAGGCCACCGACTGCGCCATGCAGGCAGGCCCGCGCGTGAAGGCCGGCACGATCGCTGTGCCCAGCCGGAGCGACGGTGCCCACACGGAGGCCAGCGCAAGGGGCGTGAAGGCGTCGGCCCCGTTCGCCTCCGCCGACCACACGTCGGTGTAGCCCAGCTCCTCCAGCTCGATGATCCAGTCGCGCTGCGCGTGGAGCGGGACGCCGTCGAAGGGGATGGTCATGCCATAGCGCTGGTCCATCCCCGGATCATGGCCCAGGCACGCCGATAGCGTCGTCACCATGCCCGACCTGGAGCCCGTGCCCGAAGACTGGGACCGATGCCTGGCGGTGGTGGCCCACCCCGATGACCTCGAGTACGGGAGCTCCTGCGCGCTGGCCCGATGGACGGCACAGGGCAAGACCGTCGTGCAGGTGCTGGCCACCCGAGGCGAAGCGGGCATCGACGGCCTCGAACCCGTCGAGTGCGCCCGCGTGCGCACGCAGGAGCAGGTCGCGGGGGCGGCGGCGGTGGGCGTGGACACGGTGGAGTTCCTCGACTTCGCCGACGGCACCCTCGAGCACGGCCTCGACCTGCGACGAGCGCTGGCGCGCGCCGTCCGTCGGCATCGACCCGACGTCCTGGTCACGCTGACGTTCCGCGACCAGTGGAGCACCGGAAGCGCCTGGAACCACGTCGACCACCGTGTGCTCGGGCTCGCCCTGGTCGACGCCGTGCGCGACGCCGGCAACCGCTGGGTGTTCCCCGAGCTCCTCACCGAGGGGCACGAGCCGTGGCAGGGCACGCGGTTCGTGCTGGCCGCGTCGTCGTCGGAGTCGCGCCACTTCGTGGACATCACGGACTCGCTGGAGCGGGGCATTGCCAGCCTGCGAGCACACCAGGCCTACATCGATGGCTTGGGGGGCGACTTCGACCCCGACTCGTTCCTGCGCGGCATGGCCGAGGGGATCGGCGCCGGCGTGGGTGTGGGCGCCGCAGTGGCCTTCGAGCTCATCCCCACCTGACGCACCCCGGCACGTTCGGGGCACCAGCGCTCGCTCAACGCGCCGCCATGCCCCCAACCACTGGGGCTGGGGTGTCAGGTAGGTTCCCGCCGTGGAAAAGCTCGTGTACGGCCTGTGGCGCGACGCCGACCAGGACCTCGACCCCGTGCGAGCGGCGTTGCTCGACGACGTGGCGCCTGCGCTCCTCGAGCTCGGGGTCGATGGCCTGCGCATCGAGGTTGAGGAGCCCGCGGGCAAGATCTTGCGCACCGGCGCCATGCCCGACGGCTCGCTCCTGTGTGGCTCGGTCTCGCTCTGGCTCGACAGCTACGACAACCGAGGTCCCTACGAAGCGGCCATCGCCACCGCTGGTGTCGACGCGTTCGGCTGGATCGTGGCGGAGTCGGTGGCCAAGGCCTGGGGCCCCAACCGGGGGTGGCCTGACGGCTACCAGTCGCCGGGCATGTCGATCCTCACGTTCTTCGACAAGGGCGTCGGCGTGTCCGACGACGACTTCTACCGGATCTGGCACGGCGAGCACACGCCGCTCACCTTCGACATCCACCCCTTCGTGCTCTACGTGCGCAACCAGGTGCTGCGTGCCGTCACGCCAGGCGCGCCCCCCGTGCGGGGCATCGTCTACGAGGCCGTCGCCACGGACGAGGAGATCACGGACCTGACGCGGCTCTTCGGCTGTCCCGGCCAGCCGGAGCGACTCATGGATCAGATCGCGATCGTGAACGACCACATGGGCACGTTCGGCAACACCGACACGCTCCAGTGCGTCACCACCCGCGAGTGGATCTTCAAGACGCTCGCCACGTGACGGTCGTGCCGCCCGACGTCGAGGCCGTGCCCCGCATCTACCACCTGGCGCTGCAGCACGAGTGGTCCGCAGCGGTGAGCGACGATGAGCCCTACCGCCGGTCGACCCTCGGCCGGTCGCTCGAGGACGAGGGCTTCATCCACTGCTCGTTCGCGACGCAGGTGCAGATGATCGCCGATCTCGTCTACCGCGGCCGCCGAGATGTGGTGCTCCTGGTGATCGACCCGTCACGCCTGCACGCGGAGGTGCGCGTCGAGAACACCAACGGCGGAGTCGAGCGGTTCCCCCACATCTACGGCCCCCTTCCGCTCGACGCGGTCGTGCGGGCGGAGCCGGTGCCAGTCGACGACGCCACCGGCAGGCTCACCGGCGCAGCACTCGTCGACGCCGACTGATCAGCCCTCGGGCGGCAGGGTCATGCGCGACGCCGCGGGGTCGTCCATGTCGAGCTCGAGATCGCCGAGGTCGAGGCCAGCACTATCGGCCTCGGCCACGATCTCGACCTTGGGTCGCTCCCCGTAGATGGCGGCTTCGAGCCCGAACATGGCTGCACCGAGCATCGCTCCCCCGGCCGTTGTGCGGACCCTCGACAACGGGTGGGCGCGACCCGTCTCGGGATCGGGCGGGGCGTTGACGAGCCATTCCCGCCACTGCTCCTCGGTCCAGTCGTCCGGATCCTGGGGCGGTTCATCGAACACCGCGGTCACCACACCAGGCTACGACCCGCTGCCGTTCGATGAGTCACTCGCACTCCATCCGCCATGGGCCCAGGCGGCGAGGTCAGGCGGGACGAGGGTTGCGACGGCGGCCTCATAGCGCTCGAGGTCGGATTCGTCGAGCAGCGCACGCCACTCCCCGCCGCCGCCACGACGGAAAAAGGCGGTGTCGTCCCGCCAGATCTTCTGTGTCACCACCGGCGCCAGCTGGCTCGCTCGCGCCCGCATCCGATCAAACCCGGCAGAGGCCGCCAGCTCCTCGATGCGGTCGTCGGTGACATCGATGGCCAGCGCATCGGCGAGTCGTCGCATCTCGGCGGGCAGGTCTGTGCTCAGATCGCTGTAGTGCAGGAGCACGACGTTGTCGTCGTGGCGCCGTTCCCAGGACGCGCGGAACTGGGCGAGCATCCCCGCGAGCGTGGCGTCGTGGATCTCGCCTGCCTCGGGGTCGGCCCAAAGCCGGAAGGCCTCGACGGGATCGTCGGGGTGCGGATCGGGCGGCGGGCCGAGCTCCTCGAGGTCGTCCATGCCAACCGCAGCGGCCCGCTCGGCCGCGACGGTGTCGAAGTCCATGTTGGCCAGGTGGTGCTGCCAGGACAGCCAGGCGTCACGAGGGTCGCGGCCAACGCAGACGTAGGTGACCCGTTCGTCCTCGGGCAAGCCGTCGAGCGGCGTGTGCGTCTTGATGAAGCGTCGGTGCTGCTGGGCGGCGAGGTGCTCCCACACGACGTCGCGCGGCCGAAGCTGCATGTCGAGCCACGGCGACAGCTCCGTGAGCGGCCGATCGAACTCGTCGGTGTCGAGGATCAGCAGAGCGCAGATCATCTGCGTCCAGGTGGTGCCGCACTTCGACGGCGTGCTGATGATGACGTCGCCGTCGCGCAGCTCGAAGCCGTCCCACCGAGCGCTGTCGGCGATGAACGACCGGTACCGCTTGCGTTCCCCCAATGCCGCCCCCTCTGCTCGCAACCACCAGTTGAGTCGCGGCGATGCTACTGGGGTGCAGGGCTCACTTGGGCACGGCTTCGACGCCCGCTATGCCCTGGATCGTCGTGAGGGCGGAGCCACGGTCCTTCAGCTCCAGGTCGAAGAACGCAAGCGCCGCCTTGGCCGCCAGCTCTGCCCGAGGACCGAGACGGAAGTCGGCGGAGTGGTTCCCGCCGTCGATCGTGATGAAGAACTTCGGAGCGGAGGCAGCGGCGTACTCGGCCTTGGTCTGGGCGATCGGGTACTCGTCGGCCGTCCCGTGCAGGAACATCACCGGAGTGCCCTTGAGGTCCTTCGCGTATGTTCCGGAGAGGGGGATCTTGAGCAGCGCCTCGACGAGGACAGCATCAACCCGATCGTCGTGGCAGCAGGTGTTGAACCCGACGCCGTACGCGACGATGGCGCCGGAGGAGTGCCCGGCCACGGCGAGATGGCCCAGATCGGCCAGACCACCCAGCTCATCGCCGAGGTGGTCGATCACGAAGGTCACGTCGCCCAGCTCGCCCACCATGTCGTCCACGAAGTGGCCCCCGGGCCCGCCGGTGACCGTGAGCGGGTGCCGCGGCGCCGCGACCACATACCCCGCGCGCGTCCACATCTCAAAGGCGAGCGTGTACTGCTGCGGGTCGCCCTGCTGCCCGTGGTTGAACACGATGACGGGGAAGGGGCCGTGGGCCGCGGGGGCGTTGGCGACCGTCGCCGCGGCCGGGTCGCCAGCGGCCGGGTACCAGATGTCGGTGGCGACCGTGCGGTTCGGCAGCGCCGGCGCGGTCCCGAAGGCCGGCGTCGCACGGGTGGCGTCGACGAGGGTCAGCGATCGAGTGCCGACGGCATAGGGACCGGTCGTCTTCTGCGAGGCGCTGGCGCCGCCACAAGCACTGCTGATCACGATGAGCAGCAGTGCGCTCGCGAACCCGATCGACCGGCGCGAGATCCCCATGTCACCTGCATGCCCGATTCGCACCGAGCCGAACCCGATCTCACCACCTGGCGATGACGTCGTCCGCGAAGCGCTTGATGCCGTCGAGCTTGCCGGCCGGGTCGGCGTCGGCCCCGGCGTAGAAGTACCAGGGCATCGTGACGAGGTGCGTGACACCGGCCTCGGCCACGCGACGGTACCCGTCGAGGTCCCAGGCATCCTTCGCGGAGCCGTACATCGCGAAGGGCAGCTCGGCTCGCCCGTACTCCTCGCGGTAGCCGTCGATCTGCTTGCGGATGGCGGCGAGCTCCTCGATGGTGTGCAGATCGCTCACCCACCCATCGTTCCTCGCCGCCCGGCGCAGCGCCGCCTCGGACACGCCCCCCACGATGATCGGTACGGGAGCGGTCGGAGCGGGGAGCATCTCGAGCGGCGGCACGTCGAAGTGCTCGCCGTGGTGCTCCACCACCTCGCCGGTCCACAGCTTGCGGAGAATCTCGAGCATCTCGTCGGCTCGCTTCCCGCGCTTGCCGAAGGGGGTGCCCATGAGGTCGAACTCCTCTTCCATCCACCCCATGCCGATGCCGAGGTCGACCCGGTTGCCGGACAGCACGGCCGCGGTGCCCACCTGCTTGGCCACGTGCACGGGCGTGCGGGCGGGGAGGATGTAGACGGTGGTGAGGAACCGAAGTCTGGTGGTGACGGCCGACAGGTGGCCGACCGTCACCCACGGATCTGGCCACGGCGTGCCCATCTCCCAACGGCGCGTGCCGTCCTTCGTGTAGGGGTAGGTCGAGCGCGTCTCCACGGGGTTGATGAGGTGATCCGAGACGGTGAGCGTGCTCCAGCCGTGCTCGTCGCCGGCTTTGGCCAGCGGCACGAGCTCCTCGGTCGCCGAGAACGTGGCCGAATAGCAGAACTCGAGGGCACCCTCGCCGGTCATGAGTGCGTGGCCCCGTCGATGCGCAGCTCGGCGCCGTTGACGTGGGTGGCGTCGTCGGACCCGAGGTAGGCGATGGCGGCGGCCACCACTGAGGGATCGCCCATGCCCACGGGCGACATGATCCGGTGCAGGAGCTTGCCGTCGGCGCCCTCCGGCAGGTGGAAGGCGTCGGTGATCGGCGTCTCGATCGAGCCGGGGCACACGGCGTTCACCCGAAGCCCCTGCTTGGCGTACTCCACCGCCAGCGTCTTGCTCAGCGCCAGCACACCGCCCTTCGACGACGCGTAGGCCGCCGCCCACGGGTGCCCGAACAGCGCCGAGGTGGACGCCACGTTCACGATCGCGCCGCCCCCATCGAGCAACGCCGGGATGGCCGCCCGACAGCATCGGAACGTGCCCGTGAGGTTGACGGCCAGGATGCGCTCCCACGCATCCATATCGGCCTCGTGGCTGTGCTCGAAGCGCAGGATGCCCGCCGCGTTGACGAGCAGGTCGAGCCGACCGGCGAGCGCCTGCGCGGCCGCGACCGCCGCCGGTGCAACGTCGGGGTCCGTGACGTCGCCCACCATCGGCGTGACGGCGTCTGACCTCGACGCCGTCGAAGCGGTGACGTCGAGACCGTCGCCGGAGACATCGGCAGCGAGCACGATGGCGCCCTCGTCCACCAGTCGGTGCACGGTGGCCCGCCCGATCCCCGACGCCGCACCCGTCACGAGCGCCACTCGCCCCTCGAACCGTCGCATCGGGCGAGACTAGAACGTGTTCTAGTTTGCCGCTACTCCTTCCAGAAGCGGACGATCGTGGACTGGCTGGCCGTGGCGAGGAGGGTGCCGTCGTCGGCCCAGAGGTGGACGTCGCCGTGGCCGAAGCCGTTGCGGACGGCATGCACCCGGATGTCGAGCAGCACCCACTCGGTGGGCACGAGCCTGCCGACGCGCAACGTGTTGTCGAGGCTGTTCCCGCCGGCCCGCTCGCCGAGGGCCTGACCGATGCCGAACGGCACGTAGTCGCCGAGGATGGCCAGCGTGGCCGCCGACATCTCGAGCACGTCGGGGATGCGAGCCCACAGTGCCGACCGACCGCCCGGCATGCCTGGGCCCGGAAGGTCGTCGAAGCCAAGGGCGTTGGCCATGCGGGTGTCGATGCGATCCATGATCGACTCCGCCCCGGGGAACCGCGGCATGCGGGGCCCGCACTCGGAGGGCGGCGGCACGACGGGCCGCTCGGCCCACTGCCCGTCGGTGTCCATCGGTCGCTCGCCCAGTGCGGCGTTCACGGTGAGGATCTCTCGGTCGCCCACGCGGCCGACGGCCCGGGCCTGCGTGACCTGCCGTCCCTCGACGGCGATCGTCACGTCGATGTCCATGATCGACGGCGGGTTGGCGTACGACAGGTACTGCGCCGTCGCCCACACCACCGGTCGCCCGGAGGTGGCTTCCATCGCGGCGATGGCCGCGCCCAGCCCGCAGCCCCCGAAGAGGAACTGGTGACCCGTCGAGATCCCGGGGGTGACCGGGAGCACCCAGCGCATCGGGTTGTGCGTCGGCTCCAGGCCGAGCCAGGCAGTGGCATCCACGGCGGCGAACCTACCCGGCAGGCGTCAGGGCACTGCACGGTGAATGATTGGCACCATGACTGACTCCCCGTGGCTCGGCGACGCCTGTTCCCTGATGGATGCCTTCCGGTCGGGTGAGCGCACCCCGGCCGAAGAGCTCGAGCTGGTGCTCGGCGCCATCGAGCGCAGCGAGCTCAACGCCATGTCGTTCGTCGACGCTGATCAGGCCCGAGCCGGCGCCGCCGCCGCCGATGTGAGCAAGCCCTTCGGCGGCATCCCCGTGGGCGTGAAGGAGCTCGACACGGTGGCGGGCTGGCCCAACACCGAGGCGTCACTCGTGTTCAAGGACCGCATCGGCACGTACACGTCCACCAAGATCACACGGCTCGTCGACGACGGCGGCGCGGTGCTCGTCGGGCAGACCACAGCCAGTGAGTTCGGTGGCCTCAACGTGAGCACCACGCGGCTCAACGGCACCACTCACAACCCCTGGCAGCACGGCCGCACCGCAGGCGGTAGTTCGGGCGGGTCGGCGGCGGCGGTCGCCGGCGGGGTCGTGCCGCTCGCGACGGGAGGCGACGGCGGCGGCTCGATCCGCATCCCCGCGGCGTTCAACGGCCTGGTCGGCATGAAGGGCACCGCAGGACGGATCCCGCGCGGACCCCGCACGATGATCTCCCCGCTCACCGTCGTCACCGGCTGCCTCAGCCGCTCCGTGCGCGACGTGGCCCGCTTCTACGACGTGTGCGCCGGTCACGACAGCCGCGACCCGTACAGCCTCCCCAAGGTGGAGGGATGGGAGCGCGACCTCGGCCGCCACGACCTGGCCGGCAAGCGCGTCGTGATCGCTCCGACGTTGGGGGCAGCGACCGTGCGACCAGAGGTGCAGGCATCGGTGCGGGAGGCCGCCGAGGCGCTCGCCCGCGATGCCGGTCTGGCGATCGTCGACGTGCCGGTGCAGATGCCCGGCCTTGGCTTGGAGTGGGCCATCACCAACCTGGCCACCCTGCGCGCCGAGCTCATCGACCTCTGGCCGGGATGCGCCGAGCTGCTCTCCAAGCAGATCGCGTTCGGACTCGACTTCGCCGACAAGGCGATGAACCTCGAGCTGTCCGCCAAGGCGGAGCTGGCCCGCATCAACGCCAACGAGACGATGGCGGCACTGTTCGACCACGTCGACTTCGTGATCTCGGCCACCAACCCCGACGTGGCCTATCCCGCCGAGGTGCAGATGAACACGCGGGTTGGCGACCAGAAGGTTGGCCCCGAGAACAACGGCGCCCTCACCATCCCGGCCAACATCTGCGGCAACCCCGCCATCTCCATCCCGGTGGCACCCGTGGACGGACTGCCGGTGGGGATGCAGATCATGGGCAAGCACCACCAGGACGCCCTGCTGCTCGACCTCGCGCTCACCGTGGAGCGCACCTGCCCCTGGCCCCTCGTGGCTCCCGGCGCCCCCGTCTGAGCGCGTCGACAAGCCTCTGACCAGGGCATTCGCGCTCGTGTGACGCACGTCAACCGACCCACAGGCATGACTGTCACACCCCGTGGGTTGAATCATGTGCATGGCACGTCAGCTCACCCTCCTCGAGGTCCCGCCGTCCTGGCACCTCGACGACGCCACCCGTGAGGCGGGTCGTCGAGGCATCGCAGCGGCCCGGGCGTCGCTCCAGGCCGCCATGGCGGCCACCCACTCGACCGACGCCCCCCGGGCCGACCGCGAGCACCCCACCCACCGTCGTTCCGCGGCCTGACCCGCAGCACCGCTACCGTCACGGCCGATGGGAATCATCGCGTGGTGCATCGTCGGACTGATCGCCGGAGCCTTGGCTCAACGTGCCGTGGGCGCACCCCGGCGCGGGTGCCTCGGCACCACCGCCATCGGGGTCCTCGGTGCGCTCTTCGCCGGGGCGGTCTCTCGCTTCGCCACCGGCGACGCGATCTCAACCTTCAACGAGCTCGACCTGGGCTCGATCTTCGTGGCGTTCGTCGGCGCCGCCGCACTCCTGCTCGTCCTCGAGGCCGCTGGTGGCCGCCGCCGCCGGTAGAGCCTCCCTCGGTAGTCCCACCAGCCGTCAACGCCGGATAGGTTGCGCCCATGTCTGATGTCGTGATCGTTGAAGCCGTCCGCACCCCCGTCGGTCGCCGTGGAGGCGGGCTCTCGTCCGTCCATCCCGCCGACCTGCTCGCCGCAGTCCAGCGGGCCGTGATCGAGCGCTCCGGGATGGATCCCACCGCCGTCGGCCAGGTCATCACCGGCTGCGTGAGCCAGGTGGGCGAGCAGGCGTTCAACATCGGCCGCACAGCGTGGCTCACCGCAGGCCTTCCCCAGTCCGTCGCCAACACCACCGTGGACACCCAGTGCGGATCGTCCCAGCAGGCCACCAACCTCAGCACGGCGCTGGTGGCCGGTGGCGTGGTTGACGCAGCCGTGGCTTGCGGCGTCGAGGTCATGAGCCGAATCCCGATCGGCTCCAGCGGCCGGAAAGATCTCGGCCTCGGCATCCCGATCCCGAAGACCTACTTCCCCCAGTACGAGATGACCTCGCAGTTCGAGGGAGCGGAGCGGATCGCCGACAAGTGGGGCATCTCCCGCTCCGACACGGATGCGTTCGGCCTGCTGTCCCAGCAGAACGCCGCGCGAGCGTGGGCCGAAGACCGCTTCGGCACCCAGATCGTGCCGGTCGACGCGCCCGATGTCGACGAGGAGGGCAAGCCCACCGGCACCACCCACACGGTGAGCCGGGATGAGGGCCTTCGCGAGACGTCGCTCGAGAAGCTGGCCGAGCTCAAGCCGGTGGCCCGTCCCGACGGCGTGCACACCGCCGGATCGTCCTCGCAGATCTCCGATGGCGCGGCCGCCGTGCTGCTCATGACCGCTGAGCGGGCCGACGCCCTCGGTCTGCGCCCCCGCGCCCGCATCGTCGACACCTGCCTCGTCGGCGTCGATCCCGTCCTCATGCTCACCGGCCCCATCGACGCCACCCAGCGCCTCTTCGAGCGCACCGGCCTTGGCGCGAGCGACATGGATGTGTGCGAGATCAACGAGGCCTTCGCCTCGGTGGTCTTGGCCTGGCAGAAGGAGCTCGGCTTCACCCCCGAGCAGACGAACCCCAACGGCGGCGCCATCGCCCTCGGTCACCCCCTCGGCGGCACTGGTGCCGTGCTGCTCACCAAGGCCCTCCACGAGCTCGAGCGCACCGGCGGCCGCTACGGCCTCGTGTCGATGTGCTGCGGCGGCGGCATCGGCACGGGCACCATCATCGAGCGCTTGTAGCCGTTCCACCCTCTCTCGTCGGGGGCGCCCCGGCCTCCAGTCCTGCTCTCGAGGGAGGTCGCTCTCGTGCGGAAGGTCCTCACGGTCGCCATCGCGGCGCTCGTCGCCGCATGCTCGTTCGCCAGCCACCCGGCACCCACCACCCAGCCCGCTGGCTCCGGCGTGGTCGTGCGCCCGATCGACGGCGACACGATCGTGGTTCGGCTCCGCAACGCCACCGAAGACGTCCGTCTGATCGGCATCGACACACCCGAATCGGTGGCCCCCACCAGGCCCATCGAGTGCTTCGGCCACGAGGCCAAGGTCCGCATGGCCGAGCTCCTGCCCCCAGGCACGGAGGTGCGGCTCGAGCGCGACGTCGAGGCGCGGGATCGCTACGGACGGCTCCTCGCCTATGTGTTCCGCGTCAGCGACGGCGTGCACATCAACCTCCTCCTGGTGCAGGAGGGCTACGCCGAGGCGCGACCCTTCGAGCCGAACACCACACGCCAGGCGGAGCTCGACCACGCGGAAGACCAGGCCAAGGCCGCCCACCGCGGGCTGTGGCCCGCGTGCGGGAGCACCGACGTACCCATCGGGCCGCCACCCGGCCGATAGCGTCGGAGCGTGACCTCACTCGCTGAGCGCCTCGGCTACGGCGCCGACGACCGTCTGCTCATCATCAACTGCGACGATCTCGGGTCCTGCCATGCCGCCAACCTCGGCACCTACGAGGCTCTCCGTGAGGGCGTGGCCACGAGCGCCACCCTCATGGTTCCCTGCCCGTGGGCCCGCGATGCCGCCTCCCGCTACCGCGGAGAGGACGTGGGCGTGCACCTCACCCTCAACGCCGAGCACGACCGGTACCGGTGGGGTCCGATCACCCACGCGCCGTCCCTCCTCGATGGCGACGGCGGCTTCCCGCGCACCGTCGGCGACGTGTGGGACCACGCCGACCTCGATGAGGTGCGCCGTGAGCTCCGCGCCCAGGTCGAGCGAGCCATCCTCTGGGGCTTCGACGTGAGCCACCTCGACAGCCACATGGGCACGCTCCAGCTCCGCCCCGAGTTCTTCGACGTCTACCTCGACCTCGCGGTCGACTTCGGACTGCCCCTTCGCCTCTCGGGCGCGTCGAGCGAGCGAGCCATCGGCTTCCCGTTCCGGCGCCTCGCCGCCGAAGAAGGCGTGCTCTTCCCCGACCACTTCGTGCACGTGCGCGGCGTGGGATCGCGGCGCACGATCGAGCGCGTGATCGGCGAGCTCCGCCCTGGCGTCACCGAGGTGTACGTGCACCCCGCCGTCGACACCCCCGAGCTGCGAGCGCTCGCCGACGACTGGGCCGCACGGGTGGACGACCATGACCTGGTCGCCACCGACCACGCGCTGCGCACCATGCTCGAGCGCGCCAACGTCCAACGGATCGGCTACCGGCCTCTCCGCGACCTCCAGCGCGCGAGCTGATGCGCCGCCTCCCCGTGCGACTCGGCACCTACCTGGTGCTGGCGGCCTGCCTCCCGCTGCTCGCCTGCGGCGATGCCAAGCCGAGCTCACCCACGCCCAACGACCTCGCCAAGATCGACCTCACCCCCGATCACACCATCACCGTCGACGAAGGGGGCTTCGACCCCGCCCGGCTCACCGTGAAGGCGGGCGACGTCGTGCTCCTGGTCAACAAGGGCACCGGACCCCACTCCTTCACCGCCCAGGAGCGCTTCGACACCGGCCGGCTGCACCCTGGCGACGAGACGACCATGGTGCTCACCGAGCCCGGCAAGATCCCCTACGTCGATGTCGAGGCGCCCAACCACAAGGCCAGCGTCACCGTCGTGGGCACCGACCGATGACCCTCACATCCAGACCTCACAGGTCGGTCTGGGCGGCCAGCTCGACCAGCATGGCCTCGTACTCCGGGCTCTGGGTGAGGGGCATGACAGCCATGAGCTTGCCCATGTCCCCGACGACCTTCACGCGGCCCCGCATGAACGCCACGTTGGCGTCGAGCTCCGAGGTGGCAATGGCGACGGCATCGGCGTAGGTCTGCGTGAGCGTGGCATCGACCTCCTTGTCGGTCCCGAGCACCATCTCCACGAGGTGCCCGTCCTCGATGGCTTGGACGTAGCTCACCTCACCCGCGGGGGTGCCGGTGACCACCACCTGCAGACGGGCCGTTGCGCCGGGCCGCGGCGGCAGCGTGGCGCCGAGCGATCGCTGTGCGTCGAGCCAGTCCTGGCTCAGGAAGGCCACCATCAACGGACGTCGGCCGTGCTCCGCACACCCGCGAACAGGTCGGTCTCCGGCGTGACCACCTCCACCGTGCTGCTGGCAAGGATGTAGTCGTCGTAGGGGTGGATGGCCGAGGCCACCTCACGGGGCAGGCCGAACCAGAACGGCGAGGCAGGGTCGATCTGGGTGGCGTGGGCGAGCAGGGCATCGAAGCGCACCTCGGCAAAGCCCTCGATGTCGATCATCGTGGTGATGCGGTGGTCTTGCCAGGGCCGCTCGAACCACTCCTTGCTGTACGGCGACTCGAGGTCGAGCTCGAGGTACTTCGCATGGGTGAGCTCGATCCGGCGCTTCGACCAGACCGAGTAGTACACCTTCCCCACCTGCCACGGCTCCCCCGCCTCCGGGTACCAGGCTGCGTCGGCGGCCCGCTCGATCGCCGGCGCGGTGATCTCGTGGACGCGCAGGTGATCAGGGTGCGGGTAGCCACCCTGCTCGTCGCCGTAGGTGAGCACCACCTGTGGCCGCGTGCGTCGGATGATCGCCACGAGGCGGCCGACGGCTTCGTCGAGCGGGGCACCAGCGAAGCAGTCGGGGTGGGCGTTGGCCTCGCTGTCGGGCATGCCCGAGTCGCGGTAGCCGAGCATCACGACCTCGTCGTACCCGATGATGCGCGAGGCTTCGTCGAGCTCGGCTCGGCGCACAGCGGCGATGTCAGCCCGCACGTCGTCGCGGTCCATGGCGGGGTTGAGGATGTCGCCCTCCTCACCGCCGGTGCAGCAGACCAGCACCGTGCGGACTCCCTCCGCGTGGTACTTCGCGACGGTGCCGGCTCCCTTCGACGACTCGTCGTCGGGGTGGGCGTGGATGGACAGGAGGCTCAGAGGGTCGGCCATCCGGGCCACGATACCGAGCCTCAGAAGTCGATCGGCGTTCGGTCGGTGGGAAGACGCCCACCCCGGGCGTACCAGACGCCCACGAGGATGCCGATGATGAGGCCGGTGATGCCGCCGAAGGGCAAGGCGATCTTGAACAGCCCCGTCCGCACGAGGCCCCGGTTGAGTCCCGATCCTGGCTCGGTGGAGGCCACGATGAAGATCGGGATGGCCACGATCGAGAACGCGATCGCCACCGCAGCGACGCCCACCCCCGATCCCACACCCAACCCGAGCAGCACCGAGCGCAGCCGCGACGGCCGAGGGGGAGGTTGCGACATCAGCACGCACGTTACCTGTGGGTACGCTCCGCCTTCGTGCGACGGACCCCTCTCATCGCAGTGGTCCTCCTCGGCCTGCTGGTCACGGCCTGCGGGCAGGGCGACTCGGCCACCGGCAAGCGGGTCGATCAGGTCCGCACTGCGGCCGCCGCGGCCGGCGTGAGCGACGAGGTCGCCGGCGTCCTCGCGCTGGCCACGCGGGGCACCACCGCGACCTTTCAGGTCACCTACCAAGGCACGGGCGGTGCCGCCCTCACCGTGTCCCAGCAACCACCGAACCACCGAATCGACGTCCTCACGGCGGGATTGGTGGTGCAGAGCCAGGTCGTGCGGGGTGATGTCGCCTACCGATGCGGGCTGCCCAAGGATGGGCGCCCGGGCGACCGCCTCGAGTGCACCCGCACCCATGGCGCCCTCCCGAGTGCCGGCGGGTTCAGCGCCGAAGCCCTGTCCACGTTCACCGACGAGCTGCTCGCATCGGCTGACCAGTTCGACCTCTCGGTCGAGACGCGCACCATCGCCGATGTCGACGCGACGTGCCTCATCGCGGCCCCCAAGGCCGGCACCCCGCTCGGAGGCACGGGTCCGGGGGCCGACACGATCTGTCTGTCACCCGAGGGCGCGCAGCTCCTGCTTGACGCCGGTGGCCAGCGCGCCGTCGCCGAGCACTACAGCACCACCGTGCCGAAGGGCACGTTCGACCTCTGACCCCTCACTAGCCTGCGGCCATGGCTGAGCTGCGGGCCCACGAGGCGGTCAACCAGTACTTCGGTCAGGCGGCGACGCTCCTCGACCTCGACGCCGAGCTGCACGCCGTGCTCACCACGCCCTATCGCGAGCTCACCGTGCAGGTGCCGGTGCGCCTCGACGACGGCGACCTCATCGTCGTTCGGGGCTATCGCGTGCAGCACAACGGGGCGCGGGGCCCATACAAGGGGGGCATTCGCTACCACCCCACGGCCGACCTCGACGAGGTGCGCGCGCTGGCCTCACTCATGACCTGGAAGACGGCGCTGCTCGACCTGCCCTTCGGTGGGGCCAAGGGCGGCGTGCAGGTCGATCCGGCGAGCATGAGCCAAGACGAGCTGCAGCGTCTCACGCGCCGCTTCACCAACGGCATCCAGCACATCCTGGGCGTGTACCGCGACATCCCCGCACCCGACGTCAACACCAACGCTCAGACGATGGCCTGGATGATGGACGCGTTCTCGTCCAGCCACGGCTACAGCCCGGCCATCGTGACGGGCAAGCCGCTCGACCTCGGTGGTGCGCCGGGCCGCGAAGCGGCCACCGGTCGTGGGTGCGTGTACGTCCTCGACGCCTACTGCGCCCACCACGGTCTCGATCTCATCGCCCAGCGCGTGGCCATCCAGGGCTTCGGCAACGTCGGCTCGTGGATGGCGCGAGAGCTCCACGAACGGGGCGCCAAGGTCATCGCCGTCAGCGATGTGCGCGGCGCTGTCGTCGATCTCGCCGGGCTCGATGTACCCGGCCTGGTGGCGATGGTGGGCTCTGGCGGCTCGGTGATCGAGGCGAAGCAGGGTGACGTCGTCACCAACCAGGCGCTGCTCGAGCTCGACTGCGACGTCTTGGTGCCGGCGGCGCTCGGCGAGGTGATCACCGAGGCCAACGCCGAGCGGATCAACGCCCCGCTGATCGTCGAGGCAGCCAACCACCCCATCACGCCGAGCGCCGACAAGATCCTCCGCGACAAGGGCACCGCGGTGATCCCCGATGTTCTTGCCAACGCGGGCGGGGTGACCGGCTCGTACTTCGAGTGGACCCAGAACATCCAGCAGTTCACCTGGAAGGAGGATCGCTTCACCGCCGAGCTCCTCGACAAGATGCAGGGCGCCTACCGGTTCACGCAGGCCTTCGCCGACGAGCGCCAGGTGTCGCTCCGCCAAGCGGCCTACGCCATCGGCATCCGACGCGTGGCCGACGCCGTGAAGCTGCGCGGCTACATCTAGCCGCGCTCGTTGCTAGCCCCGGGTGGCGTTGGCCTTGCGCAGCGGCGCGAGGGAGTGCTCGCCCGTGTCGTCGTCCTCGGTGAGGTGCCAGCCGCAACGCTGGGCGAGCATCGGATGGCCTTCGTCGGGCCCTGACGCGATGAGCTCGTCACCGGCCTCGAGGATGACATGGCCGCGGGGGCGGTACAGGTAGCGCCCGCCGCGCTGCACGGCCAGCACGTGGAAGCCCGGCTCGATGTCGAGCTGCAAGGTGGACAGGCTGGCACCGTCGGCGGCGGAGCCGGCCGCAACTGGGACGCGCACGACGACTTCGTCGGAGTCGCCGAGGGCGATCGACAAGATCGGGTGCAGCTCCTCTTTCTCCTCGATGAGCCACACCATCTGCTGGGCGGCATCGCCGAGGTCTTCGGCCGCCTGCGACAGGTGGAGGAGCCCGCGCAGCGGGGCAGGGTCGATGCGATCGTTGCTCGCTCGAAGCACCCACAGCTCGAGGCGATCCTTCATCTCGTCAAGCCGGTCCTCGAGGTGACGCACCTCGGCGGCGAGACCCTGGTCGCGCAGGACGAGCGCCGAGTAGGCCAATCCGACCGCCACCTCGGAGATGTTCTTCATCTCGACGAGCACATCGACCGCTCGGTCGAGGTCGGAGAGGGTGCCGTCCTCGGGCGGAACCGGGGGCTCCCAGTAGGGGGCGGCGGCCAGCTCTCGCAGACGGGGGATGCCCGCCGGTGAGCCGCGCAGGAAGATCACGTCGCCGGGCAGGCAGATGGCATCGCCGCGGACGTCGGTGATCCAGTCGCGCTCGCGACGGATGGCAACCACGCGCATGCCGGTCTGCACGGGCAGCTCCAGTGCCGCGAGCGGGCGGCGAGCCAGGTGGCTGCCCTCCCGGATCCGCACCCGATGCGACACCTCCTCGGCGTTGGAGAGGTCGGCCACCAGCTCGCGCGGGATCCCCAGGCGATGGGTGACGATCCGGGCGATGTCGACGGCGGAGTTGCCGATCCGCTCGATCGAGCTGATCACCTGGAGCACAGAGGCCATGGCCTCGGCCTCCTTGGGGTGCCGCGCCGCGAGCACCGACACGGCCCGCATCTCGTGCACGAGGTCCGACATGCGATCCTCGAGCTCGTCGACCTCCTCGGCCATGTCGGGGTCGCCGAAGTAGAGCGCCGCGTACGCGAGATCGACCATGAGCTCGGAGAGGTCCTTCGACTCGGCGAGCATCGCCCTGAGGTTGCGCGGTCTGGCGTCCATGTCAGTGACCGAAGGATAGGCGGCGGATGGCCTGAGGTGGCACAGAGATGGGTGACGTGTGGTCCACACTGTCCTCGTGCGCACCCGGCCGGCCTCCCTCGTCCTCGCCGCCATCGCGGCGACCGCGGTGCTCGTCGCCTGCTCCTCGAGCGACGGCCGAACGCTGCCACCCCCCGATCCCCACAACACCACCACCTCGATCAGCGCTCCCGTCGTGGGGCAGCCGTCCGACGGTGACAGCGCCGTCGAGGTGTTCTCCTTGGCCAGCTCGGCCTTCCTCGAGGGCGGCGTGATCCCGGCCCGGCACACCTGCGGCGGCGCGGACGTGTCACCGGCCCTGGCCTGGGCGTCGACGCCTCCGGCTGCCGAGCTGGCGCTGGTGGTGCGCGACCGCGACGCGGCTGGCTTCGTGCACTGGGTGGTGACAGGCATCGATCCGGCCGTCCAGGGCTTCGCCGAGGGCGGCGTGCCCGAAGGCGCCGTCGAAGCGGCCAACAGCGCCGGCGGGAAGGGCTGGTTCGGCCCGTGCCCCCCGGCCGGGAGTGGCAGCCACACCTACGACTTCGTGCTGCACGCGCTGCCCAGGGCGCTGACCCTCGACCCCGGGCTGCCCGCGGCGGAGGCCGCGCGGCTCGTGGAGGGCGCGTCGTCGGCACACGCCACGCTGTCGGGCACCGTCACCGCCGGAACCTGATCGCGCTCAGGGGCTCGCCGTGGTCAGGGACCGGGCGTGGTCAGGGACTGGGCGCGAGCAGCACGGCGAGCTGTCGGCTCTGGGCGAGCAGGCGGCCGTCGGCCGACCACACCTCACCGTCCTCCTCGAGGTAGCCCTCAGCGGCCACCTGGGTACGGAACCGCACGAGCGACCAGCCCGGCTCCCCCGAGGGCGCCTGTCGGAAGTGGATCGTGAGGTCGATGGTGGGCACCCCGACCGGCAGCTCCAGGCGCGAGAACACGGCGGGAGGCCAGGCGTCGGTGAGCGCGGCCACCAGGATCTCGTCCACCGGATCGTCGTCCGCGGTGCGGATCCACCCCCCGGTCAGGGCTTCGTCACCGGCCTCGAACGGGCGGCTCCCGATCGCGGGGCGCTGCTCGTAGCGGTCGCGGATCGGGATCGTGATGCGCGCATCGACCAATGGGGCCGACAGATCGTCCGGATGGAGCACCGCCGGCGCGCGCTGATCATCGAGGGACGGCCCGGGTCGATCCACGCCCAGCGCCGCCAGCGCCAGGATGCAGTCGCGACCGTCTTGGCACAGGCGAGCGGAGACCGTCGTGAGACCCCGTCCGGCTCGTTCGATCGCCACGTGCACCTCGCAGGGGCCTTCGACCGGTGGTCGCAGGTAGTGCAGCGTGAGCGAGCGGGGTCGTCGCGTGATGTCGGCGACCTCGGCACAGATGGCTCGCAGCACGATGGCGGCCAAGTAGCCACCGTTCGGTCCCCGCTCGATCCACCACCCTCGATCGATCGAGGCGTCGTAGCGTCCTCCGCCCAGAGGGTCGACGGCGGTGTCCTGTGCGAAGCGGGTCATCGGTGGGCAACCTACCGTCGTCGCATCCCTGCCTCGGTCAGACCGATAGCGTCGCCGCGATGCATCCGGGTGAGCGCGTGCGCATCGTGACCGAGACGGCTCGGGCGGTGCTGGAGGATCGCCTCGACCCGTCCACAGGCGCCCGAACGCTGGCGTTGCAGCAGGAGCAGATCGTGGCGCGGCTGCGCATCGATCGCATCGACGTCACGCAGGCAGAGGCCGACACGGTGGCCCTCACGTTGCGGCGACTGGCCGAGCAGGTCACCGATCGAGCCGCCGCGCTGGACGACCCCGACGCCAGCACCGAGATGGCACGGATCCTGGGCGAGCTCGCGCAGGCGCTGCGCTAGCTGTAGGGCTCGGCAGCGTCAGTCGTCGACCTCGGCGACGTCGATCACTCCGGACCCTCCAGCGGCCGCGGCGATCGTCTCGGCCTTGCGCACCTGGAACATCGCCACGCCCATGGCGATGACAACGGGCAAGAACAGCATGAGCAGACCCTGCGTGAGCACGGCGCCGAAGAGCGTGGCGTACAGCGCACGGTTCACGACCTTGCTCGACGAGCGCTTGCGCACCGCTCTGAATCCGAGCCCGGCCCCCACCAGGGGAAGCACCAGTGCGAGCGAGAAGGGCCAGAGGGCCTTCGCGACCGTGTCCTTGGATCGACCAGGTGCCCAGTCGTGGATGGATGCGGCGATCTTGGCGGGTGCGACACCGGGCTGATCAGCTGCCGCCCGCAAAGCCGTGACCGACCAGTCCGCCGCCAGCGTCTCGCTGTTGTAGACCTTGCCGCTGGCATCCACGGGATAGCGCAAGGCGACCGTGCACAGCATCAGTGCGGCAACCGCGGCGAGCACGGCAGACAGCGCGGCGCGGTAGCCGGGCGGCTGATCGGGGCGCAGCGAGGCACCCCGAGCGCGCGATGAGCCGGCTGTTCTCGACGTGGTGCTCGTGGCGCTCCGGCTGGACCCGCCCCCGCGCAGCCGGCTCAGCAACGACCCACCCGCTGCGGACGAGGCCGACGACGAGACCGACGATGACGCCGCCCCCGTGCGGGGGGCCTGCGGGGTCGTGTTGGCGTTGGCGGCCCGCGCCGCGAGCGCCACGCGCTGGTTGCGGTTCTGGGCCGCCCGCTTCTGCTTGGACGGTTGCTTGGGAGACATGGCCCCCCACGCTAAGACCCACCCAGAGCTCAGCGGAAGTCGCGGCTCTTGGCGGGGGCGGCGAGCGGCAGGGGCTCGATGCGATCCGCGATCACGTTGGTGACGCCCTCAGAGCGCTCCAGGCGACCCCGCACGAGCATGGCTGGAGCGCTGCGGGCCACCTTGCGGTGGGCGATCCAGCAGCCCTTCGACACCACCACGTTGATGAGGCCGGTCTCGTCCTCCAGGTTCACGAACAGGGTGCCGCCTGCGGTAGCTGGGCGCTGGCGGTGGGTCACCACGCCGCCCACCAGCACCCGCGACCCCGCCTCCACCGCGGCCAGGCCTGTGGCCGTGACCACGCCGATGCTGTCGAGGTAGGTGCGGACGAAGCGGGTGGGATGGCCCTCAGGGCTCACGCCGGTGGCCCACAGGTCGGCCCGGGCCGTCTCGTCGCCCGTCATGGCCGGCAGCGGCGGCGCGTCCGTGCCGGTGACGATGCCGGGCAGGCGCTGGGCACCCCCTTTGCCGGCGGTCACCTGGGCCACCGCGCCGGCCGTCCACAGCGCCTCGCGACGCGGCATCCCGAAGCAGGCGAAGGCCCCGCTCGTGGCCAGCGCCTCGAGCTGTGGGAGCGAGAGCGGCACCCGCCTCGCCAGGTCCTCCGCGTCGGCATAGGGACGGCCAGCCGCGATCTCGTCGGCCAGGTCGTCACCGATCCCGCGCACGTACGACAGTCCCAGCCGCACCGCCGGCCCGTCGCGCCCCCAGTCCTCCGGCGGCAGCGCGGCCGCCTCAAGGTTGGGGGCACCAGTGCACGCCGGACGTGCCGTCATGCCCCCAACCCCAGGTTCAGGGCACCAGTGCACGCTGGACGTGCCGTCATGCCCCCAACCTCCGGTGGTCTCCAAGGTGGCGACGGCGGCCGACGCGTTGAGGTCGGGGGTGCGCACCTCCACGCCGTGGCGACGGGCGTCCTGCACGAGCGTGTGCGGCGAGTAGAAGCCCATCGGCTGGGCGTTGAGCAGCGCCGCACAGAACGCGGCGGGGTACCAGCGCTTGAGCCAGGCCGACGCGTAGACGAGGTAGGCGAAGCTCACCGAGTGGCTCTCGGGGAAGCCGTAGCTGGCGAAGGCGGCCAGCTTGTCCCAGATCAGCTCGATGACGTCAGGCGTGACGCCCCGCTCGGCGGCACCATCGGCGAAGCGCTGGTGCAGTCGCTCCATGCGCTCGCGGCTGCGCTTGGAGCCCATGGCCTGGCGGAGCTGGTCGGCCTCACCGGGGCTGAAGCCGCCCACGTCGATGGCCATCTGCATGAGCTGCTCCTGGAACAGCGGGATGCCCAGCGTCTTGCGCAACGACCGCTCGAGCAGCGGGTGGAGGTAGGTGACGGGCTCCTTGCCGTTGCGGCGCCGGATGTACGGGTGCACCGACCCACCCTGGATGGGGCCGGGACGGATGAGGGCCACCTCCACCACGAGGTCGTAGAAGTGGCGGGGCTTCAGGCGGGGCAGCGTGGCCATCTGGGCCCGGCTCTCCACCTGGAACACGCCCACCGAGTCGGCCTGGCAGAGCATGTCGTACACCTCGTCGTCCTGCGGGATGGTGGCCAGGTCGACGTCGACGCCGTGCACCTCAGCCACGAGGTCGATGCACCCGTGGAGCACCTCGAGCATCCCGAGGCCGAG
>JBKJIE010000094.1:0-3300 GCA_046598715.1 Acidimicrobiales bacterium | reverse complement strand
CCGACCGTGGTGAGCTCGTCGTGCTCGGCCTTGAGTCGGTCGTAGGCCTTCTGAGAGAGGTGGTGCGTCTGCGCCATAGTCAGACAAGCGTAGTGGTGGTGTCAGGTCAGTTCACCTGACGATCACGACCTTCCCAGTAGGGGGCCCGCAGCTTGAACTTCTGGAGCTTGCCCGTGGCTGTGCGGGCCAGCTCGGCGCGGAACTCGATCCGGGTGGGGCACTTGTAGCCCGCCAGGCGCTCCTTGCACCACGCCCGAAGATCGTCTTCGGTGGCCTCCTCGCCTGGCGCCAGGACCACGAGGCCCACGACCGTCTCCCCCCACTTCTCGTGCGGCACGCCGATGACCGCGACCTCGGCGACGGCGGGGTGGGAGAACAGCGCGTCCTCCACCTCGATCGAGCTCACGTTCTCGCCGCCAGAGATGATGACGTCCTTCTTGCGGTCGCTGATCGTGAGGTAGCCACCGCCGTCGATGTCGCCGCCGTCGCCCGTGTGGAACCACCCGCCCTCGAGCGCGTCGGCCGTCGCCTCGGGCTGGTCCCAGTAGCTCTTCAGGATGTGGTTGCCACGAGCCAGCACCTCGCCCTGGTCGCTGATGGCGAGCTCGATGCTGACCGCCGGCACACCGGCGCGCGAGAGCTTGGCGGCCCGCTCCGCGGGGGAGAGGTGGTCCCACTCGGCCCGGGTGCGGTTGATCGTGAGCAGCGGGGCCGTCTCCGTGAGGCCGTAGATCTGGATCATCTCCCAGCCCAGCTCCGTCTCGATCCGCTCGATGGTGCGGGTGGGGGGCGGCGCGCCCGCCACCACGATGCGGGTGCGCCCGTGGCCGGGGATCGGCCCGTCCCACGTCGCCGCGGCGTCGAGCACCATCGACACCACGGCGGGCGCCCCGCACAGCAGCGTGACCTCGTGCTCGGCGATCCGCCGGAGGATCTCCGCGCCGTCGACCTTCCGGAGCACCACCTGGGGCACGCCCATCGCCGTGAGCGCGTAGGGCATCCCCCAGCCGTTGCAGTGGAACATCGGGAGCGTGTGGAGGTAGGTGTCGCGGTCGCTGATGGCCGTGTGCCACCCGAAGATCGCCGCGTTCGTCCAGAGGTTGCGGTGCGTCATCTCCACGCCCTTGGGGCGGGCGGTGGTGCCGCTCGTGTAGTTGATCGTGGCGGTGGCGTCCTCGTCCTGGTCGTGCCACGGCTCGGGCTCGCGCCCCTCCAGGAACACCTCGCCGTCGGTGGCCGTTCCCATCACCACGCGGTGCTTCACGTCGATGTGGGCGACGGTGTCGGCGAGCTCCTCGTCGACGAGGAGCATCGAGGCGCCGGAGTGCCCGACGATGTACTCGACCTCGGTCGGGGACAGGCGGAAGTTGATCGGCACCAGCACGCGCCCGAAGCCGCTGACCCCGAAGAAGGAGGTGAGCAACCGGCCGCTGTTCTGCGACACCACCGCGACGCGCTCACCGCGGCCGATGCCGCGCTCGTCGAGGCCGGCCGCCTGCGCGCGGGCCAGCTCGCGCACGTGCCGGTAGGTGAGGGCCCCGAGGCCGCCGCCGGGGGCGTTGGGCTCGTCGATGACGCCGATGCGGTCGCCATAGACGAGCGCCGCCCGGTCGAGGTGTCCGCCGATGGTGAGCGGTGTGCGCATGCCTTCCCCCTGGTCAGAACCTTGCCGTCGAACGGTAGTGCCTTGACTCGCAGCCAGCGGCAGGGGGACACTTCCCGGGATGTCGATCTCCGCCCAGGCCGTAGTCATCATCGTGTAGCGCACGCTCCTCGGCGTGCGCTGCCCTCGACCGTCCACCTCGGTGGGCGGTTTTTCCGTTCTAGAGCAAGGAGCAATCGTGGGTCACAAGGTCGGAGTCATCGGAGGCGACGGGATCGGTCCCGAGGTGATCGCCGAGGCGCTCAAGGTCGTCCGCGCCGCCGGCGTGCAGCTCGACACGGTCGACTACGACCTCGGTGGCGCCCGCTACCTGCGTGACGGCGCGATCCTGCCTGACTCCGTGCTCGACGAGTGGCGCAGCCTCGACGCCCTCCTGCTCGGCGCGGTCGGCACCCCTGGCGTGCCGCCGGGGGTGATCGAGCGGGGCCTGCTCCTCAAGATGCGCTTCGAGCTCGACCTCTACATCAACCAGCGCCCGTTCCTGTTCCCGGAGCGCGCCATCGACATGGTGGTCATCCGGGAGAACACCGAGGGCTCCTACGCCGGTGAGGGTGGCACGCTGCGCAAGGGCACGCCCCACGAGGTGGCCACGCAGGGCTCGGTCAACACCCGCATGGGCGTGGAGCGCTGCGTGCGCTACGCCTTCGAGCTCGCCTCGTCGCGCCCTCGCAAGCACCTCACCCTGGTGCACAAGACCAACGTGCTCACGTTCGCCGGCGATCTGTGGGAGCGCGCCTTCAACGAGGTGGCCGCCGAGCACCCCGAGATCACCACCGCGTACAACCACGTCGACGCGGCATGCATCTACTTCGTGCAGTCGCCCGAGCAGTACGACGTGATCGTCACCGACAACCTCTTCGGCGACATCCTCACCGACCTCGGCGGCGCAGTATCAGGCGGTATCGGGTTCGCCGCCTCGGGGAACCTCAACCCGGCCCGCACCGGTCCGTCGATGTTCGAGCCCGTGCACGGCTCGGCCCCCGACATCGCCGGCCAGAGCAAGGCCAACCCGGTAGCGGCGATCCTGTCCGCTGCGCTCATGCTCGACCACCTCGGCGAAGACGATGCCGCGGCTCGGGTCCGCAAGGCCTGCGCCGACACGTCCGCCCTCACCGGCTCCACCTCCGACATCGGCGACACGGTCGCCGCCCGGCTCTAGAAGGACAGACAGATGCCCATCACCCCCACCGAGAAGATCTGGATGAACGGCGAGCTCGTCGCCTGGGACGACGCTCGCATCCACGTGCTCACGCACACCCTCCACTACGGCATGGGCGTGTTCGAGGGCATCCGTGCCTACGAGACCGATCACGGCCCCGGCATCTTCCGGCTCACGGATCACATCGAGCGGCTCTTCCGCTCGGCGCAGATCCTCGGCATGGAGATCCCGTACACCGTCGACGAGCTCGTGCAGGCATCGAAGGACACCGTGGCTGCCTCGGGGCTGCCCGGCTGCTACGTGCGCCCGATCGCCTACTACGGCTATGGCGAGATGGGCCTGAACACGCTTCCGTGCTCGGTCGACGTGTCGATCGCCTGCTGGCCGTGGGGCGCCTACCTCGGCGACGACGCCCTCACCAAGGGCGTGCGCATGAAGATCAGCAGCTGGACCCGCCACGACCACAACACGATGCCGC
>JBKJIE010000110.1:0-29609 GCA_046598715.1 Acidimicrobiales bacterium | reverse complement strand
CCGGTGCGATCACGGATCTGCGTGTCACGGAGCGTGCGGCCGACGAGTGACGACCCCGGACGCAGCGCCACCTCGCCGAGCCGGAACTCGAGGCTCCCGTCGTGCATGACGACGTCGAGGAAGTCGGCCACCGCCGGCTGCACCGCCAACGCGGCCATCCGAGCCCCACCGATCTTCTGCGGGTTCACGACCCGGTTGGCCCCCGCCTGGGCCAGCTTCGGCTCCGCTGCCTCCGTGCGGGCACGGGCCACGATGAAGAGATCAGGTCGCAGCGCCCGTGCCGACAGCGTGATGTAGAGGTTGTCGGCGTCAGTGCTCAGCGCCGCGATGAGCGTGGCGGCGCGATCGATCCCGGCCGCGCGGAGCACGTCGTCGTCGGTGGCATCGCCGTCGATCGCCGGACCGTCGACCATGGCCACCCTCACCGGGTCGTTGTCGACCACCACGACATCAATCGACGCGCCCTGGAGGTGGGCGGCGATCGTGCGTCCGACCCTGCCCCACCCGCACACGATCACGTGACCCTGCATCGCACCGATCCTACGTGTGGTGCGGCGTCGCTCGAGCCGGTCGGTGAGCCGGCCCTCGACGAGGGTCTCGAGGAAGACGCCGAGGGTGTAGAGCGCCGTGCCGACCCCGACGAGGATCACCACCAGGGTGGTGATCTTCCACGGCACATCCGGCTCGCCGTACTCGCGGAACCCCACCGTCGAGATCGTGGTGACGGTCTGGTAGAGCGCGTCGAGCGGACTCAGCCCGAGGAGCACGTAGGCGACGGTCCCCGCCCCGATGACCAGGGCCAGCACGAGCGCGCTGACCCGAACCCGCTGCCAGGGATCTCGGTCAGACGCCGGGGGCACTACGACGCGAAGTCTTCGGGGTTGACGTGGTCGATGAACTCCTTGAACTGCTCCACGACCTCTTCGGGCACCCCTTCACCAGCGGTCCGGCCGGCCACCTCGAGCACGCTCTCCTCGGCGAACACGGGGGCGCCGTAGCGCACGGCGAGGGCGACTGCGTCCGACGGCCGGGCCGACACGGCACGCACGTCGCCAGCGATGTTGAGGATGATCTCTGCGTAGAACGTCGCCTCGCGCAGCTCGGTGACGACGACTCGCTCGATGCGTGCTCCGACCACGTCAAGCAGGTCCTTCATGAGGTCGTGGGTCATCGGGCGGGGCGTCTCCACCTCCTCGAGCGCGAAGGCGATCGCCGTGGCCTCAGGGCCGCCGATGAAGATCGGGAGCACCCGACCCTGGCCCCCGGCCTCGCGCAGCACGAGGCACGGGATGTTGGGAGGGCGCTCCAACTCGATCCCGACGAGCTCCATCTCGATGGCCATCGGTACGCACGCTACCGAACGCCGGAGTTGATCGCGCCGCGGTCAGCGACCGGGCGCGGTGTGGCCGCGCAGCGCGGCCCGTAGCAGCGCGGTGCGGAGCGTCTCGCCGAGCCGGGCCATCTCGCCGAGGTTCTCGGCTGCTTGCTGTCGGGCCGTGGGGTTGCGCTGCTTCAGGAGCGGCATCACGACCTGCTCCATGAACCCCGCCTCGCGCTCGGCCGCGACCTTGTACATGCGTAGATGCCGGGCTTCGATCCCGAAGCGCATGAACCCGGCCGCCGTGCGGGCCACCACGAGCGCGTCGCCGTCGTAGAAGGTGTCGCCACCGACCTGGTACCCGTTCAGCAGACCGAACCTCGTCAGGTCGCCGAGCTCCCGGAGGCTGAGCCCGCTCGTGGCCGCTAGCTCCTCGAGGGTGAAGCTCACGCCGGTGGGTCCTTCGTCGAGTGGATTGGCCCGGGACGACGGCGCGGGCAGCGGCGGCAGGCTGGGCACCCCCCGGGGATGGCGAGACGGCGCCTCGGCCGGGGCCTTCGCCGGCGCGGCAGCGGGGGCCGAAACAGGCCCCTCGATGAGGGCGGTCACGGCGCTGGATCGAGCCGCTTGACGCGCCGGAACCGGCTGCGGCACGGGACCGGGTTCCTCAGCGCCGTCCTCGAACAGAGACGGGGGTGTCGGTACCGACGCGGGCGCGGGCTCGTCGGGCGGCACCATGAGCCCGGCTGCGGCACTCTCCTCCAGCCGGTCCTTGATGACCTTGAGCGGCAGGAAGTGGTCGCGCTGGTGGCGCAGGATCCAACGCAGCCGCTCGATGTCGCCTTCGTAGAACTTGCGGTATCCCGACGGTGTGCGCTCAGGGTCGAGCAGCCCTTGGCTCTCGAGGAACCGGATCTTGGAGATGGTGACGTCAGGGAAGTCGTCCTGGAGGAGGCTGAGGACCTCACCGATGGACAGGTGCGAGCGTTCGGGCATGACCGGGATCACTGCCGGCCAGCGAGGAAGAGGAGCTTGAACGTGCCGATCTGCAGCTCGTCGCCGTCGTGGAGCGGTGCTTCCTCGACGCGCTGACGATTGAGATAGGTGCCGTTGAGCGAACCCACGTCGGCGACGGTGTAGCCATCGTCGACCTTGCGCACCTCGGCGTGCCGCCGCGACACGGTGATGTCATCGAGGAAGATCATGCTGTCGGGGTGCCGGCCCGCCGTGACGAGCGGCTCATCGAGCGCGAACCGCGAGCCCGAGTTCGGACCGCGGGTGACGACGAGCAGCGCCACGCCCGCCGGCAGCGCGTCGAGCTCGGCTTGGACATCCTCGGTGGGCGTGCCCGCGATGGCCGTGACCGTCATCGTGGTGCTGCTGGTGGTGTCGCCCTTGTCGAGGTCGCCACCGCAGGACGAGCAGAAGTTGGCGGTCATCGGGTTGTGGTGACCGCAGCGCGGGCAGATGACGGTGGACATGCCCTACCCCTCGACCAGGGCTCGGTAGGCGGCGGCGTCGAGCAGGCCGTCGAGGGCCGCCGCGTCGTCAACAGAGAGCACGAAGATCCATCCCTCGCCGTACGGGTCCTCGTTGAGTCGCTCTGGGTTGTCGGCGAGGTCGCCGTTCACCTCGGCCACGATGCCCGGAACCGGGGCGTAGATGTCAGACACCGACTTGGTTGACTCGACCTCGCTGATCGACTGTCCCGCCGCGACCGTGGCCCCGATCTCGGGGAGGTCGACGAACACCACATCGCCGAGCGCATCCTGCGCGTAGTCGGTGATCCCGACGCGTGCCTTGCCGTCCTCGAACCGCACCCACTCATGGTCTGACGAGTAGCGGAGGTCCTCGGGGATCTGCATGGCCGGGAGGCTATCGGAACGATCGAACCCTCGACGCCTGGTAGAGGGTTCTACCGCAGGAGCTGACGGATCCGCCGTGCGTACTCTTTGACGAGCGCCTTGGCCTCGGCATCGGTGGTGGACTCCGCCCACACGTGGGTGACGGGCTCCTCGGGATCGGGCAGGGCGAGGGCCCAGCCGCCGTCGTGGCGCACCTTCACCCCGTCGATCAGCTGCACCTCGCGGTCCTTGCTCATCTCCACGAGGGACCGCATGATCATCCCCTTCTGCTCCCAGGGCGTGACGACGGTCTCGTGAGCCAGGTGCGGTCGGGGCAGCCGGCCCACGATCGTGGACAGACGCTCCCCCGTGCGGGCCAGCAGCTCGAGCACCTTGACCAGGTTGGCGGCGGCATCGAAGGCGGGCAGGAACCCCGGCAGGATGAAGCCGCCATCCGTGCTGCCGGAGAAGCCCACGCCTGGCTCCGACGCCGCGTCCATGAGCGCCGAGGTGGCCAGCTTGGTGCGCCGCACCCGCACGTCGTGCTCCGAGGCGATGGCCTCGGCGTGGCTCGTGACCGTGACCGGCACGGCCACGGTGTCGCCGAGGAGGTGGCCGCACACCAGGGTGAGGAGCGCGAGGAGCGCCTGCTCGCCACTGAGCACGTGGCCGGTGTCGTCGATCAACGTGAGGTGCTCGCCGTCGGGGTCGAGGACCGCACCCAGGTGAGCGCCGGAGGCCTTCACCAGAGCGGCCACGTGCTCGGTGTGGCGTCCGAGCTCGAACTCCACGGCGCCCACCGTGGAGGCGTAGGGGTTCACGCCGAGCACGTCGGCACCGAGCTTCGAGAGCACGTTGGGCATGACGAAGGCGGTGGAGCCGTAGGCGTAGTCGACCACGACCTTGAAGTGGGCCTGGCGGATGGCCTCGACGTCGACGGTGGCCTCGAGGGCAGCCGTGTAGTGCTCGAGGGCCCTCGGCGGGAAGCCGATGTCGCCGATCTCCGCCGGGAACACCCGGCGGAAGTCCTCTCGGAGGAAGAGGCGCTCGATCTTGCGCTGGGCATCCTCGGTGAGGTCGGTGCCGTGGGTGTCGAAGAACCGGATCACGCACGACTGGGGGTCGCCCTCCACGAGACGAATCGTGATGCCGCCCGCCGACTCGGGGCGCCGGGTGAGGAAGCGCGTGACGGGCACGGTCGCCACCTCGAGGTCGAGCACGTTCACTCCCGACGCGTTGAGACCGGCCATCATCGCCCGCTTGAGCATGCGGGCGGACCGGCTCGAGTCGCGGGACGTGATGACCGTGGAGTTCTTCTTGAGGCTGGTGGCGTAGGCCATGGCCACGCGGGTGGCGAGCTCAGGCGTGACGTCGACGTTGGCCAACCCGGCCACACCGACGCGACCGAACAGCGAGCGCGAACCCCGCGACTCCCAGACGATCGAGGAGTTGATCACCGCCCCCGCCTCGACGGTCTTGAACGGGTACACCTTCACGCCGGACGCCAGCACCGCATGCTCGCCCACGAAGCACTCGTCGCCCAGCACCACGCCCTCTTCACCGCGGACGCCGCCGCGCAGGTCGCACGACCGTCCGACCGTGGTGCCGCGAAGGCGCACCCCCTCACCGAGGTAGGAGTTGTCGTGCACGACCACGCGCTCGAGGTCGGTGTTGGCCCGGACGCGCACGTTGGTGCCGAGCACGGTGTAAGGACCGAGTCGCACGCCGGCCTCGATGCGACAGTTCTCGCCGATCACGGCCGGGCCCACCACGCGGGCGTCGGGGTGCACCTCGGCTCCCTCGCCCATGTGGACGCCGTCACCGATCTCGAAGCCGGGGATCTCGACCCGCACCCGACTGTCGAGGATGTCCTTGTGGACCCGGAGGTAGGCCTCGAGCGTGCCGACGTCCTCCCAGTAGCCCTCGCCGATGGCGCCGAAGATCGGCAGCTCCTGCTCGAGCAGGGCGGGGAAGACCTCGGAGGAGAAGTCGACCGACCGGTCGGCGGGGATGTGGTCGAAGATCTCCGGCTCCAAGACGAAGATGCCCGCGTTGATCGTGTCGCTGAACACCTGGCCCCATGAGGGCTTCTCGAGGAACCGCTCGATCGAGCCGTCGTCGCGGGTGATCACGATCCCGAACTCAAGGGGGTTCTCCACCCGCACGAGGCCGATGGTGGCCAGAGCTCGGTTCTCGTCGTGCGACTTGACGATCGCCGACAGGTCGATGTCGGTGAGCACATCGCCGGAGATCACCAGGAAGCGCTCATCGAGCTCGTCCATCGCGTTCCGAACGGACCCGGCCGTGCCGAGCGGCGTCTCCTCGGTGGCGTACACCATGCGCACGCCGAAGTCGGAGCCGTCTCCGAAGTAGGTGCGGATGTGGTTGGCCATGAAGGCCACGGTGACGACGATCTCGTCGAAGCCGTGCTGCTGGAGCAGTCGCACGATGTGCTCCATCATCGGCTCGTTCACGAGCGGGAGCATCGGCTTGGGCGCGTTGGAGGTGAGCGGACGCAGGCGAGTGCCTTCGCCTCCCGCCATGATCACCGCCTTCATGCCGCGGCCCCTGCGGCATGGGCCCGGTCGACCAGCGCACGACGGGCAAGCGGGACGTAGAGGGCAGCCGAGTACCAGGCGAGCACGAGACCCGGCACACCGAAGATCCATGCCGCGGTGCCGCCGCCCTCATGCCACCCAAGGGTGCTGTGCGAGGCGAGGAAGAGGGGGAACGAGATCATGAGCAACAGGGTGTATGCCTTTCCGAACCAAGTGACATCGATACGGCGCACGCCCATGGCGGCGAGGGTGACGGTGGCGCCGGCCACCATCGCTTCCCGGATGAGCACGGCCGCCGCGAACCATGTGGGGACGGAGCCGTCCACCACAATGCCCCCCACGCCGATGAAGAACAGCAGGCGATCGGCCACCGGATCGAGGATCTTGCCGAGGTTGCTCACCTGGTTGAAGTGACGGGCGATGTAGCCATCGAAGAAGTCGGTGGTGCCCAGGCCGGCGAGGAGCCACGCGGCCGTGGCGCGGTCCTCTCGGCCGAAGAGCAGCCAGAGGAACACCGGCAAGAGGCTGAGCCGCACGACGGTGATGATGTTGGGGATCGTCAGTATCCGGTCCTCGCCGTCGCCGGGACCGTGCGCGACACCGGTGAGCTCATCGATCACCCGGTCGCGGAGGTCGCTGACGTGGGTCTCAGCGATCGCGGGGTCGTCGGCGGCGGGGTCCACGTGGCAACCCTACGATGCCGCCATGCCTGACCGCGCTGCCCTGCAGCAACAGATCGCGATCACCAGTGACAGGTGGTTGACATGAGCACGCTGTTCACCAAGATCATCAACGGCGACATCCCGGGGCGCTTCGTCTGGCGCGACGACGAGATCGTCGCGTTCCTCACGATCAACCCGATCACACCGGGTCACACCCTCGTGGTGCCCATCATCGAGGTGGACCACTGGGTCGATCTGGCGCCGGCGCTGGCGGAGCGGTGCATGGCGGTGGCCCAGGTGATCGGCCACGCACAGATGGCCGCCTTCTCTCCAGCTCGGATCGGCATGATCATCGCCGGTCTCGAGGTGCCCCACACGCACCTCCATCTCATCCCGATCGACACGGAGGCGGACCTCTCCTTCGCCCGGGCCGACCCGTCCCCCGAGCCAGCGGCCCTTGACGACGCGGCCGAGCGCATCCGCGTGGCCCTGCGGGCCCTGGGACGACAGGAGGTTGCGTCATGACGGCTCCCGAGGTACCCATCGATGTGGTGCGCCGCTTCTGCGCCGCGTGGGGCACTGGCGATCTCGACACCATCGTCGGGTTCTTCACCGACGACGCGGTGTACCACAACATCCCGCTGGCGCCCGTGGTGGGACCGGCGCAGATCAGGGCCACGATCGAGGGCTTCACCGGTGGCGTCGACTCGATCGAGTTCCGCGTGGATGCCATCGCCTCCGATGGCGACACCGTCCTCACGGAGCGAGTCGACATCTTCCGCTTCGCCAACGGCACGGTCGAGCTGCCGGTGATGGGCACCTTCGAGGTGCTCGACGGCCGGATCGCCGCCTGGCGCGACTACTTCGACATGAACCAGTTCCTGAGCCAGATGCCCTCCCCCTGAGCCGCCCGCCCAGCCGGCGGCGGCGGCAGGAGAACCGGACAAACAGGACGAATGGGTCTCTTCATGCGTCCGTCTCACCGACTCCTGCTCGCCGCCCTGGTCGTGGTCCTGTTGGGAGCGCCGCTGCTCCCTGCGTTCGCGGCATCGTCGGACTACTCGAACCCCGACTACGCCGCCTACGACGCCGACAACATGGGGCGCACCACCGAGCGTCAGGGCTACCACCTGACGACCCCCGGCTATTGGGAGGCATCAGCGTCGACCTTCCTCTCCACGTTCCTCGCGGGGCAGGCCCGCCAGTCGAGCGACCTGCTCGACGGACGCGCCTACGTCACGCTCGGGCAGGTGCTGCCTGGGGGCAACGTGGGCGATCCCGAGGCCTACGACGCTGGCCTTCGCTACGAGGTCGACTTCCTCAACCGCGAGGGAGCGAAGCTCGTCGGCAACATCTGGCCGTGTCGCGCCGCCATCGCGGGCAAGCAGGCGGCATGCCCCGGCGTTGTGATCACCACGGGCTCGATCCAGGTGACCCAGCACATGTACGGCTGGTTGGCGCGGAGCCTGCAGGACGCCGGCTACACCGCCATGACCTACGACGTACGTGGTCAGGGCGAGAGCGAGACGACCACCCACGAGCCCGGCGCGGCACCCCTCGCCAACCCCCAGGACCAGGCCAACTTCGTGAACGGCACGGTCGACGCGCTGCGGTTCCTGCTGTCGACGCCCGACCACCCGTATGTACCGGTCGGGTGGAACGCCGCCCGTCGCGCCGCGGCCAACACGCTGGTGAACGCCGACGACCTCGAGTGGTCCAACCCCACGCCCGATGCGCTCGACCCGACTCGACTCGCGCTGGTCGGCCACTCCCTTGGCGCCAGCGCCGTGTCGATCGTGCAGCAGTGCTCGAGCGCCTACCCGGATCGAGTGGTCAGCGATGCCCAGCTGCCCACTGGTTGCGCTGGTCAGCGGTTCCCGATCCGCGCCATCGCCGCATTCGATGCCCTCATGGGCGGGGTCATCCCGGTGGTGCCCGCGTTCGATCACCGCGCCGACGGCTACTTCGTCAACGCGGTTCCCACCCCCACGGCTCCAGCACCTGATGACCGCACCGGGCCGAGCTCGCCCTATGGGCAATGGCAGACCGCCGGCGTCGATGCATGCTCGATCACGGTGCGGGGCGGCACCCACGCCGAGTGGAGCGAGATCCCGTACATCGTGTCGGCGACCCGGTACGGCATGCCGCAGGCTCGCTACTACGTGCGCGCGTGGTTCGACCGCTACCTGAGCGCCACCAGGACCAGTGACGGGTTTGATGCCCTTCGGTCCGGGCCTACCCCGCACGAACCAGCCGGGCAGCACCTCGAGCAGCGGGCCTCATTGTTTTCGGCCAAGTACCTCTCGGCCTGCCGCGTCGCCTCACCGGCTTCGAACGGGGTCGCCTTCGCCGCGGTCGATCTCCGCCGCTACGCAGGGGTAGCGGCGGTCGGCAGCTGGAAGGCGGTCACCGCTGAGGCCGAGCACGGCACCCAGACACAGGGCACGGCTCACCTCTGAGTCGCTGGCCCGGCCGGAGGATCAGCAGCAACGATCCCGAGCTCACGAGGCGGCGTCCTCGATCGGCGCGGCTTCAGCGATGAGCTGCTCGCCCTTGTTCCGCACGTTGTTCACCTCGGTGGAGACCGGATGCATCGTGATGATCTCCGGGGCACTGGGGATGAGGAGCTTGCCGAGCAGGTCGAGGTCGTCGATGTCCCGGTTGAGCCAGGTGTTCCACGCTGCGGGCGGCAGGATGACGGGCATCCGGTCGTGGATCGCGGCCATGGCCGCGTTGGGTGCCGTGGTGATGATCGTGCAGGAGCGCAGTGGCTGCTGGTCCTTGTTGGGACCCTTCCAAACCTCCCACAGGCCCGCGAAGGCGTAGGGCTCCCCGTCAGGCCGGTGGATGAAGTACGGCTGCTTCTTGGCCTTCGGTGGCGCGTCGGGGTCCTTCTTCCACTCGAAGAAGCCGTCGGCGGGGATGAGGCAGCGGCGGCGCTTGTACGCCGACTTGAAGGCGCTCTTGTCAGCGAGGGTCTCGGCGCGTGCGTTGATCATCTTGGAACCGATCTTCGGGTCCTTCGCCCACAGCGGCACCAGGCCCCAGTGGAAGGCGTCGACGTGACGGGCAGAGCCGTCGGAGAGCACGGCGTAGACGTCGTTGGTGGGGGCGACGTTGTAGGACGGCTCGAGCAGTGCCTCGGGCGCCTCAGCTCCGAAGTAGGCCGCGATCTGGTCTGGCGGGGTCGCAGATACGTATCGGCCACACATGGGGCCGAACCTACCCGGGCACGATCGCTCCCCGGGTCCTACGCTGCCCCGGATGGGGACGCAGGTCGTGCACCGCTGGATCCTGGGCGCCATCGAGGTGATCCGGGTGCCCGACCCTGGGTTCGAGCTCACCCTCGACCAGGATCCCGCCACGGCGGCGATCCTCGAGGCCACGCCCTGGCTCGCTCCTGAGTTCGTCACCGACGAGCAGGCCCTCCGCGTCGGGTCCTCGGCCATCGCCGTGCGCACGCCGTCGGCGCTGATCGTCGTCGACCCGTTCCTCGCCTTCGACGACCCTGCGCGCCTGGCGCCCCGCTTGGCCGCGCTGCGGGCTGCCGGCGTGGAGCCTGACGACGTCGACCTCGTCGTGAACTCCCACATCGACGGTGTCGGCGCGAACGTGCTGGCGGACGGGGCGCCGGCCTTCCCTCGCGCCCGCTACCTCCTGCCCGCCGCCGAGCTCGAGGATGCCTGCGCAGGCGCACACCGCCAGGCCGGAGCAGCGCTCGCGGCGCTGCACAAGGACGGCCGAGCAGACTCCCTCTTCGGCGGTGAGATCCTCGTCCCGGGCGTTCGCGTCGAGGACGCTCCCGGCCACAGTCGAGGCCATGTCGTGGTGTGGATCGAATCTGGCGGAACGCAGGCCGTGATCACGGGCCACCTCTTCCTCCATCCGGCTCAGATCGCCAATCCCGATGTCGACAACGCGGACCTCGACCCGATCACCCTCGCTCGCACTCGACGGTTCCTGCTCAGTCGCTGCGTGCGGGCGGACGCCGTCGTGATCGGCCCCCTCTTCGCCTCACCCGGTGGCGGCAAGGTGCGCCAGGACGGCGCGGCCTGGCGCCTCGCCATCTGACGCTAGGTCGCAGGTGAGGGGCCACCCTTGCGGATGGCCCCTGACCTGCATGTTCATCCAGTCGGGCCGAGAGGATTCGAACCTCCGACCTCTTGACCCCCAGTCAGAGCAGGCCCCTGATGCCCGCTGTCAGCCGGTGTCGTCGACTGTCGTTCAGTCCGCTGACCAGGATGTTCGCGGTCCACACCGGTCCGTCTCGTAGTGCCTCTTGACCCTTGGTGCCAACGGGTCTGCATACATTCTGCATACATGGTCGCTGCTGATTGTCCTGCGCCCTGGTCGATGGCGAGCACCCCTGGGGAGGTATGATCGTTGGTATGACCACGACCAAGATCGCCGTCAGCCTGCCGGCAGAGCTCGTCGAGCAGGCCAAGCGAGCCGTCGCTGACGGTCGTGCGGCCAGCGTCAGCGCCTACGTCGCCCACGCACTTGAGGAGACGGCGAAGCTCGATGACCTGGGATCGCTTCTCGACGAGATGCTCGCCGAGACCGGCGGTCCCCTCACCGCTAAGGAGCGCAAGGAAGCCGATCGGGCACTGGGCCGGTGAGCGGCGCCGTGCTCGACACCGGCGCCCTCATCGGCTTCGACCGCAACGACCGTCGCGTCGTGGCCATCGTTGCCCGTGCCCTCGAACATGGCGACCCACTTGTCGTGCCTGCCGCCGTGGTCGCCCAAGCGTGGCGCGACGGCCGCACCCAGGTCCGGCTGTCTCGTCTGCTGGGGTCGCCCCTGTGCGAGATCATTTCTCTCGATGACATCGCCGCCCGATCGGTCGGACAGCTTTGCGGGGCGACCGGCACCGACGACATCACGGACGCGGCCGTCGCACTCACGGCACGACAACGGGAGCTGCGAGTCATCACCTCGGATCCCGACGACATCCGACGACTCGACAGCCGCCTCGACGTCGTGCCGATCTGAGCCCAACGCCCCCGCCGAAGGACACCGACGATCTGTGCCTCTGCAGGTGCTGGCCATCAGCGCCCATCAGGGCACTCTGTGCGGGTAGCAGTCCACTCCCAACGGGAGTGCAGAACCTCAGTGAGCGGCGGCCTCGGGTGACTCGTCGGCAGACACCACCGGGCAGCCCGCCGCCTTCCAACCTTCGAAGCCGCCTTCCAAGTGGGCAACGTTGCTGTATCCCATCTGCTTGAGCGTGTCGGCAGCGAGGGCAGAGCGGCCGCCTGCGGCGCAGTGCAGCACCATCCGGCGGTTCGGGTCGAACTCCGGCCGGTACATCGGCATCGTGGGATCAGCCCAGAACTCGAGCATGCCTCTGGGGGCGTGGATCGCACCCGGAATGACTCCGTGCAGCTCACGTTCGTTCTGCTCTCGCAGGTCGAGAAGAATGGCGTCGCCACTGTCCAGTTCAGCACCGAGCTGTTCCACGGTGAGGTTCTCGATCCGTCCCTTGGCTTCGCTCACCAGGTCCGATGCTCGTCTTATCCCCATGGCGCCAGTTTTAGCCGCCGGCGGTTACGGCAGCAATCCCCTCCCTCACGCTTGAGTCGACGCCGCCGCCCCGACCAGGCGCGCCCGAGCCGCCGTTGTGCGGGTGATCGCGCCGTAGAAGCCCTCGCGAATACAGCGATCGATGTGCGCCCAGAACATCCTCTCCGCTCCAGCTCCAACGCTCATCCGACCGGCGGTCGAGAGCGTCGATCCGAGTGCCATCCTGAGGAACACGATTGCAACCACCGTTGTGGCCCTGCCTAGCCAAGCACGAGTGTCACTTCGACCGGTCGAGCCGACATCGCGGCCCTCGCCCGCTGCATCAAGAGCGCTGGCAACCGCAAGAGCTGGAACGGTGACGCACTTGCACCTGACGGATGCTCCCGTCCCGTGCCGTCTCGTCCGGGCCATCGCAGGTCAGTCAGCGCGCACTGAGCGGCTCGGCATCGCAGGTGCATCGGTGTGGAGGATGTTGATCGGTCCGGAGGACCCATCAACTGCAGTTGCCAGGCATGGCGACGACGGGCCTCCTCCGCAGGAGGTGGCAAGTGTCTGCCGATCCGAAGTTCGTCGCGGCGCCGTGGTCGGGTTCTACGCTGGGGTGATGACGCGGATCACGATTGAGGTTCCTGACGATGTGGCTGAGCGGGTGAACGCCGCGGCGGCTGAACAGGGTGTCGCGCCGGAGGCGCTGGCGGGTCAGGTTGTGGTCGAGCAGTTCCCGGCTCGTCGTCAGCTTGGGTTCGTCGCGCTGGGGTCCTCGACCAGCGGCCGGCGTGCTGCTGAGGATGAGGAGATGCTGGCTGAGGGGTTCGGGTCCTGACCCTGATCGTTGACACCAACGTCATCGTCGCGGCTGCCGATGACGTCGACCCGGATCATCAGCGCTGCCGTGCCGTCGTCGAGAACCATCCCGGGCCGCTGGTCACGACCGCGTTGGTGGTCGCGGAAGCGGGCTGGTTGATCGAACGGCAGCTCGGCGCCGCGGCTGAGGCCGGCTTCTACCGCTCGATCGTCGCTGGTGACCTGCGCGTAGAGGCCCTCGAGCCCGGTGACTGGGCTCGGGTCGCAGAGCTCGTGGAGCGCTACGCCGACTTAGGTCTCGGCGGCGCTGACGCCAGCCTCATGGCGATCGCCGAGCGTCTCACGGTCACGACCGTCGCCACCTTGGACCGCCGTCACTTCACTGTCGTTCGCCCAAATCACTGCGACGCCTTCGAGCTGCTCCCCTGATCCCGTCAGCGGCCCGCTGATCCGAGGGGCGACTCGCTCATGCGATCCATTGTCACAGGACGGGTCGCTGACGACAACGGATCACGACCACCGCGTCATCGGGCGGCTCTTCGCCGCGAAGCCCGACGAGCTTCACCCCCCGAAGACCTTGTCGATGCGCGTCCCAGCCTGGCGGTGCTGCTTCGTGACCGTGTGCGTGTAGGTGTTCAGCGTCACGCCGATGTCTGCGTGACCGAGGCGCTCCTGCATGACCTTGTCGTCGCCCACCACGACCCTGCCCACCGACTGCGCTGTGTGGCGGAGCCCCTTCGGCGTGATCCGAGGAACGCCGGCCTTCGTCACGAGACCGTCCATGAGGCGGCCGAAGCTGGTCGGGTCGATCCAACTACCCATGGCGGTGGTGAACACGAGGCCGGTGTCCTCCCAGCCGGCGCCCACGAGGCGGCGCTCACTCTCCTGCTGCGTGCGATGGGCCTTGAGAACGCCAGCCGTACGGGGCCCGAAGGCCACCACCCGGTCGGCATGCTCGGTCTTGAGCTGCTTGACGACGGGATGGCCGCGTTCCATGGCGAGCTGCTGGTGGACCGTGAGCTGGCGGGCCTTGAGGTCCACGTCGGTCCAGCGCAGGGCGAGGAGCTCACCGCGCCGCAGCCCCGAGACGAGGCTGACGTGGAAGGCACCGGCCAGCCGGTGGTCACCGACGGCGGCGAGGAAGTGCTGGGCCTCCTCCAGGGTCCAGCCGAGCTGCTGGTGGGCCCGGTCGCGACGAGGTGGCTGCGTGAGCACGACGTGGTTGCGGGGCAGGCGCCCGCGTTGCACGCCTTCCTCGAGCGCCATCGACAGCACCTTGCGCACCGTGCGGGCCGAGGTCGCGCCGAGCCGCGGCTTCCCGGCATCGTCGGGCGCCACCAGGGCGGCCACCCAGTCGTCGGCTAGCTCGGGCGTGAGGTCACGAAGGCGGACCTTGCCGATCAGCGGCACGATGTGGCGGTTCACCGCCCAGCGGTACTGGTCGTAGGTCGACACCTCGACCCGACCCTCCTTGGCGTGCAGCCACACCTGGGTGACGAACTCCCCCACCGTCTCGCTGTCGGTCCCTGCACGGCCGTCGAGCACGGCCCGCTGGTGTGACACGGCGGCGTGCTTGGTGTCGAAGGTGCCGAGCTGGTGGACCTTGCGCTTGCCCGTGGCAGGGTCGTAGCCGCTCTGGCGGACGACCCACTTCCCGCGTTGTCGATGCACCTCGGGTTCGCCCACCTGTACCCACTGCACGTGGTGGATGGTACCGCTCAGTCTGCATACATGCTGCATACCTTGCCGGATAGCAGCAGAGCCGGTACCCTCAGGCACCGGCTCTGACCTGCGATTTCCCGGTCGGGCCGAGAGGATTCGAACCTCCGACCTCTTGACCCCCAGTCAAGCGCGCTAACCAAACTGCGCCACGGCCCGGGATGGGTCAGTGACCGTACCAGACGGCTCTGGTCAGGGGGCCATCTCGGCTGGCCCGTCCTAGCCCCGGACGAGGAGGCCGATCCCCACCAGGAGCGCCACTCCCACCACCATGATCCCCGCCCGAACCAGGCGCGGGAGGCGAGGGCCACCAAGCGCGACGAGCCAGTCGTCGATCGGCCCGTCGAGATCCCGAACCGACGACGACCACGGTGTGGTGTCCCGAAGATCGTGGAGGGCGGACGGATCATCCCCGGCCTCGTCGTCGCCGGTGAGCTCGAACCACACCACCTTGCCCTCGCCCGGGATTGGCGCGCTCCCCCACGCTGTCGCCGACGCGGCCACGATGCCGAGACCCGAGAAGGTCTGCTCCGCGGTCGGGTGCTCCTCAGTGGCGTGGTTCCGCACGATCGGGAGTGCCTCGACCCGATCGAACACCTCGACGCGCACGGTGAGACCTCGGCGCGCGATGCGAACCGAGTACGGCAGGCTGGTGTGGACCACAGCGTTCGTGGCCAGCTCACTGGTCAGGAGCGCGGCCCGGTCGACGAGCTCGTCGCATCGCCAGGCTTGGAGCTGATCGACGACGAACAGCCGCGCGCTGCGGACGCTGGACGCCAGCGGTTCACAGTCCAGCCGGTTGGTCACCCCTCACCCGTACCCAACCGGGGAGCCCGCCAACCTGATCACGCCTGATCACGCCTGATCACGCCAGGGTCGCGTCGAACGGAGGCACGAGATAGGGAGACTGAGATCGGCAGGACTGAAGGAGCGCGGAGCTGGGCAGACAGGACCCATGACCCCGTTGACCCTCATCCTCATCGTGCTGCTCGTCGTCGTGCTCGTCGGAGGCGTCCGAGGCCGCCGCGGCAGGCTGTAGCTTCGCCGCCCGTTCGGGGCGGCTCACAGGTGGTGGGCCAACCAGGCGAGGCCTTGGAACAGCCGGTAGCTCAAGTAGACGGCCGTCACCCCGATGAGCGCCTTGAAGTGCCACGGCGCACCCGACTCCTTCTCATCGCTGGCCACCGGATCGGCCACCAGCCGTCCGCAGGTCGGACAGCTGCCGTCTGCTTCGAGTGTGTTTGGGTTGTAGAAGCGGTCGCATGTCTCGCACCAGGGCACGTCGTTCAGCGTCCCCCACTGTCGGTCGGGTCGGCCAGTCGGGTGCGGGGACCAACGAGAGCCACCGGGCTTGGTAGCGGCCGGCCGACGAGCTCCGTCGCGATCGTGGCGGCTGCGATGACGCCATCCACCTCGATGCCCGTGTGCACCCCGAGATCGTCCAACATCGCCACGAATCCCTCAGTGGCCAGGTTGCCGGCTGCTCCCGCAGCAAACGGCGAGCCGCCGAGACCTCCGACCGAGGTGTCGAAGCGGGTGACCCCGAGCAGGAGCGCGGCGTACGCGCACACGAGGGCGGTTCCGCGTGTCTCGTGCAGGTGGAGCCCGATGTCGGGGCCCACTGCCCCGACCACCGCTGCGATGCCGCGCGGTGTGGCCATCCCGGTGGTGTCGGCGCAGGTGATCGAGTCGCAGCCCGACGCCCGCAGCCGCCGGGCCAGGTCGGCCACGGCGGACGACGCGACGTCGCCCTCATAGGGCGACCCGAACGCACAGCTAACAACGGCATCGACCGGCGTGGCGGAGGCTGCCGCCAGCGCGCAGATCCGTTCGATCTCGAGGGCTGACTCGTCGGTGGACATGTGGACGTTGCGTTGGTTGTAGGTCTCGCTCAACGAGATCGTGACGGTCAGCTCGTCGAGCTCGGAGGCGAGCGCCAGCTCCGCTCCTCGCACGTTGGGGACCAGCGCCGTGTAGCGCAGGTCGCTCAGCCGGGGAACGGCCGCCAGCACCTCGGCTGCCTGCGCCATCGCAGGTACTGCTGTTGGCGACACGAAGGCCGCCGCCTCGATGCGTCGTACCCCGGCGGCAACCAGGGCGGCGATCAGGCGGACCCGGTCGACTGGGGGAACGGGCCGCTCCGGCTGCAGCCCATCGCGCGGCCCAACGTCGCGAATGACGACCGCATCGGGCAGCCGAGGGAGCACGACGCTCATACCGGGGGCACGCCGTGACGCCGGTCGGAGAAGGTGCGGTCCTTGCCCACGGCCAGCGCGAACCGGCTGATCAGCTCGGGGCGCAGGTCGCCGAAGTCGGTGATGGCGTCGATGACGAGCTCCGACGCCAACCGATAGAGGTCGACGTCCTCCTCGTAGAGCTTGCGCTGCTCGTCGACGAAGTCGGCCCGCTCCTGGGGGTCGGCGATGTCGGCGATCTTGTTGGCGAAGACGGCGTTCACCGCGGCCTCCGGGCCCATCACGGCGATCTTGGCGGTGGGCAACGCGATCGTCGCCTCGGGCTCGAACGCGGGCCCGGACATGGCGTAGAGACCGGCGCCGTAGGCCTTGCGCACAATCACCGAGATCTTCGGCACGGTGGCCTCGCTGACCGCGGTGACCATCTTGGCGCCGTGACGGATGATCCCCTGGCGCTCGACCTGGCTGCCGATCATGAACCCGGGCACGTCGGCGAGGAACAGCAGCGGCACGTTGAACGCATCGCACCACCAGATGAAGCGGGCCGCCTTGTCGGCCGAGTCGACGAAGAGTGCGCCGCCAAGGGCCATCGGGTTGTTGGCCACGACCCCGATCGGGTGACCGTCGAGCAACCCGAAGCCAACGATGAGCTCCGGCGCGAACAGCGGCTTCACCTCGAAGAAGCTCTCGGCGTCGACCAGGGCATCGATGACCTCGTGCATGTCGTACCCCTGCGTGTCGACGACGGGCACCATCGACGCGGTGAGCTCGCGCACCGGAGGCGCCGGCTCATAGATGGGTGGCTGCTCCTTCCACGTACGAGGCAGGTAGTGCATGACGGCCCGCGCCTGGTCGATGGCGTCGGCGTCGTCGCTCGCGAGGTTGTCGCCACACCCGGAGATCGTGGCGTGCATCCGGGCACCACCCATCTCCTCGAGCGTCGTCTGCTCCCCGATCACCATCTCGGCCATCCGGGGCGAGCCGAGGTACATCGATGCATTGCCCTCGACCATGATCACGATGTCGCAGAACGACGGGATGTAGGCGCCCCCCGCAGCGGACGGTCCGAACAGGCAACAGATCTGCGGCACCTTCCCCGAGAGCTTCACCTGGTTGTAGAAGATCCGGCCCGCGCCGCGTCGGCCGGGGAAGAGCTCGACCTGGTCGGTGATGCGGGCGCCAGCGGAGTCGACCAGCCAGAAGACCGGCAGCTCGTGCGCGAGCGCGTGCTCAGTCAGCCGCACGATCTTCTCCACGGTGCGCGCCCCCCACGACCCTGCCTTCACCGTGGGGTCGTTGGCCATCACGCAGACGGGGCGACCATCGACACGACCCACACCGGTGACCACGCCATCGGCGGGCAGGTCCTCGGCGGCGACGTTGGCGAGCAGTGCGTCCTCGACGAATGATCCCTCGTCGAGCAGCAGCGCGAGCCGCTCCCTGACGAAGAGCTTGCCCTGGCGAGCGAGCTTCTCGGCCCCCGTGTGGAGGTTGCCGGCCCGGGCGCGTGCGGTGCGCTGCTGCAGCTCGTTGTCCGGGTGGGTCACCGGGCCTCAGCTCCGCCGGATGGCGAGGATGGCGACGTCGTCGGTCATGGGCTCGGTCGCGAAGTCGCGAGCCGCTTCGAGGAGGCTCTTGCAGAGGACATCGGGGGCAACGCCGGGGTCGCGGCGAAGGGTGTTGGCGACGCGATCCTCGCCGAAGAGCTGATCACCAGCGCGCGCCTCAGCGAGACCGTCGGTGTACAGGAGCAGCAGATCGCCCACGTCGAGGGGGATCTCGCGACTCGTGTACTCGCCGTTCGGATCAAGCATGAGCAGGGGCCCGGTGGCCCGCAGACCGCGCACCTCACGGTCGTGCCAAAGCCAGCCAGCGGGGTGGCCGGCGGACGCCACGCGCAGCGTGGCCGCCTCTGTGTCGAACACAACGACGCAGATCGAGATCAGCTCCTCGGTGCGCTCCAAGGAGGACATCTGGCGGTTCAGCTCCTCGAGGGCCTGAGCCGGATCGCGGAACTGGCGCAGGAACACCCGTAAGAGGTACTTGGCCTGGAACGCCGTGATCGACGGCTCGATGCCGTGGCCGGTGACGTCGCCGATCACGGCCGCGATGCGCGTCGGGGCCACCCGGAACACGTCGTAGAAGTCGCCGGCCATCAGCCCTGTGCCGGCCTGGTACACCCGACCCAGCTCGAAGCCGGGGAAGTCGGGCAGGTCCTCGGGGGCGAGGCGGGCGGCCCACCGACGGGGCGCCAGCTCTTCCTGGAGGAGCACCTCCTCGGCTCGGCGCTCGAGCAGGATCCGATCCTCGGCGAGGCGGGCCTCGCGGCGGAAGTCACGGCCATACACGAGGGACAGCGCAACCGGGATCAGCACGAAGGCGAAGAAGTAGTCGGCCTCCCTGATCTTCCAGACACCCGCGATCGCTGACGCGAGCGCTATCACGGCGTAGAGCGTGACGGTGTGGAGCTCCTTGCGATAGGCGGAGCGGGCCAGGACGGTGGCGTCGGCGTCGGGGCCGAGCTCGTCTTCGATCCGTTGCCAGACGCGCTGGAACCGCTGAGCAGATCGGCCCCAGACGAGGGCAGCCACGAGGGCGGCGACCGCTACGACGGCCAGGATGGGCTTGTCCATGTCTGGGCAGATGGTACCGGGCCGCCCGGTGCGCGGCACCGCCTAGCCGGCGCGACGCAGCCTGCTCAGTCCCCCGGCACCGGTGAGCGCTCGCCGGTCCAGGCCGAGACGTCGACGCCGAGCTGCTTCATCCCGAAGATCACGGCCTTGGGGTTGAGGGTGGCGGGCGCCCAGTCGTGGTCCCACATCCGGGCGTCACCGGTGGCCTGCACGAAGGCGGCCGTCTGCTCGATCGTGAGGAGCACGCCACGGCGGCTCACGATGCGCTCATAGCGGTTGGCGTGGGCCGCATCGAGCACGTAGTTCATCGAGTCGCACTGGTGGACGATGTCGTCGTTGTTCCAATCCCACGGGCTGGTGCTGACGTGCACGAGCACGCCCTCAGGTGCCGTCACGACGCCGTCGATGGCCGTCAGGTCGATCGGGGCCAGGCAGCAGGAGCAGTAGCTCTTGAGCATGAGCGTCTTGCCGGCAAACGGGGGCATCTTGGAGATGGCCACCGACTCCAGTGCGCAACCGGCGTAGGAGTGGAACGAGGCGTCGATCCACACCTCTACCTGGCTGGGGTAGCTCGAGAAGGGCTGGAACTTCAGCAGGTTGATGTTCTGGGCGTCTTGGTGCACCACGCAGATGATCCCGAGCTGGAGCTCCTTGTACCCCTGCACGATCTGTCGGCGATCGAGGCCGGTGCCCTCGCGCACGGCGCGAAGGTTCGGGCCCCGGCCGTGCGAGCACCAGTGCTCGTACACGAAGGCACGGAGGCGCTTGGCCTCGTCGGAGAACTCGAAGGCGGGTACGTCCTGCGGCATGGCGCCGAGTCTGGCACCAGCCCTGATCGGACGTCAGATAGGTAGCGTGACGCCCCGATGAACGGGATCGACGTGACCACGGCGCGGGCATTGACCCCTGGCTGTGCAAACGTCCTGCACCTCAACCACGCCGGTGCCTCGCTGATGAGCCAGCCCACGCTCGACGCCGTGGTGGGGCACCTCCAGCTGGAAGCGGAGATCGGCGGCTACGAGGCAGCCGCCGCCGCTTCGGCCGCCGTAGCGCACACCTACGACGCGATGTCGGCGTTGCTCGGGTGCGGGCCTGATGAGGTGGCACTCAGCGACTCAGCCACCCGAGGATGGACCTCTGCCGTGTACGCCCTGCCCTTGAGCGGGGGCGATCGCGTCATCACCACCCGTGCGGAGTACGGGTCGAATGCCATCGCGTTGCTCCAGCTGCAGCGACGCACCGGCTGCGAGATCGTGCTGGTGGACGACGACGAGCACGGCCAGGTCGATCTCGATGCGCTGTCGATCGCCCTCGAGCACCCGAGCGTCGCGCTCGTCTCCCTCACCCACGTCCCCACCCAGAGCGGGCTGGTGAACCCGGCGGCAGCAGTCGGACGACTCTGCCGCGACGCCGGCGCGCTGTTCGTGCTCGACGCCTGTCAGTCGGCAGGGCAGCTCCCGCTCGATGTCACGGATCTGGGCTGCCACATCCTCACCGGCACCGGCCGCAAGTTCCTCCGCGGGCCACGCGGCACGGGGTTCCTCTACGTAGATCGGCATCTGGTCGAGCAGCTGGAGCCAGCCGTGCTCGACATGTTCGGGGCCACATGGGTGGCACCTGAGCGCTACGAGCTCCGACCCGACGCCCGTCGCTTCGAGCTCTGGGAGGCCGACGTCGCTGGCCGGATCGGGCTCGGGGTCGCCGTGGATCAGGCGCTCGCGTGGGGGCTCGATGCGATCGCGGCGCGCAACAGCGCCCTAGCGGCCGGCCTTCGGGCGCGGCTGGCCGCGCTCCCGGGCGTGGAGGTCCGAGATCGGGGAGTGCAGCTCTGCGCCATCACCACCTTCACGCTCGACGGCGTGCCCGCTCACCAAGTGGCCGATCGTCTCCGAACCGAGGGCATCAACGTGACCACGGCAGCGGCCACCAGTGCGCAGCTCGACCTCCCCCACCGCGGCCTCGACGCCGTCGTGCGCGCCAGCGTGCACTACATCACCACCGAGGACGAGCTCGACCGCTTTGCCGAGGTGCTCGGCTCGCTCACGCTGTGAGGCCCGCGACCGACCCGAGGATCAGCGCTTGCGGACGCGCATCTTGATCGGAGTGGCGCCCAGGTCGAAGCTCTCGCGCAGCATGCGCTCGAGGTAGCGCAGGTAGGTGGCCGGGATCTCTCGGTTGGCGAAGAGCGTGAAGGTGGGCGGATCGGTGGCGGCCTGCGTGGCGTAGAGCACCTTCACGCCATGCGGGGCCGGCTGCGCCTGCTGGGCGGAGCGGATGACCTCGTTGACCCGTCGGGTGGGCACCCGGCGGTGGTAGTCCTCGATGCTCATCGACAGCGCCGGGAGCAGCTTGTGCACGCCCTTGCCGGTGAGAGCAGAGATCTTGAGGACGGGTGCTTCGCCGATGAAGCGGAGCTTCTCCTCCACCTGCCAGTCGAGGTCGGCTCGTGCCTCCGCGTCGGCGAGCAGCTCGTGCTTGTTGAGGAGCACGACGAGTGGGCTCCCGGCCGCGTCGATGCGCTCGGCAAGCCGCTGGTCCTGGGCGGTGATCCCAACGGTGGCGTCGACGATGAGGAGCGCCACATCAGACTGGTCGACGGCCTGCAGCGCCCGCACCAGCGAGTAGTACTCCGTACCTTCGGCGATCTTGGCCTTGCGACGCATGCCGGCCGTGTCGACGAACCGGATCGGACCCTCGTCGGTCTCCACGATCGTGTCGATGGTGTCGCGCGTGGTGCCGGGCATGTCGTGCACGACGGCCCGCTCCTCGCCGATCAGGCGATTGAACAGGGTCGACTTCCCTACGTTGGGGCGACCGACCAGTGCCACGGAGAACACGCGCACTTCGGGGGTGTCGTCTTCTTCGTCGGCGTCGACCTCCTCCACGGGTGCGGGCGTGGGGAGCATCTCGAGGAGACGGTCGAGCACCTCGCCCGAGCCCCGGCCGTGCAGCGCGCTGATCGGCATCGGCTCACCGAGGCCCAGGGACATGGCCTCCCAGATCAGACCCTCCCGTCCGACGTCGTCGACCTTGTTGACGACGACCAGGACCTTGCCGCGGGCGATGCTGCGGATCACCTCACCCACCCGGGCATCTTCCTCGGTGACACCCGTGACGGCGTCGAGCACCAACAGGATGGCGTCGGCCTCTCGGATGGCCTGCTCGCTCTGGCGGCTCACCTTGGCGTCAAGGTCGCTGCCGCCTGGCATCCAACCGCCGGTGTCCACGAGCCGGAAGCCCACACCGAGCCACTCGGCGTCGACCTCCTTGCGATCTCGCGTGACGCCGGGCTTCTCCTCGACGATCGCAACGCGCTTCCCCACGATCCGGTTGACGAGCGTCGACTTGCCGACGTTGGGGCGGCCGACGATGGCAACCGTGGGGAGTGCGTCGGGGCTGGTCATCGGGCGCCTTCGAGGGATCGGGCGGGGACCTCGAGGGCCTCGCGGAGAGCATGGCCGTCCGTGGGGACGACCTCGACGGGCCGCGGGAGGTCAGCGGGGACAGCGCCGTCGAGGAACGTGCCGTTGGACAGGCACACGTCGGGCAGCAGGTAGCGATGCCCGGCGGGCTCGGCGGCGAGCGCCCGGGTGAGGTCCTCGCCCACCATCAGACCGGTGACGCCGGTCGTGCCTCCGAAGAACTGGTTGTCGACGGTGATGATCCGCACGTCGGGTCGGCCCAGCCGCGCCACGAGCGGGGCCAGCACCAGCGCGCCGTACGGGCCGGTGAGGATCCCGATGGGCGCCTTGCGCGACGGGCGGACCTGGAGCAGCTGATCGGCCGTGGCCCGCTGACCCCGGTAGGGCTCGTAGTCGGCGCCCCGCGAGCCGGAGCCATCGACCGGGCGAGCGTCGCCACCATCGGCCCAGGCGAAGAAGCCCTCCTGCTTGCCGGTGGCGTCAGCCTTCTCGCCGAAGAGCTCCAGCTCGAGCGTGCGGGCCATGCCGATGCCGTCCTCGTGCATCGGGAACCCCTCGTAGGTGTCGGCCTCGGGGAATGCTCGCTCGGCGAGCAGGTAGTACTCGTCGGCCGCGAACACGAGGCGCCGACCCACGACGGCCGGGAACACGCCCTGCCAGTCCTCGACGGTGTCGACGACCCTCTCGGCCTCGGCGAGGGTGTGGGGGCGCATGCGGCCCTCCGCGTTGAACTTGGAGATGCCCAGCGGCACGACGCAAAGGGACGCGAGCTCGGGGTAGCGATCGAGCACGCCAGCGAGCGTGTCGTCGAGCACCGCGCCGTCGTTGATGCCGGGGCACACCACCACCTGGCCGTGCACCTCGATCCCGTGGTCGAGGAGCGCGCGCAGCCATCGGAGGCTCGTGGCGCCCCGGCGATTGCGCAGCATCTCGGATCGGATCTCCGGGTCGGTGGCATGGATCGACACGTGCAGCGGACCGAGTCGCTCCGTCACCACGCGCTCGAGGTCGGCCTCCGTGAACCGGGTGAGCGTGGTGAAGTTCCCGTAGAGGAAGCTCAGCCGGTAGTCGTCGTCCTTGAGGTACAGGCTCTTCCGCAGGCCCGGCGGGAGCTGGTAGATGAAGCAGAACTCGCAGTGGTTGTCGCAGGTGCGCACCTGATCGAACAGGGCCGAGTGCACCTCCACTCCCAGCGGCTCGCCGGCCCGCTTGTCGACCTCGATCTGCAGCTCCAGCCCTCCCCGGGTGATCTCGAGGATCGGGTCGGGCTCATCGACCAGAAATCGCCATTCGATGATGTCTCGCGGCACCGCTCCGTCGATCGAGGACACCTCATCCCCGACCTCCACACCGGCGCGGGCCGCGGGCGACCCGGGCGCGACAGCGAGGACTCGAGGAGCAGGCATCGACCCAGGCTACGGCTCAGGGTCCCCGGAGCCGCAGTCCGGGGCGTGCGTCGAGGCCGGTAGCGTGGCCTCGATGGCCGTCGACAAGGTGCTCCTCGCCGCCCCACGCGGCTTCTGTGCCGGTGTGGAGATGGCCATCAAGGCGCTGGCCTGGATGGTGCGCTCCTTCGAGCCGCCCGTCTACTGCTACCACGAGATCGTCCACAACCAGCTGGTCGTCGACCGATTTCGCGATCTGGGCGTGGTGTTCGTGGACGACATCGCCGAGGTGCCGCCCGGTCGCCCGATCATGCTCTCGGCCCACGGCTCCGCGCCCGAGGTGGTGGCGGCAGCCAAGGCCAGCGGGGGCTACGTGGTCAACGCGGTGTGCCCGCTCGTCACCAAGGTGCACCACGAGGTGAAGACCCGCGCCGGCAAGGGCTACCAGATCGTCTACGTGGGCCACGACGGGCACGAGGAGGCCGTCGGCACGATGGCCGTCGCCCCCGATGCCATCCACCGTGTCGAGACCGTCGAGGAGGTCGATGCCCTACCCGCGTTCGACCAGCCCGTCGCCCTCTTGGCCCAGACCACCCTCTCGCACCGGGATTGGGCGGCCGTCGCCGATCGCACCGCCGAGCGATTCCCGCAGGTGTGGAAGCCGGGCCGGAGCGACTTGTGCTTCGCTACCACCAACCGGCAGTCGGCGCTCGGGGCGATCGCCCAGCGGTGCGATGCCGTCATCGTGATCGGATCGGCCAACTCGTCGAACACGCGGGCGCTCGAGCGGCTCGCCCGCGAGTCCGGGGCCCCACTTGTGTTCCGGGTGAACGGTCCCGATGAGCTGCCCGAGGGCCTCCATGGCACGGTGGGCGTCACGGCGGGGGCTTCGGCCCCCGAACAGGTGGTGCGGGCGGTGCTGGATCACCTCGACCCGGTGGAAGGCGTTGAAGAGGTGCGCATCACCGAGGAGGACGAGTACTTCCCCCCGCCCCGCGAGCTGCGCGACCTGCTCACCGCCGTCGACCTGCTCGCCACCTTCAGCATCGGTGCCTCCGTCGCCGACCGCCCCGGCCTCCTCGATCGGAACCTCCACGCCAGCGACGTCCTCGCCGCCCTCTGACACCACGGCATCTGTGTGCACGCAGCCACGCATGGCGTGGCTGCGTGCACACAGAACCGGTAGTTTGCGGCCATGACGGCGACGAGCTTCACGAGCATGGACACCTCCACCGCTGAGCAATGGGCGGTCATCGGTGTGGAGACGGCGAAGAACCAGAGCCGGGTTGCGGATCGGGTGCTCGACATGCTCCGGTCGCTGGGCGACATCACGGACGGCTTCGCGACCGACCAGCTCACCCACTGCCTGCAGACCGCCACCCTGGCCGAGCGGGCCGGGGCCGACGACGAGGTGGTGGTGGCCAGCCTCTGCCACGACATCGGCAAGGCCCTGAGCGTGCCCAACCACCCGGAGATCGCGGCTGCCATCCTCAAGCCCTACGTGCGCGCTGAGGTGCACACCATGATCCTCGTGCACCAGGACTTCCAGGGACGTCACTACTACGGCCACTTCGGCGGCGACCCCGACGCGCGCGACAAGCACCGCGAGCACCTCACCGACGAGGAGTGGCGCCTCGCGGAGCAGTTCGCCGACGAGTGGGACCAGAAGGCCTTCGACCCCGACTACGACACACTGCCCCTGGAGCACTTCGAGCCGAAGGTCCGCTCGATCTTCGCAAAGGCGAACATGTTCCCGACCGCCGTCGCCGGCAGCCGCTACAACAGCTGAGCCCTCAGCGCCGGTTGGGGCGACCGGCGAGCACCTGGGCCTCATCGAAGAGGTCCTGCAGCACTGTGTGCAGCTCTTGGGTGATCGCCCCCACGGCGCTGCGGGGCATGCGCCCCGCCTCGGTGCGAGCGGGTGCTGGGATGGGGTCGCCGATCAACAGCACCAGCTTTGAGCGGCGCGGCAGCTTGGCGCCCTTGGGCATCATCGCCTCGCTGCCGCCGATCCCCATGGGAACGATGGGCACACCGGCCTTGGCGGCCACGTAGGCGGTGCCGTCGAACAGCTCTTCGACGACCGGGCCCCGCTGCCGGGTGCCCTCCGGGAACATGACGAGCGGGCTGCCACCGCTGACGATGTCGGTGCAGGCCTTCAGCGCGTCACGATCGGCACTGCCGCGGTGCACCGGGAAGGCCCCCAACATCGTCACGAAGCGACCCAACAGCTTCGACTTCCAGATGCTGTCCTTGCCCATGTACCGCATCGGGCGCTTGGTGACCAGCGAGGTGAGCGCGAAGTCGACGTTGCTCCGGTGCACCGGAGCCAGCACAAAGGCTCCGTCGGCGGGGATCTTCTCGGCGCCGACCACGCGCACTCCGCCGAAGAGCTTGAACAGCACCAGGAAGAGCCCCCGCACAAACCCGTAGGACAGGCGCGTGCCCGTCGTAGGCGCTCCCGTCCAGATCTCGACGTCGTCCCCCGGGCGTGGCTCAGCCATCGCCCGCGCCCACCTGCTCAGCGATCACATCGATGATCTCCTCGACGGTCAGTCCGGTTGTGTCGAGCACGAAGGCATCCTCGGCCTCAGCAAGCGGTGACACCTCCCGACCCTCGTCGAGCGCGTCGCGCCGAGCCAGGTCGGCGGCCACGGTCTCGTAGTCCAGGTCGGTGACCTCCTTGGATCGGCGCTGCGCCCGCACCTCGGGATCGGCGGTCAGGTACACCTTCAGGTCGGCGTCGGGGAAGACGACCGTGCCGATGTCGCGGCCCTCGAGCACGCCGCCATCGCGGGCGGCCACCCAGTCGCGCTGGCGTCGCACCATCTCGGTGCGGACGATCGGGTTGGCGGCCACGATGCTGACGGCCCGGCTCACCTCGGGGCCACGGATCTCGATCGTGGCGTCCACGCCGTCGACGGTGACACCGTCGGGGCGCAGATCGATGGCGACGTCGGTGGCCATGCGACCCACGATGTCGGCATCGGCCGGGTCGATGCCCCGCCGCAGCGCGGCGAAGGTCACGGATCGGTACATCGCCCCCGTGTCCAGGTAGTCGAGGCCCAGGCGCGCGGCGAGCGCCTTGGCCACGGTGGACTTCCCGGATCCGGCGGGGCCATCGATGGCGATCACCCGCATGTGCGAACGGTCCTCACGAGGGCAGGACCCTACCCGGACGCCGGAGGGCGTCGAGCGTGGACCAGTAGCCCGGGAAGGTCTTGGCCACGCAGGCGGGGTCGGCGATGCGGATCCCGGGCACGCGCAGCCCGAGCAGCGCGAAGGCCATGGCCATCCGATGATCGTCGTAGGTCTCGATGAGCGCTGGGCTGACCGGGCCGGGGTGCACGACGAACCCGTCGCTCTCCTCGACCGCCTCGACGCCGGCGCGCCGCAGCTCGGTGACCACCGCCCGGATCCGGTCGGTCTCCTTGCCCCGGATGAAGCCGATGCCGGTGACCCGGGTGGGTCCGTCGGCGAAGGCGGCCACGACCGCCAGCGTCTGCGCCGTGTCGGAGAGCTGGGAGAGGTCGGTGTCGATGCCGTGGAGCACACTCGTGCCCTCCACGGTGGTGGTCGTGGCGGCCCGATCGACCCGAGCCCCCATGCGCCCCAGCACGTCGACGAAGTCGAGGTCGCCCTGCAGCGATGGCGTGCCCAGCCCGTCGACGGTGACGCGCCCCTGCGCGATCGCAGCCGCCGCGAACACGTAGGACGCCGCGCTGGCGTCGGGCTCGATGGCGTAGCTCGTGGGCCGATAGGCCTGCGGCGCCACGATCCACGTGTGGTCGTCGGGCTGCTCCACGGCGACGCCGAATGCGGCCATCACGGCCACGGTCATGTCCACATACGGACGCGACACGAGCTCGGTCGTGACGCGCACCACCAGCCCGGCGGGCATGGCGGGGCCGGCGAGGAGGAGCCCAGAGAGGAACTGGCTCGAGACGTCACCGGTGATGGCCACCTCGCCTCCCACCAGGCTGCCGCCCACCACCTCGACGGGCAGGCTGCCTGGGGCACCCACCTCGCGCGTCTCAGCACCGAGAGCGCGCAGCGCATCGAGGGCGGGGCCCATCGGGCGCTCGCGCAACCGGCTGGCCCCGTCGACGCGCCGCAGGCCCTCGCCCAACCCCGCCAGCGGGAGCAGGAACCGACTCGTCGTACCCGAGAGGCGTGCGTCGACCAACGCGATGTCGGCGGCGTGGCGACCCGCGCTTCCCTGCACCGTGATCTGATCCTCGTCCCAGTGGGGCACCACCTCGATCCCCAGCGATCGAAGGCCCTCGACCATGGCTTCGGTGTCGTCGGCGCGCAGCGGGTGGCGCAAGACGCTCTCGCCGTCAGCCAGCGCGGCGCACACGAGAGCGCGGTTGGTGATGCTCTTCGAGCCGGGCAGCTCGACGGTGGCGTCGATGGGTGCGGAGAGCGGAACGATGGTGAGGGGATCGCCGTGGGGCACGACTACTCCAACGGCAGCACAGCGGGCCGGAAGCCGTGCTCCACCAGGCCAGCCCGCAGCCGGTCGGCCGCGCTCGCATCCACGACGAGTATCAGCACGCCGCGGTCGCCTTCGCTCGAGTGCGCGATCTCGAGGTCGGCGATGTTGACGTCGAGTGCGCCAGCGAGGGTCGTGACCTCCGCCAAGACGCCCGGGCGATCAGGCACCGGGATGCGGACCTCGCACATGTCGCCGGCGCTGGCGACGCGTGCCGGCAGGTTGACCCGCGCCGAACGGGCCCGCTCCAGCACCGCGAGCAGAGCGTCGCGGTCGTCGTCGAGCACCGCGGCGCGCAGCGATTCCAGGGAGGCGATGAGGTTGCCCAGCACGTCGACGATGGCCCCGCGGTTCTCGGCACAGATGTCGGGCCAGATGCCGGGGTGACCGGCCGCGATCCGTGTCATGTCGCGGAAGCCACCCGCCGCGAGCCGTAGCAACGCCCGGTGCTCGGTGGCCTTGTCATCGGCGAGGTGCATGAGGGCCGCGGCCGTGAGGTGCGGCACATGGGACACCACCGCGACCAGGGCGTCGTGATGCTCGGGGGCGAGCGCGACGACATCGGCGCCGAGATCGGTCGCCGCTGATCGAACAGCCGCGTAGGTGGCATCGCTGGTGGCGGCCGTGGGGGTGAGCACCCAGACCGCTCCCGCGAAGAGGTCGGCGTCGGCGCCGTCGACGCCCTCCTGCTCAGAACCGGCCATGGGGTGTCCGCCGAGAAACCGCGGATCGTCGACCGAAGCGACGATCGACGCCTTGACGCTGCCGACATCCGTGACGATGCCCGGGCCGGCGGCGAGCGCGGCTCGGGCCGCGTCAGCCACCGATCGGACGGGTGTGGCGAGGAACGTGATCTCCGCCGCCGGATCGGTGCCGATCTGGTCGAGGGCGCCGAGCTCGAGGGCCCGAGCCGCCCGCACCGGGTCATGGTCGTACCCAGTGACGTGCCAGCCGCGGCGGCGCAGGGCCAGCCCGATCGAGCCACCGATGAGGCCGGTGCCGACGATCCCTGCACGACGCTGAGCACTCATCTCGTCAAGAAGCCGGAGG
>JBKJIE010000142.1:0-17118 GCA_046598715.1 Acidimicrobiales bacterium | reverse complement strand
GGTGGCGGTGGTGGTGCCGTCACCGGCGATGTCGTTGGTCTTGGTGGCGACCTCCTTCACCAGCTGGGCGCCCATGTTCTCGAACGGGTCCTCCAGCTCCACCTCCTTGGCGATGGTTACACCGTCGTTGGTGATGGTGGGGGCGCCGAACTTCTTCTCGAGCACCACGTTGCGGCCCTTCGGGCCGAGGGTGACCTTGACCGCGTCGGCGAGCTTGTTGACGCCCGCCTCCAGGCCGCGGCGGGCCTCTTCGTCGAACTTCAGGATCTTGGGCATGAGACTCCTACTTGGCGATCTTGGCGAGGACGTCACGCGCGTTGAGGATCAGGACGTCCTGGCCCTCCGCGGTGATCTCCGTGCCGCCGTACTTGCTGTACACGACGGTGTCGCCGACCTTTACGTCGAGCGGGATGATGTCGCCGGTCTGCTCGGAGCGCCGGCCGGGGCCGACGGCGAGGACCTCGCCCTGCTGGGGCTTCTCCTTGGCGGTGTCGGGGATGACGAGGCCACTGGCGGTGGTCTCCTCGGCTTCGCCCGGCTTGACGATGATCCGGTCTTCGAGGGGCTGCAGTGACATGTCTTGGCGCCTCCGTGACGCTTGCGATGCGGTTAGCACTCGGAACGTGCGAGTGCTAACCCTACGCCCCCCTGGCCAGCACTCGCAACCGCCGAGTGCCAGATCCCACTGGATCTCTGTGCACCGAGCCACGCCATCCGTGGCTCCCGGCACACAGAACCGGTCGGTTCGTGCCCAGAAGGGCTAGATGCCCAGGTTGGGGAAGGCACCGGTGTCGAGCGGCGACGGCCCGTCGCTGCGCCACCGGTACCAGGCTGCGCTGGCCACCATCGCCGCGTTGTCGGTGCACATGGCCCGGCTGGGCAGGAAGCCCCGGATGCCGTCCTCGACGCAGACGTCGAGGAAGCGCTCCCGGAGGCGCGAGTTGGCGGCCACGCCACCCCCAAGGCACAGGCCCTTGGCGCCCACCTCGCGGGCGGCCGCACGAGCCTTGGCGACGAGGACGTCGACCACGGCCTCCTGGAACGACGCCGCCACATCTGCCGTGGCCACTTCGGGGTGCTTGCGCACGTGGTTGATCACGGCCGTCTTCAGGCCGCTGAAGGAGACGTCGAAGGTGCCGTCACCCGACATCGGTCGTGGGAACCGGATGGCCTCCGGGTCTCCGGTCATCGAGAGCTTGTCGATCGCGGGACCGCCTGGGTAGCCGAGACCGAGGAAGCGAGCCACCTTGTCGAAGGCCTCCCCCGCGGCGTCGTCGATGGTGGACCCGAGCACCTTGTACCGCCCGTGGTCCTCCATGTGGATCAGCAGGGTGTGGCCGCCCGACACCAGCAGCACCATGAGCGGGAGCTCGAGGTCGGGTTCCTCCAGCAGCGTGGCGTACAGGTGCGCCTCGAGGTGGTTGACGGCCAGGAACGGCACGTCCCATGCAAGGGCGAGCGCCTTGGCCGCCGACACCCCCACCAGCAGCGCGCCGACCAGGCCGGGTCCGTAGGTGGCGGCCACCGCGTCGATCTCGCAGCCGGCGCCGTCGACGGGGCGGTCGGACAGCCCCGCCTCCACAAAGGCCTGGGCCACGACGGGCACGATGAGGTCGACGTGAGCGCGGCTCGCGATCTCGGGCACCACGCCGCCGTAGCGGGCGTGCAGGTCGACCTGGCTGCTCACCACCGACGACAGCACCGAGGTGCCCGCTTCGACGATGGCGGCCGCCGTCTCGTCGCAGGACGTCTCGATGCCGAGTACCCGTCCTCGTCCCACGTCGGTCATCGCGGTCACTGGTGCACCCGTCGTCGGCACGCGGCGTCAGGCACCGTCGCCGCGTCGATGGTTGCCTCGTTGCGCTGCGTCACGGATCGAGCTCCTCGACGATGGTGGGGCGGGGCAGGGCCTCGGCAAGGTGGTCGAGGCGCCGCGCGTAGTCGGGCGTGTCGACGTCGTTGGCCCACATGATCAGCGCGTCCTCGTTGCTCTCCACGTAGTAGCCCTTGCGGATCCCGGCTGGCGCGAAGCCGAAGGCGCGATAGAGGCCCTGGGCGGCGTCGTTGCCCACCCGCACCTCGAGGGTCAGGTTCTTGGCCCCGCGATCGATGCCGGCCTGCGCCAGCGTGTGGAGGAGCCGTGTACCGATGCGGTGGCGGTGCCAGCGGGGATCGACAGCCAACGTGGTGATGTGACCGTCGTCGGCCACCAGCATCAACCCGCCGTAGCCCACCACCGTCGGCCCGATCCTCGCGGTCACGTACACCCGCGTGCCCCGATAGCCGAGCTCGCTCATGAACAGCCCGAGCGACCACGGCCTCGGGTACACCTGCTGCTCGATGCGCAGCACCCCGCGCAGGTGTCGACGGCGCATCTGACCGATCACCACGTCGAGATCAGCCGGATCTGTGGTGGGAGCGGCCGCGGCGTGGGCCATCACGCCACCGTGTCCCGTGTCTGCCAGTTGATCTCGGCGTCGGGCTTGCGGAGGTAGAGGGGCGTGAGCTCTGACGGGCTCACGAACTCCTCCCGCAGGGCACGAGCGTGGGCGAGCTGCACGAGCGACCCGGCCTGCGGGTAGGCCATGCCAGGGTCAGCCAGCTCGATGCGAGTGACGACGTCGAGCACTTCGCGATATCGGATGGCGCCATCACCAACGAGCAGCAGCTCCTCGTTGGTGGCGACGAGGTCAGATGCGAGATCGTCGGGCGTGGCCACCTCCGGCTCGGTGAGGCGCTGGACGCCCCCGGGTGACTGGCGGTAGCTGGCGTGGAAGAGCTCGCCGCGGCCGGCGTCGATCGCGCACACGATGCGACGGTTCGAGTGGCGGAGCGGGAAGGCCAGCAGGTCGAGGCTGGTGACCCCGATCATGGGTAGACGTCGAGCGTGGGCGAGCGCCTTGCCCGCGGCGATGCCCACGCGCAATCCGGTGAACATGCCGGGGCCGAGGTCGACGGCGATGGCGCCGATGTCGCTCAGATCGACGCGGGTCTGGCGGCAGAGGAACTCGATGGCCGGCGTCAGCGTCTCGGCATGCCGACGACCGCGGCTCGAGTGGATCGCCCCCAGGATCCCTTCGTGCCCACCGATGGCACAGCCCACCTGCGTGGTGGAGGTGGTGATGCCAAGGATCAGCATCAGGCCGCCACCCACGGGGCGAGCGCGGCGGCGAGCGGTGCGGTGCGTCCGGCCCACCCCGGACCGACGGGCCGGACGGTCAGCTCTCGGTCGTCGTCACCCGCTCCGAAGGTGAGCCGCACCTCGAGGTAGTCGTGGGGCAGTAGGGGTGTGATGGCGTCACCCCACTCGATCAGCACCACGCCCCCCTCCTCGAGCATCTCGGCCAGCCCGAGGTCGAGCGCTTCGCTGAGCTGGTCGAGGCGGTAGACGTCGAGGTGGTGGACCGGGAGGCGCCCGCTGTCGTACACGTGGACGAGCGTGAAGGTGGGGCTCGTGATGCGATCGACAACACCGAGACCGCGTCCGAAGCCCTGCACGAAGGCGGTCTTGCCTGCGCCGAGGTCGCCGGCCAGCACGAGGACGTCGCCGGGGCGAGCCAACGGCGCGAGGGACGCGGCAAGGTCGCGGGTCTCATCGACCGCTGACGTGGTGGCGAGCAGGCGCACGACGTGAGCCTACGAGGACGAGTAGCGGCGTTCGACCCGAGCGCCGATCGCGCAGACCACCTCATAGGAGATGGTGCCGAGGAGGGCCGCCCATTCGTCCGGAGTGATCCGCTCGTCGCCCTGCGCACCCAGCAGCACGGCCTCATCTCCGGGCTGGACATCGCTGTCGGACCCGACGTCGACCATCAGCTGATCCATCGTGACGACGCCCACCATCGGATGACGGCGACCCCGGATCAGCACCTCTTGGTGATCGAGGCCGAGCCGTCGGAGCACGCCGTCGGCGTAGCCGATGGGCAACGTGGCGACCATGGTGTCGCGCTCGACGTGGTGGCGCAGTCCGTAGGAGATGCCCTCGCCGGCGGCCACGGTCTTCACGAACGACACCTCTGTGGCGAGGTGCACCGCAGGGAGCAGCGGGAGCGCTCCCTCCATGGCCGGCGACGGCGGGATGCCGTAGATGGCGATCCCGCAGCGCACGAGGTCGTACCGGCTGGCCGGGTGCGCGATGGCGGCCGCTGAGTTGGCGACGTGGCGCATGGGTACGTCGATGCCCGCCTGCGCGAGGTCGGCCAACACCGCCTCGTACCGCTCGATCTGCACGGCCGTGAACGGGTTGTCGGCCTCGTCGGCCACCGCGCAATGGGTCCACACCGATGCGAGCTCGAGGTGCCGATCGGCGTCGATGGCCTTGGCCAGGGCGACGGCATCCTGGGGCGCCACGCCAACACGACGCATGCCCGTGTCCACCTTGAGGTGCACGGGCCAGGCTCGAGATCCACGATCCGCGACAGCGCGACTGAGCGCCGCAACGAGATCGGCGGAGTAGGCGGTGATAGCCACGCCCGCGTCGAGCGCCTCCTCCACCTGGCTCGGGCGCGGCTCCGACAGCAGGAGGATCGGCGCGTCGATCCTGAACTGTCGGAGCGCCCCGGCCTCAGGCACCTGGGCGACAGCCAGCCAGGTGGCCCCGCCGTCGATGGCGGCCTGGGCCACCGGCACGGCACCGTGGCCGTAGCCGTCGGGCTTGACCACAGCACACACCGCCGCCGGCGCGACGTGACGGCAGAGCGTCTCGACGTTCGCCCGGATGGCGTCGAGCGACACCTCCGCCCACGCCCGCATCAGCCCCGTACCTCCGCGAGAGCCGCTGGCAGCAAGGGCAGCAGGTCGCTGGCGATGAACCCCTCGGCGCGCCCGAGCTGTCCGGCTCGACCGTGCATCCAGGCCCCGGCGGCTGCCGCGTCGAACGCGGTCAGACCACGGGCCAGCAGCGCGGCCACGACGCCGCTGAGGACATCACCGGTTCCGGCCGTTGCGAGTCGAGCATCGCCCGTGGTGACGATTCGGACGCGACCATCAGGGTGAGCCACGACGGTGGTGCTGCCCTTGAGGAGCGTCACCGAACCGCTCGCCTCGGCCAATCGACGGGCCGCCGCCAAGCGGTCCGCGCCAGGGCGCTCCGCCATGAGGCGTTCGTACTCGCCATCGTGGGGCGTCAGCACGCTGTCGGCCGGTCGACGACGGAGCGCAGGCGACAGCAGGCCGGCCAAGGCCGTGAGCGCGTCGGCGTCGATCACCGCCGGGACATCCGCCGAACCGAGCAAGGCGCGAACGCTCGCCTGCGAGCCCGGATCGCGCCCAAGGCCCGGACCCACCACGAGCGCGCGGCATCGGCCCAGATCCTGCAGTGATGCCTCCCACGCTTCGGTGGGGAGGCTGATGCCGACCGCCTCGATGGGTCGACTCGCTCCATCCCCCGCTCCCGGCGAGCCGAGCCGCACCATCCCGGCGCCCGCGCGCTGCGCGCCTGCGGCCACCAGATGAGCCGCCCCCATCATCAGAGAGCTCCCGGTCACTGCCAGCACGGCCGCGTCCCACTTGTGGCCGTCGGTCCGTAGGGCCGGCATCCATGCGGCGATGTCTGATCGCTCCACGACCCCAACGGTGGAGCGAACCTCCAGCCCGATGTCCGCGAGCACGACCTCACCCGCCAAGACGCGGCCAGCACCGAACAGCAGGCCGGGCTTGAGCGCGGCAAAGGTCACCGTCCGCGTGGCTTGGAGCACGCGCCCGCCCGCCTCACCGGTGGTGCCGTCGACCCCACTCGGGATGTCGACGGCCAGCACGGGTGCGCGACCGGCGCTCGGCGCGTCGTAGTCGCCCCGGAAGCCCGTGCCGTACGCCGCATCGATCACCAGGTCGCACTCGGGCAGGTGCGATGGCAGGTCGAGCGCGTCGACGACCTCGACGCGGGCGCCGCGACGACGCAGCCGTGCCGCGGCGGCGCGACCGTCGGCTCCGTTGTTGCCCTTGCCCGCCAGCACCACTACCCGACGGCCGTACGCGCCGCCGAGAACGAGCAGCGCCTCGTGAGCCACCGCCGCGCCAGCGCGCTCGATGAGCACCTCCACCGGCTCCGACGCGGCTTCGTCGGCGGCTGCCATCTGGGCGGGCGTCAAGACCGGGATCATGCACCGATCAGCGTACGGCGGGGTGCGTGTCCAACACGGGTTGGGGCATGCACGCGCGCCCAGCGCGCCACAGTGCCCCCGACCACAGCCCAGGTTCGGGGCATGCACGCGCGCCCAGCGCGCGCTGATGCCCCCAACCTCGGGCGGGAACCGACTACAGGGCGACGGCGATCGCTTCGGCGACCCGATGGGTGTGGGTCATCGTGAGCCGCCACTCGGTGATGGCGCGCGCATCCGCGAGGACTTGGGCGCCGCCGTGGAGACGCACCGAGGGCGCCCCGCTGGGCGCCTTGACCACCTCGATCTCGCGCCACTTGCACGCACCCATGCCCACGCCCATGGCCTTCATCACGGCCTCCTTGGCCGCGAACCGGGCGGCGTAGCGCTCGGTGGGGTCCTTGCGGCGGTCGCAGTAGGCCTGCTCCGCGGGGGTGAACACCCGGGCCCGGAGCGTGGGTGTGCGGGCCAGCGCCGACCGCATCCGGTCGATCTCGCAGAGGTCGACCCCGATGCCGATCATGGGTGCGCGGTGCGCCAACGATCGGCCAGCTCGCGGATGGGTTCGACGAGCAGGTCGACCGCGGGCACCTCGGCCAACAGATCCTCCCGGAAGGTCTGCTCGGTCTCGAGCACCGCGTCGCGCAGCGCCGACCAGCGGTTGCGGTAGCCCTGCAGCGCGCCGCGCGCGGTGGCCACGGCCAGCCGGTCCTCGAAGCGCACGTGGAGCAGCGTGATGCCGACGGCTCGATCGTCTTTGGTCTCTGGGACGATGACGACCGTGCGGCCGTCCTCGCGTCCACGCGTGACGAACACCTGACGCTCGACGGCAACGGTGTGCTTCGTGCCGCGGAGGAGACCGCTGCGCTCGGTGCGCGAGGGGATGTCGAGCGCGATGCCCCCGCGATCCACCACGGACACGGGCACTTCGCCGTCGTCGGCGTCACCGTCGAGCTCGTAGCGGATCCATCCGGTGACCTCGGCCACGGCCGGATCGAGGTCGGCCAGGGTGCGGAGCGTCTTGTACGACAGACGATCGCGCGCGGCGCCGGCTGCGAGCACCGCCTGCACGAGGGCCGGCTGCAGCAGCGTCTCATCGCTGCGGGAGATGCCGACGGTGACGGTCTTGGCCTGGTGCTTGATCGCGTCGACCGGCCGCGTCAGCTCCTCGATGCCTTGGGTGAGCGCTGTGGTGAGGTCGTCGACGACCACGGCCGGCGTGCCGATGCGTCCGAGCTCGGCCTGATAGGCGTCGAGTGGAGCGATGCCGAGGGCATACCGGAACGACGAGGCAAGACGCACCGCGGTGCTCGCCTCGAGGTTGCCGTCGTAGGAGCCGTTGCGCAGACCGTCGAAGAAGCGGGACGCCGAGGCGGTCATCGCGGGTCGCAGGGTGCGCAGCAGGTCGTCACCGGCGGTCGGCGCGGCCTCGCCCACTGCATCCTCGATCGCCGCCCGCGCCTCGCGCAGTGGGCGCGCCTGGGCGTCGATGGCCAGGGCCGCCTCGTAGCCGAACAGGTGACCGGCCACCGCGGTGAGGACGAACCCGAGCCGGGGGTGAGTGACGGGCACGGCGATCACGTGGAGCGCCGCCGCGAACCGCGCCTGGCCATCGCTGGCCACCACGATCGGCGAGGCCTTGTGGGCTCGGTAGATCGCCACCTCCTTGGCGACATCGTCCGCGGTCGACCCCTCCAGACCAGCAGCGCACACGAGGATCAGCGGCTCACAAGACAGGTCGATGTGCTTCTTGTCCTCGGTGGCATCGCACGCGATCGACCGGTAGCAGAGCTCGCTCAGCTTGATGCGCAGCTCTTCAGCGGCGACCCGGTTGGGACCGTTGCCGACGATGGCCCAGTAGCGCTTCGACGGCGCCAGCTGCTGGGCCGCCGACGCGATGCCAGCGCGCCGGGTGAGCGTCTCCTCCATCGCCGTGGGCAGCTCCCGCAACGCGGCGAGCAGCGACGGGTCGACCGATCCACCGACCTCCCGTGCGATGTCCCACGCCAACAGGAAGCCCGCGGCGATCTGCGCGTAGAACGCCTTCGTCGAGGCCACGCTCATCTCCACGTCACGTCCGTCGGAGGTGTAGAGCACCCCGTCGGCCTTCTCGGTGAGATCTGACTGGCGTCGGTTGACGATGGCAACCACCGCTGCCCCGCGGCTGCGTGCGAGGTCGACGGTGCGATTGGTGTCGGTGGTGGTGCCCGACTGACTGATCGCGATGACGAGGGTGTCGGACATGTCGGCCCGCAGCCCGAAGCCCGAGAGCTCTGTGGCTGGGAGGGCCTCGATGCGCAGCCGGCCGTCGGGGACGGTGTCGACGAGCGCCGACGCGAGGCTCTGGCCCGCCACGTGCGCGGTGCCCTGACCGATCACCTGGACACGCCCCACTCGTCCGCTGCGCAGCCCCTCGCGGAGCTCGTCCGAGAGCACGTCGTCACCGAGCACCACCTCGAGCCCGTTGCCCCGATCCACGAGCTTGCCGCGCAGCGTCTTGCGGAAGCTGGTGGGCGCCTCGGAGATCTCCTTCAGCAGGAAGTGGGGGAACGCGCCTCGATCGATGTCACGGGTGGTCACCTGGGCCCGCTGCAGCTCGGCCTCGGTGACGGGGAGGTTCGTGCCGTCGTAGGCCTGTCGGGTGATGCCCTCGATCGAGCCCGCCTTCGTGGCATCGAGCACGACGATCTGGCCGCGGCTGGCGTTGGGGTTCTTCTCGTTGGCGGGCGTCTCGCCATCCATGCGCAGGTACGTGTCGGTCAGCTCGACGAGGCCGTAGGGCTCGGACGCCACGACGTAGCACCCGTCAGCGAGCCCGACGTAGAGCGCCTGACCGCTGCCGCGCAGGGCGAGGAGGAGGTGGTCGGGGCTGGACGCTGCGCTGGCACCGATGGCCACCGAGCCCTCGAACCCCGCGACGGTGTCACGGAAGGCGGTGGTGAGGTCGGCGCCCTCCGCCAGACGACGGGACACCAGCGTGGGGATCACCTTCGCATCGGTCGTGATCTCGGCGGCCACCCGAAGGCCGTCGGCCGCCTTCAGGTCGGCGAAGTTGTCGACGTCACCGTTGAGGGCGGCCGTGACGTAGGGCCCGTCGACGAGGTCGAGCTCGTGGCTGTCGACCGGATGGGCGTTGGGTTGCGAGATGATCCCGATGCTCGCCCACCGCGTGTGCCCGAGGACCACAGCCGACGCCCGCTCGCCCGCCAGCGCGAGCCGCAGCAGCTCGTCGGCGCTGATGTCCCGGCGCATCGCGGCCGTGTTGTCACCGAGCTCACCGATCTCAGCGGCGGCCTTGTAGACGAAGCTGAGATGCCCCTCCGGCGTGCGGACCGCCTTGCTGCGGAACAGCGGATCCATCAATCGATCGCCGACGAGGCGAGCGACCGCCGGGTCGTCGAGATCGAGGTCGTGGTCGCGCACAAGCACCGTGAGCCCGGCAGAGTCTCGCCCCCGCACCTCGAGGCGATCGATGGCCGAGAGGGCCTGCTGGATCGAGGTGCCGATCTCGATGGCCGACCACCCGGCACTAGCGCCGACGAGGTCGCACACCTTGAGCGCAGTCGTCACCCGGTCCCGCTCGACGGCCCACAGGGCGTCCTTGATGCGGAGCAGGGCCGCGTTGGTCGTCTCGAGGGAGCTGCCCGCCTCGGGACCCTCCGCGTCGAGACGTGCCTCGGCTGCCGCGATCCAGTCGCCGATGGCCGCACTCGACGCACGAACTCGGGTGGCCACGGCAGCCTCGCGCACCAGGAGTGCCACCCCATCGGGATCGCGCAGGAGCCGGTCGAGCTCCTCGAGACCAGCGGCGGCCGCGTCGGCCACCGCCGTGACGTCGCCCCCTTTCGCCACCTGCCTGGAGATCGCATCGAGGCGGTCGAGGATGTCAGCGGCGGGGAGCAGGCTTCGGGTTCCGGGGCCCCGCAGGAGGGCGATGATGCCGCACACGTTGGGGGGCTTCCTTCCGGTTCGGGGATCGGGACAGCGTACCGGGAGGGGCCCTGATGACCTGAGTCGTGCGTTCGTGGTTGCCTTCGGCGAGGGCTGGGCGTCGCTCGCAAGGACGCAGGCCGAAGGACTCCCCCAGCGAATGCGAGGCCGAGGACGCCGCGGGCGGCGTTCAGAGCCGGCGAAGGTGCCGCATGACGTGCGACTCAGGTCACGAGGCGAGGTCGGCGACGGCGACGGCCAGACGGTCCGCGGCGGCTGCCGCCTGCTCCGCGGTCGGCGCCTCGACCATCACCCGAACGAGAGGCTCCGTGCCGCTGGCACGGATCAGCACGCGACCGTGATCACCGAGCTCGGCCTCCACCTCGGCCACCTCGGGGGCCAGCCGTGCAGCCACCTCCGCAGCACCGCTCGCCACTCGCACGTTGCGAAGCACCTGCGGCAGGCGCGTCATCGCGGCATCGGCCAGGTCCGCCAGGGAACGCCCCGAGCGGGCCACGACGTCAAGCAGCTGCACAGCGGTGAGGAGCCCATCTCCGGTGGACGCGAGGTCGGTGAAGATCACGTGCCCGCTCTGCTCCCCGCCCAAGGACAGGCCACCGTCATCGAGCGCCTCGAGCACGTAACGATCGCCCACGGGCACCTCGAGCACCTTGATGCCGTGTTCAGCCATGCCGAACCTGAACCCGAGGTTGGTCATCACAGTGACGACGACGGTGTCGTCCACGAGCGTCCCGGCCTCGTGCCGATCGATGGCGCTGATGGCGACGATCTGGTCGCCGTCGATGAGACGGCCGGCGGCGTCCACGGCGAGTGCCCGGTCGGCATCGCCGTCGAGCGCGACGCCCATGGCCGCCCCGTGCGCCAGGACCGCTCGCTGCAGGTCAGCGGGGTGCGTCGAACCGCAGCCGGCGTTGATGTTCGTGCCGTCCGGCTCGTCGTGGAGCACCACGACCTCGGCGCCGAGCGTGCGGAGCAGCTCCGGCCCGAGGCGGCTGGCAGCCCCGTTGGCACAATCGATCACGACCCGGAGCCCATCGAGACGCCGGCCCTCGATCGACGTGGCCACCGAGGCCAGCCAACGAGCGACCTCCGCGCTGCCATCGATGACGGTGCCGACCGCATCACCCGTGCGGGGATCGCCGGCGGCCTCGTGCCGCAGCAGGTCGTGCAGCTCACCTTCCAACGCTGCCTCGGTAGCGTCGTCGAGCTTCTTGCCGCCTGGCCCGAAGAGCTTCACGCCGTTGTCCTCGAAGGGGTTGTGCGACGCGGAGATCACCGCTCCCGCGATCGACTCCTCAGCCGCCACCCAGGCCACAGTCGGCGTTGGCGCCACGCCCAACAGGACCACGTCGACCCCTTCGGCGGTGAGCCCCGCGACCAGCGCCGCCTCCAGCAGCGACCCCGACCGGCGGGTGTCACGACCGACCACGAACCGCCAGGACGGCAGCACGCGCGCAGCAGCGCGCCCGAGGGCGACCACGACCTCAGGGGTGAGGTCAAGGTTCGCGACCCCGCGAACCCCGTCAGTGCCGAACTTCAGCATGCCGAGAGGATGGCAGATCTGGCCGCGGGTCGATCACGCGAGCGCGCATCGAGCAGGCAGAGCGGGCCGTGCCGGCGAACCTCACTCCGTGGACGTACGACCCCAATCGACCGCACCCGCAGCTGAGCGGTGGTCCGTGGCCTTCCCTGAGCACTGGTGGTACCCGGCCTGTGCCTCGCACGAGCTCGGGCGCAACCCACACCCGATCACGCTCATGGACCTGCCGCTCGTGCTGTTCCGCGACTCGGCGGGCACCGCGCACGCTCTTACGGATCGTTGCCCCCACCGCAACGTGCCCCTCTCCCTGGGACAGGTGCAGCCCGACGGCACGCTGCAGTGCGGCTACCACGGCTGGCGCTTCGCCGGGACAGGACGGTGCACGGCCGTACCTGCCCTCGAAGGAGCGCTTGCGGCCGGCGACTCCCCGCGCGACGCGACGGCTCGACCGGTGTGCGAGCGCGACGGCTTCGTGTGGGTTTGGGGCTCGGCTGCTGTCAGCCCCACCCGCGAGCCCTTCGAGCTCCCCCAGCTGGGGACCGGGTCGACGGTGGGTGAGGTGATCTTCCGGCGGGACATGGACTGCACCGTGCACGCCTCCGTGGAGAACGCGCTCGACGTCCCCCACACTGCATTCCTGCACGGCGGCTTGTTCCGCAAGAGCGGCCAAGGCCCGCGGGTGGAAGCCGAACGCACCGACGTCGATGACGGCGTCGAGGTGCGCTACGTGGGCGAGCCCGCCGCGTTCGGGCCGCTGCGGCTCCCCGGCGACGCGACCTTCGACCACTGGGACCGCTTCTTCCTGCCGTCGATCGCCCAAGTCGAGTACCGGATCGGCGATGCCGTTCGCATCACGAACTCGATCCTGCACCTCCCCTTGTCGGCCACGCGCACGCGGGCGTGGTTCGTGCTCCGGTTCCGCAGCCCGCTGCCTGCCTCGATGGTGGGCCCGATCGTGCGGGCGCGCGGCAAGAAGATCCTGCAGCAGGACGTCGACATGCTCGAAAGCCAGACTCGCAACATCCGCCGCTTCGGCGGGGAGCGCTACACCAGCACTGATCTCGACCTGCTCGGCAACGCCATCTGGCGCCTGATGCGCCAGGCCGAGCGCGCCGAGCAAGGACTCCCCGAGAGCGAGACCGTGGTCGACATCGGCAGCAGCCGGGCGACCCTGCAGCTGTAGCGCCGCTCGACTACCGCTTGGAGTACTGCGGTGCCTTGCGGGCCTTCTTGAGGCCGTACTTCTTCGATTCCTTCTCGCGGGAATCACGCGTGAGGAACCCGAGGCGCTTGAGGAGCGGCCGCAGCTCGGGATCGAGTGCGATCAGGGCCCGGGAGATCCCGTGGCGCAAGGCACCGGCCTGGCCGGTGGGGCCGCCACCGTCGAGGGTGGCGTCGATGTCGTAGGCCTCGGTGAGCTCGGTCGCGCGGAGCGGCTCCGTGAGGATCATCTGGTGGGTCTTCGAAGGGAAGTAGTCCTCGAGGGGGCGCTTGTTGACGGTGATGGTGCCGGCACCCTCGCCCTCGCTGACTCGGAAGCGAACTCGAGCGACCGCCTGCTTGCGACGACCGGTGGACTGCATGAGGGGCTGGGACACAGGATCTCCTACGCGGTGCGCCGGGCGGCGGGGATGTCGAGGGGCTCGGGCATCTGCGCCGAGTGGGGGTGGTTCGGGCCGGCGTACACCTTGAGCTTCGTGAGCATCTGGGCACCGAGGCGGTTCTTGGGGATCATCCCGCGGATGGCGCGACGCACGGCGTCTTCAGGCTTGCGGGCCTGCGAGTCGGCGAACGTGCGCGACTTCAAGCCACCGGGGTAGCCCGAGTGGCGGTAGACCATCTTCTGGTCGGCCTTGTTGGCGGTGAGCACGACCTTCTCGGCGTTGATCACGATGACGTGGTCGCCCATGTCGAGGTGCGGCGCATAGGTGGGCTTGTGCTTGCCGCGCAGGATCCGCGCCGCTTCGGTCGAGAGTCGACCGAGGACGAGGTCCTCGGCGTCGATCACGAACCACTTGCGGGTGATCTCGCTGGCTTTGGGACTGTAGGTGCGCACGCGAAGCGTCCTTGGGAGTTGCTGGAGGATCGTTGTCAGGCGCGCCAGCGCCTGAAGCGGAGTGCAAAACTACGGCTCGGCTGCCCTCTACCGCAACTCTGCCCCCGAGGGGTGGATCCGCATCGGCCTACGGGCTCCAATCGGCCAAGCCCCTGGGGATCCAGTGGACGGTAGCTGGCTCAGGTCCCTCTCGGCGCGCGCTCAGCGTCCCCACCGGCCGATAGCGTCCGGCCATGGATCGCCGGGGCTTCCTCGTGGCAGCCGGCGGCACCGTGGCCCTGGGCGCGTCCGGAGCGACGGGCTGGGCGGCCCGGGGCGGCGCCCCGGGTGTCAGCGACAGGAGCAGCCGGGAGCGCGGCGATGCCACCGGGTTGGGCACGGGGGGGGCCGGCGCGTATGGCATCAGTCGGATCATCTACTCGGTGCCCGTCGCCGAGCCGCTGGTGGCGCTCACCTTCGATGACGGACCTGACCCAGAGTTCACGCCGCGGGTGCTGGAGATCCTTGCCAGCTACGGGCTGAAGGCGACGTTCATGGTGATGGGGTACAACGCGATGCACCACCCGGCCCTCCTGAAGGAGGTGGTCGCCGCTGGCCACGAGATCGGCAACCACACCTGGAGCCACCGCGACTTCTCGACCTTGGATCCCGCCGAGACGGCCTACGAGATCAGGCGCGGGCGCGAGGTGATCGAGGAGCTGACGACGCGCAAGGTGCAGTACTTCCGCCCGCCGCGCGGCGAGATGTCCGGAGTCGCGGTTCGCCTCGTGGCCGAGGAGGGCAACGACCTCCTCATGTGGTCGGTCACCGGGTCGGTGCACGGGCGGGAGCACCCGTCGGAGGTCAACGCGTTCGTCCTGTCCCACCTGAAGCCAGGGGCGATCGTCGACTACCACGACGGGATCGGCCGGGGGACCTTCGACCGAACGAACGCGGGCGCCCGGTCCTTGATCGCTCGACGCAACGCGGAGATCAAGGGGCTTCCGAAGCTCCTCGAGGAGAGCATGGGTCGCGGGTTCCAATATCTGCGGGTCAGCGACCTGCTGAGCCACGCAACGCCCGGCAAGATCTCCTCTCTGGCCCCCGACCAGACCGCCAACGCTGACACCGACGAGCCGGCCGTCACCAACCCGCCCGACGCCACCGCCACTACCCCCAAGTAGGCCGACCCGCGCGTGGCGCTCAGTAGTGGACGTGCCAGAGGCACAAGCCGTGCGGCGGCGCGATGGGGGGCGCCTTGGCGCGATCTCCGCTGTGCAAGATGCCGAGGATCTCGCCCGCTCTGATCTGGCCGTGACCAGCTGACACCATCGCGCCCACGATGCTGCGCACCATCTGATGGCAGAACGCCGTGGCGCTGATCTCGAGACGCAGCACATCCTCGCCCAGGTCGGTCCAACCCGCCGCCAGCACGCGCCGCACGAGTGACACCGGTTCGGCGCCGAGCTTCGGTCGACGGCAGAACGCCGAGAAGTCGTGCTCGCCGAGGAATGGGTCGCACGCCAGCGACAGCAGCTCCATCTTGAGCGGGGTGGCGACGTGCCAGGCCGTGCGGGCCAGGAACGGGTCGGGCACCGATCGGTTGAGCACGGTGTACTGATAGGTGCGAGCACGAGCGGAGAAGCGGGCGTCGAAGTCGGTGGCGGCCAGGCCCAGCTCCCGGACCGCGATGTCTGGGCCGCAGAGCTTGAGCAGCGATCGGTGGAGCGCCTCGAGGTCGGCCTCCGCTGGCAGGTCGGTGCTCACCACCTGTCCCCACGCGTGCACGCCGCGGTCGGTGCGCCCGGCGCACGTGAGCTCGACGGGCTGGCGCACCACCTGTTCGATCGCAGACGCGAGGACACCGGCCACGGTGCGCTGGCCCGGCTGCTCGGCGAAGCCATGGAAGCTCGTGCCGTCGTAGGCCACCAGCATCCGAGCGCGCACCAGCGGCCCTGAAAGGGCCGCCGGATCGGGAGCGTCAAGCGCGTTGGGCGGGTCGAACAGCGTCACAGGCCGAGACCGTAGGCGCGAGACGCCCGGCGGGGGGTGTGGGGGGCAGAGGCTCCGCCGGAGCCCCCCCCCGGCGGCGGTGCGGCTTGCCGTGCCGCCGCACAAGCCCTCAGCGCGCCGAAGGCGCACCGCTAGCTCGAGGAGGCGCTTGCGCCGACGAGACTCAGACCAGTTCGATGCGAGCCATCGGGGCGTTGTCGCCCTGACGGTTGCCGAGCTTCAGGATCCGCGTGTAGCCGCCGTCGCGCTCGGCGTAGCGGGGCCCGATGTCCGTGAAGAGCTTGTGGGCCATCTCCTTGTCACCGAGGTACGACACGACCTGGCGGTGGTTGTGCAGACCGCCCTTCTTGGCCTTGGTGATGACCTTCTCGGCCACGGGCCGCAGGGCCTTGGCCTTGGCCTCGGTGGTGACGATCCCCTCGGCGGCGACGAGCGACGCGACGAGGTTCGCCATCATGAGGCGCTGGTGCTGGGAGCTGCCGCCGAAGCGACGCCCCTTCTTCGGGGTAGCAGGCATGACGAGCTCTCAGTCCTTCGTGCGCAGCGCCAGGCCACGCTCGTTCAGCTTCTCGATGACCTCGTCCAGTGACTTCTGGCCGAAGTTGGTGATGGCGAGCAGGTCGTCGTCGGTCTTGAGCAGGAGCTCGCCGATCGAGTTGACCTGGGCGCGCTTGAGGCAGTTGCGGGGACGCTCGGACAGGTCGAGGTCCTCGATGGGGAGGTCGAGGTCGGGCGAGCCAGCAGTGACGGTCGCCATCTCACCGAGCTCGAGGCCCTGGGGCTCGTCGCTCATCTCGGCCACCAGCCCGACGAGGGAGCGCAGCGTGTCGCCGGCGGAGGCGAGCGCCTCGCGCGGGGAGATGGAGCCGTCGGTCTCGATGTCGAGCACGAGGCGGTCGTAGGCGGTGGACTGCTCGACGCGGGTGGGCTCGATCTGGAAGGCCACTCGGCGCACCGGCGAGAAGATCGAATCGACGGGGATGACGCCGATGGTCTGGCTCGACTTGTTGCGGTCAGCAGACACGTAGCCGCGGCCCTTGGACACGGTGATGTCGACGGCCAGGCGAGCTGACTTGTTCAGCGTGGCGATGGGCATCTCCGGATTCAGGATCTCGACGTCGGAGGTGACGGTGATGTCCTTGGCCGTGATCTCAGCCGGGCCCTTCACGTCGAGTCGGAGCGTGACCGGCTCGCTGCTGTGGCAGATGAGGACGAGGTCCTTGAGGTTCAGGATGATGTCGGTGACGTCCTGCGTGACACCAGCGATGGTGTCGAACTCGTGCAGGGCGTCGTCGAACCGGAGCTGGGTGATGGCTGCACCCGGGATCGACGACAGGAGCGTGCGTCGCAGCGAGTTGCCCAGGGTGTGGCCGAAGCCGGGCTCCAGCGGGCTCACGGAGAAGCGCTGGCGGTTGCCTTCGGCCTCGCCGATCGCCTCGACGGTGGGGCGCTGGATGACGAGCATGGTCTGCTACCTCGGG
>JBKJIE010000134.1:0-11792 GCA_046598715.1 Acidimicrobiales bacterium | reverse complement strand
CTGACCACCTGCGGGTGGTCAGCGTCTCCGGTGGGCCACCCTGTCTGCGCCGAGGCCGTGCGGATGCCTTCTGCGCCCCCGTGAGTTGTCGTCGTCCCGCGACCGTTTGGTAAACCTTTCGTAACATGATTCGCCTGGAGAACGTCACCAAGTCCTACAAGGGCGACACCGTCGCTCTGCGCGACGCCTCTGTGAACGTCGAGAAGGGCGAGTTCGTCTTCCTCGTCGGCGCCTCGGGATCCGGCAAGTCCACCTTCCTGCGCCTGCTCAACCGCGAAGAGGTGCCCACCACGGGCGAGATCTTCGTGGCCGGCAAGGACATCGGGCAGCTCAACAGCTGGAAGGTGCCGTTCCTGCGCCGCAACATCGGCAGCATCTTCCAGGACTTCAAGCTGCTGTCCAACAAGACCGTCGCCGAGAACGTCGCGTTCGCCCTCGAGGTCATCGGCCGCCCACGAGCGGTCGTGCAGACCCAGGTGCCGGCCATCCTCGAGCTCGTCGGCCTGGCCAAGAAGGTCGGCAACTTCCCCAACGAGCTGTCTGGTGGCGAGCAGCAGCGGGTGTCGATCGCTCGTGCCTTCGTCAACCGCCCGCTGATCCTCCTCGCCGATGAGCCCACCGGCAACCTCGACCCGGCCACCTCGGTCGGCATCATGCGGCTCCTCGATCGCATCAACCGCACGGGCACCACCGTGCTCATGGCCACCCACGACCGTTCCATCGTCGACACGATGCGCAGGCGCGTCATCGAGCTCGATCGTGGCTCGATCATCCGCGACCAGAGTCGCGGCGTCTACGAGTGACCCCCACCTGACCTATGGCCATCAAGCTCGACTACGTCGCTCGCGAGACCGCGACCAACCTCTTCCGAAACGTGACCCTGACGCTCGCGTCGGTCCTCACCGTGGTGGTGTCGCTCACTCTCTTCGGCTCGGCGCTCCTGCTGCGGCAGGGCGTGGAGAACGCCAACGACCGCTTCAAGGGCGGCATCGAGTTCATCGTCTACCTGCAGCCGCAGATCACCGAGGACCAGAAGGCGTCGATCCAGCGCGACCTCGCCGCCAACCCCGACGTGAAGTCGGCGACGTTCGTCAACCAGGACCAGACCTTCGAGGAGTTCAAGCGGCTCTTCCAGAACTCGCCCCAGCTCGTCGAGACCGTCACCCCCGAGATCCTGCCGCCCTCGTTCCGGGTCGCGCCCAAGATCCAAGACCCGCAGGTGGTGAAGGCCCTCGGTGACCAGTTCCAGGGCAAGCCAGGGGTCTACGAGGTGGTCTTCGCCTTCGAGGTGGTGCAGCGCATCCAGGAGACGTTCAACAAGATCGGTGTGCGGTTCCTCGCCGCGGCCGTGCTGCTGCTCGTGGCCGCGCTCATGCTCATCCTCAACACGATCCGCGTGGCGATGTTCGCTCGCCGTCGGGAGATCGAGGTGATGAAGCTCGTCGGGGCCACGAACTGGTTCATCCGCATCCCCTTCATCGTGGAAGGGATCATCCAAACGCTGCTGGGCGCCGCGGTGGCCGTCGGGTTCATGACGTTCCTGATCCGGCCGTTCATCGACGAGCTCTCACGCGATCGCGTGCTCCCCATCTTCCAGGGCTTCGTCATCACCGATTCGAACCTGATCTACACGAACGTCTTCGTCGTCGGCGTCGCCGCCCTGATCGGCGCCATCGGCTCCGCGGTCGCCGTCTCTCGCTTCCTCGACGTGTAGGGGCCGTCTTCCTATCGAGGTGCGATGGCGAGCGGGCTGGGCGGGTAGCCCGCGCCGGCCATCACCTGCTGGGACATCGGCGTGAGCAGGGCGATGAGCTCGTCGAGGTCGTCGCCGAGCGCGGCCACGGCCGGGGCCATCTGGCTGTCGGTTGCCAGCTCGATCGCTTCGCGAGCGGCGCGCCCGGCATCGGTGAGGCCATCCGCGTCGGCGAGGCCGGCTGACCGCAGTCGCTCCTCGGCGGCGTCGAGGTGGGCATCGCTCCAGGCCCGGGTGCGGATGTAGGTGCGGGCGGGCAGGCCCCAGTACGGCTCGGTGAGCAGCCCGATCTCCACGGCATCGAAGCCGGCCGCCACCCAGGCCGCGATGTGGCAGTCACCCCGGAACTCCCGAAGACGATCGCCGAGGCGGAACAGGTCTCCCAGCGGGGTGCCGGGGAGCGGCTGCGAGAGCGTGCCGGCGAACAACGCTCGACCCCACGGCTCGAGCGGTGCCGTCGCGCGCGCCAGCAGCTCGACCGTTCGGTCGACGCCGTCGGGCCGCTCGCCCAGCAGGCGCGTGAGCTGTTCGACCGCGCCGAGCAGGCGCTCCTCTGCGATGGTCGCAGCGTCGGTGAGGGTCCATCCGTAGGTCACTGCGGGCACGACCACCTCGGGGTTGAACACGCCGAAGGCGGCGGCCACGAGCTCGCCGGGGGCTTGGCCCAGCGCCGCGCCGCGACTCGTGAAGTAGGCAGGGCCGTCGGGGAACGCCACGCCCTCCTTGGAGCCCCCGGGGCTCGGGCTGAAGCCCAGCGCCGCGTATCGCTCGTGGCACTCGGGAGCGAAGAACACCTGCCCCACTACGGGTTCGATGGCCCGGGCGATGCCGCGTGCAGCGTCCCTGATGTGGTCGGTCGCCGGTGCGGTCGGCATGGTGGGTCCCCCTGGGTCACGCCGCCCGCATCGGGGCGGGCGGCCAGCGTGGGACCCTACAGCGGTCATGTCTGCCCCCGATCCAGCCGGTCGTCGCCAGGGCGCTCCGCCGCTGGGCGAGCTCGCGCTCCTTGCCGTCGCCATCGGAGCGGTGTCCACCTCGGCGCCGCTCATCCGGGGCGCCGCGGGGCCGGCGCTGGCGATCGCCTTCTGGCGCAACGCGCTGTCGCTCCCCGTCGTGGGGACGTGGGTGGCGGCCCGCCGTGTCGACCGGGCCGGTTGGACGGCCCGCTCACAGCGCGAGCGCCGTCTCAGCCTGCTCGCCGGTGCGCTGCTGGCCGCGCACTTCGCGGCATGGATCCCGAGCCTGTCGTTCACGTCGGTCGCCTCCTCGGTTGCGTTGGTCGCCACGCAACCGGTCTGGGCGGCCGTGATCGCCCACCGTCGAGGTCAGCACGTGGCCCGCGGCACCTGGGTGGGGATCGGGCTGGCGCTGGCGGGGGCGATCGTGCTGACCGGGGTCGACGTCTCCATCTCGGGGCGAGCCCTGTTCGGCGATCTGCTGGCGATCCTCGGGGGGATGCTCGCCGCCGCGTACGTCACCGTGGGCGCCGACGTGCGTCGCACCGTCACCACAGGCGTGTACGCGCTGGCGTGCTACGCCACCGCGGCGGCCCTGCTCCTCGCGGTGTGCATTGCCGGCGGTCAACCGCTGTGGGGCTACAGCGCGGGAACGTGGTGGGCGATCGTCGGCCTCGTGCTCGGGGCGCAGCTCCTCGGCCACACGCTCGTCAACCGGGTGCTCCGGTCGATCAGCCCCACCATCGTGTCGGTGGCCATCCTGTTCGAGATCCTGGGGGCCACGCTCATCGCGCGGATCGCCTTCGGGGAGACGCCGCCCGCCGGCGCGTGGCCAGCCGCGCTCCTGATCGCCGCCGGTGTGGTGGTGGTCGTGCGTTCCGACCATGATGCGACTGACCTCGTCGAACCCGGAGGCGTCATCGCGTGAACGGCCGTCCATCAGCTCGCTTCCTGCCGGTCATCGACCTGCCCGACGACTGGAGCGGTGCCGTCACCGTGGTCGTCCAGAACGGCCAGGTCGTGGTGGTCGACGATCACCCCGACGAGGTGGCGCCCGGCGCCCCGACGCTGCTGCTCGGCACGCTCGATGGCGCGGGTTGCTGGGCTGTTGACCTCGACGGGGACGGCTCACCCGACGTCGTGGTGGACGGGCTCGTCCCGCTCATGGGCCTCTACGGACGGGTCGACGACGTGCGATGGACGCTGGCGGGACGCGCCGTGCAGCTCGTGGAGTGGGATCGCACCACCCGCTTCTGCGGCCGTTGCGCCACACCCACCGAGCCCGCCCCTGGCGAACGAGCGCGGCGCTGCCCCGCCTGTGGCCTCCTGGCCTTCCCTCGCCTGGCGCCGGCCGTGATCACGCTCATCGAGCGTGATGGCGAGGCGCTCCTCGCCCGAGGCCGCACCTTCCCGGTCCCGATGTACAGCTGCGTGGCCGGGTTCGTGGAGGCCGGAGAGACCCTCGAGGAAGCGGTTCGTCGCGAGGTTCGCGAGGAGGTGGGCGTGGAGCTGGCCGACGTCCGCTACACCGCCAGCCAGCCGTGGCCCTTCCCGCACTCGCTCATGATCGGCTTCGAGGCCACCTGGGCTGCGGGCGACATCGTGATCGACGAATCAGAGATCGTCGACGCGCAGTGGTTCCGGCCCGACGACCTCCCCATGATCCCGCCCGGCATGAGCATCGCCCGCACGTTGATCGATCGCTGGCTGGACCGGAGCGGTCGTCCCCTCTGAGCTGCGTGGCTCAGCTCCGCTCGAGCCGCCACCCGTCGGGCAGCATCCAGAGCCGGTGGCGCCGGCCGGGCACATCAGGGTCGTTCGTGTCGTAGCCCGCGTCGCCCGCCCAGAGCGCCACCGCACCGTCGTCGAGGACACCCCACCGCGTCGAGTAGCGAGGCACGGGCGATCGGCGCTCCGCGCTGGCCAGCGCCGTGTCGACGTCGCCATGGTCAGCCAGATCGGTCAGGGTGACGAAGGTGGGTGGCGCCAGATCGACCTCGCCTCGGGCACGGCGTTCGAGCACCTCCTGTGGGGTGAGCCACGCGTGATCCCGGATCTCGCCGCCATCCACCAGCACCTCGCCCTCAGCCGCGCGTGCCACGAAGAACCAGGTGGCGTAGCGGCGGGGGGTCTCCATGGGGGGAGTCCAGTGCGAGAAGGGGACGAGATCGTCGGGATCGAGCAGCAGTGCGCACTCCTCGGCCGCCTCGCGGGTGGCGGCGCGCCGTGCGCCTGGCTCGTCGTCGACGTCGTCGTCTCGACGGTCTTGGTCATCGACCCGTCCACCGGGGAACACCCACATGCCGCCGAACGCCACTGCGGAGGTGCGGTGGAGCATCAGGGTCTCGAGCCCAGCTGCGGCGTCGCGGAGGAGGATGACCGTGGCCGCGGGTGTGGCCGGGGGGTTCTCGCTGGCGCTCACGCCAGCATGCTCTCACGCCGCGCGGCGCGAGTCGCGGCCTCAGCGGATCAGCACGGGTCGGCCCTTGCCAACCTTGAGGATCCGATCCTCCTTGGGAGACAGCGCGAGCTGTGCGCCGCCGACGAGCTCCGCGGTGGCCGCGAAGATCTGGGCGCCGAGGGCCTGGCCACCCGTGTTGCCCGCCAGCTTCACCTTGGCGTTGGGCGCGTAGACCGTCCCCTCGATGTTGACGCTCGTGCTCCCGGTGATGGACATCAGGCCGGTGCTGGTGGTCCAGAGGGCGAGGTCGTCGAAGCGGAAGGTGGGGTCGTCGGGGGCTGTCCACGTGACGCTGTTGTTGCCCGAGATGGTCACCTTGCCGGAGGTCAGGTACACGGTGGTCTCGCGCAGCTCCACCTTGCTGTTGTCGAGGAGGTCGCCTGATCGCAGGAACAGGATCGAGGGGGAGGGCGGGTCGGAGGCGCAGGTGGCTGGGGCCACGTTGTCGCTGGGATCCGCATCGGAGCAGTTCACCCGCAGGCCGTCGAGCGCGCTGGCCTTGATCGGCCCGTCACTCACGATGTTGCCGCCCTGGAATGTGATGCTGCCGATGGCCGACAGCCCGGCGCTCCCGCAGTCGATGTACCAGTTGCCCGCGGGCACCACGGTGATCCCGGCGGGCGAGCAGCTGCGGCCGCTCGTCGTCCATCGTGTGAACGAGCCTGGCGGCTGCGGGGCCCCAGCGCCGCCCCAGTCCGCCACCATGGCATTGATCTGGGCCGGTCCGGTATCCGGACAGCCGTTGGCTGGGTCGCAGTTGTACTTCCAGACCATGCCGTTGGTCCCCACGCGGGCCGACGACGCGATCGGGATCGGGCTGAGCACACCGTTGCTGTAGGCGCTGGTGGCGTCGCCATCGGCCAGCGCCCACATGGCGATCTGGCCGGCGGTGACCGAGCCCTGCCCGTTCACGTCGAGCACCACCTTGTTGGGGTTGGCGCACGCCGAGCCATCAGAGTCGATGTCGATGTACCCGGGCGCTCCCGACTGCGTGTTCACCGTGAGGGCGGCATTGCCGTTCACCGTGAGCACGCCGCATGCGTGGGGGTCGAGGAGCACGAGAGGTGCCTGGGCCGTGCCGACACCGCGCAGGTAGCGGGCGACGGCGTGGACGTCGAGCACGACGGAGCCGCCCGCGACCAGGTTGGCTCGGGTCTGCTCGATCCGCACGCCGATGCGATCGCACGGATCGCCGTCGAGCGACGAGGCCGATTGACCCTGGAGCAAGGTGTTGTTGGCGGGCACCGGGTGGGTGAGCGTGATGCGGTACTCGCCGATGGTGGCCTGGACGGTTCGGGCGGTGCCAGCGGCGCAGGCGGTCGCGAAGGTGTTGCACGACGGCGCCGGGGCAGTCTTGGCCGATGGCAGGTTGACCACGATGTACTGCCAGGCGGCCTGGCAGGCCGGCGACGCGTTGTCGGCGCTCGCGCTGAGGCTCAGCGCTCCAGCGAGGGCCATGGCGTCGGCCGCCACCTGATCACCGTCTCGGTCACGGCGGGCGCCACCCAGGTCGAGCACGATCGCGGCCGTCACGACGAGCGCACCCATCGCGGCGGCGACGATCACCACCACCGCCCCAACCTCGCCGCGTCTGCGGCGGCCCCGCCGTGCGAGTCGCTCAGAGATCACTGGTGGCCTCGTACCGGTAGACGACCTGACGCCGCAGCGCCACGGTCTGACGGCGGAACCCGATGTCGAGGAAGCTGCTGCGCGCGAGCACGAGCTGGATGCGGCGGTCAGTGGCGCTCTGGCCGTCGTCGAAGCACGTGTCCACACCCGAGGTGCGGGTGCCGGCGGCGTCGATCCTGCGGCTCACCGTCTTGTCGGGCGCCGCTCCGGCGGGGTCGACGTAGGCGACGCACACGGTTCGCCCGGACACCCCGGCGGCCATGTTGCCCTCGCTGGCCGTGATGGAGCGGTCGATCAGCGCGTCGAGCCAGGCCGGCATGTCAGCGGTGTTCGCAGGCAGGGGGAGCGTCGCCGCGTAGCGAGCCGTCACCCGCGCCCCTTGGCTGAGTGCCTGGCTCTGGTTCCAGGCCGAACCGCCGCTGACCATGCCGAGGAGAAGGATCATGAGCACGGGCAGCACCAGCGCGAACTCGACGACGGCGGCACCTCGGTCGCCTGTCGCGCGCTGTGCCATCGCGTCCATGTCAGAACGCGGGGCCGTGGACGATCGACAGGCCGGCCGGCCCGAGGACGACGATGAACATGGGCGGGAAGATGCAGAACACCATGGGCACCAGCATCTTCACCGGCGCCTTCTGCGCCTTCTCCTGTGCCATCTGTCGCCGCGCCACCCGCATCTCCTCGGCCTGGTTGCGGAGCACGGTGGACACCGAGATGCCGAACTGGTCGGCCTGACGGATGGCGGTCACGAAGGAGCGGACCTGAGGGAGCTGCACCCGATCCGCCAGCCCAGAGAGGGCGTCGGCTCGACTCGAGCCGGCGCGCATCTCGCCCAGCGCCAGGGCGAACTCGTCCGACATCTCGCCTTCGATGTTGGCGACGGTGCGAGACACCGCGGACGTGAAGCCCAGGCCGGCCTCCATGCAGATCACGAGCAGATCCATGATGTCGGGGAGCTGCCGGAGGATCTGTCGCTCCCGGGCTTCGACCTGCGATCGCAGCTTGCGGCTCGGCAGGATCGTGCAGCACGCCACGGCGACCCCGGTGCATGCGAGCCGCAGCATTCCTCCCTTTGACGCGGCGAGCGTCCAGGCCGCGTAGGCGGCGAACGGTGCCGCCAGGAGCGATAGCACCCTGATGGCCAGGTAGCGGTCGGTGTCCGCCTCCGGTCGACCCGCCCGGCGCAGCATCACCCGGATCTGCTCGATGCGACCGGCAGGGGAGAAGCGCCATCCGAGCTGGGTGAGCGCGGTGAGCACGGGGGTCGTGACGCGGTCGGCGAAGGACAGCATCAGCTCCTGGTCGCGCATGTCCACGAACTTGTAGAGGTCGTCGATGCCGCGGAGCTTGCTCCTGAGGTTGATGCGATCGACGATGACCAAGCCCACGCCGGCGAGGAGCCCCGCGATGCTCAGCGCCGTGCCGATGGCCAGCATCATGCCGAGGCCGGGCTGAGCGACGAGCTCAGACATCGATCTTCATCATCTTGGTCATCCAGAGGTAGCCCCCGGCGATCATCACCGCGCTGATGCCCAGCAGGATGTGCCCCGTCGACGAGGTGAACATCGGCTTCATGTACGACGGGTTCATGACGCCCATCACGCCGCCTAGCGCCGGCACCATCACCACGAGCATGAGCGCGGAGGCGCGCCCTTCGGCGGTCAGCGCCTTCACCTCACCCTTCATGCGCGTGCGCTCCCGCATGGTGGCGGCGACCTGATCGAGGAGCTCGGCCAGGTTCCCGCCCACCTCCGACTGGATCTGCACGGCGAGCACCGCCCAGCGGAAGTCGTCACTGCCCACGCGCTCGGCGGCGTCGTTCAGCGTGTCGGCAAGCGTGCGCCCCAGGCGCACCTCGGCCACGATCTTGCGGAGCTCCCGCCCGATCGGATCGCCGACCTCGCGGGAGAGCGACTCCATGGCCTGGCCCATCGACCGACCCGCCCTGAGGGCGCCGGCGAGCGTCGTGAGGGCATCGGGCAGCTGCTTGCCGAAGCGCTTCAGGCGACGCTTGGCGAGGAACCGCAGAGCCAGGCGCGGGAAGAAGGCCGTGAAGACGAGAGCGGCGATCGCCTTGCCCGTCGACTGCGTGGCGAGCCAGACGATGATCGGGAAGACGATCGTTGCCACGAGGTGGCCCAAGATCACCTCTGCCGGTCGCACCGGCACGTCGGCCGCCCGCAGGGCGCGCTCCACGGAGCCCAGGGCACCTTTGCGGTCGGCGAGGTTCGCGGTGACCTCTACCGCTCGGCGTAGAGCGGGCGACGCCGCCAGCGCCTCATCGAGACGGCGTGTCCTGCGGTCGCCGCGCTGGGGGCTGATCGTGGGCGGTTCGAGGACCATCAGCTGGGCTCGCTCGCGGTTGAGACGGACCAGCATCGCCACGACCACGCTGGCGCCTCCGATGATCCCGGCGATGAACAGGAGCACCGGGGGTTGTGAGAGCGCGCTCACCGGATCTCTGCCATGCGGTCCCGCAGGCCTTGTCCGGGTACGGCCTCGAACATGTCGGCCCCGACGGCGATGCCGGTGTCCTCGAGCTTCTCGGTGAACGACGGTCGGACGCCCGTGGGCTGCAGCGAGCCCTGGTGGCGGCCGTTGGCGTCGACTCCGGCGGTGAAGTCGAAGAGGAAGATGTCCTGGAGGGTGATCTTGTCGCCCTCCATGCTGTCGATCTCGGTGATGTGGGTGACGCGCCGGGTGCCGTCGCGCAGGCGGGTGAGCTGCACGATCAGGTCGACCGCCGACGCCACCTGTTCCCGGATCGCTCGGATGGGGAGGTCGAACCCAGCCATCAGCGTCAGCGTCTCGATGCGGCTCAGCGCGTCACGCGGGCTGTTGGAGTGCACCGTGGTCATGGACCCGTCGTGGCCGGTGTTCATCGCCTGGAGCATGTCGAGGGCCTCGCCGCCACGGCACTCGCCGACGACGATCCGGTCGGGGCGCATCCGGAGGCTGTTCTTCACGAGGTCGCGAATGGTGATCTCGCCCGCTCGCTCCACGTTGGGAGGCCGCGTCTCCATGCAGAGCACGTGGCGCTGGTGGAGCTGCAGCTCCTTGGCGTCCTCGACGGTGACGATCCGCTCGTCGTTCGGGATGAACGAGGACATGACGTTGAGGAGCGTCGTCTTGCCAGTACCGGTGCCACCCGACACGACGATGTTCAGTCGACCCTCGATGCACGCGCGGAGAAACCGAACGCTGCGCTCGTCGAGCGTGCCGAAGCGCACGAGGTCGACGGCCATGAAGGGATCGCGAGCGAACTTCCGAATGGTCAGGAACGGGCCGTCGATGGCGAGCGGCGGGATGATGGCGTTCACGCGCGATCCGTCGGGGAGTCGAGCGTCCACCATGGGTGACGACTCGTCGATGCGGCGGCCGACGTTGGACACGATCTTGTCGATCACGCGGCGCACGTGGGTGGCGTCGACGAAGCCCGATGCCACCTCCACGACCTTGCCCTCGCGCTCGACGAACACGATGTCTGGACCGTTGACCATGACCTCGGTGACGGAGTCGTCGTTGAGCAGGTCTTCGATGGGCCCGTAGCCCACGACGTCGTTGCGGATGTCGTTGGCGAACTGCTCGTAGAGCTCGCCACCGGCGGGGATGCCGGCGTCCTCGAACGCTGACGAGATGGTCTCGCGGAGGCGCTCCTCGAGCTCGGCGTCGTGCACCGTGTCGTCGAAGAGGAGCGGTCCGAGGTCGCGGACCACCTGGCGGTGGATCTCGGCATGCAGCTTCGCCGGGAGGCTGATGCGTGGCTCTGGCGGGGGTGGCGCCGGCGAGGGGCGCAGGACGTCTGCGACGCCGTCGCTCGCAGGCGCGGTCGTCTCGAGATCGGCCGCGGGATCGTCGCCGGGGTCGAGGTCCTTTCGGGCAGCGAGGATCCGCTCGCGCAGCGCGCTCATGGTGTGCCGCTGCTGGGCGCCGGCAGCGCGGTCAGGGCACCTGGGAGGGCGTCGGCCTTGCCCACTGGCACCTTGGGCGCAGGTTCGTTGCCAGGTCCGACGAGGGCGAGCAGCACCTCGTACTGCCGCGTGAGGAACAGGAGGCGGGCCGCATCTTGAGGCGCGACGGCCACGGTGTAGCTGCTCGAGCCTGGGTTGGCGACCGGTTCGGTTGCTCCCGGGGCGGGGCGCACGGCCGTTCCGATGGCGATGACCTGGAGGTTCTGGAACACGTGCACCACAGCCGGCCCACCGGAGTCGGGCAATCCGAGCTCGGCTGCGTTGGGCACGTTGACGAGCAGGTTCACGCGATCGCCTGGGCTGATCAGATCCGACACGCCGGCGGCCCCTGCCGCTTCGAAGGACACGGCGACGGTACCGGCGGGCAGCGTGGCCGCGAACGTCGGCGGACCAGCCTCGGCTCGATCGGCCTTCGGCGTTGCGAAGGCGCCCTGTACGACGACCTGACCGGCTCGGAGCACCCCGTCGGCCACCAACCCAGCGAGCGTCGATGGATCGGTGACGGCCGTGGGCGCCAACGACGAGCGGAGGGTCTGTGAGGCGGCGATCCTGCCGTCGGCGAGCGCTTCGTCGAACGGCGTGCCGTCGGGGACGTCGGCGGTGGCGACGAGCATCTGCACCGGCGCAGCTGACTCGGAGGCGCGAGCCTCAGCTCCGCTCACGTACTGCACGAGCCCGAAGCCGGAACCGAGGGCGACGATGGCGGCGACTGCGACCACGACCAGTCGGTTCATGACGCAGTCCCGGCGTGCTGGTCCGCGGCGCGGGAAGTGGGCGGCGCGAGCTCCTCGACGCGCTCACGCAGGAGAAGGATCTCCACGAGCGCTCGCAGTGTGGCAACCGGTGTACCGAGGTCCTTGGCGGCACGGTGGCCCTCGGTCAGCGCCGGCAGGAGATCTGAGCAGTCTGTCGTCCAGCGGGCCAGGGCGTCGAGGTCGAGCGCACCGGCGTCTCCTCCACCCGCGGCCTGCACGTCGGCGGACCAGGCACAGATGGCGTTGCGAACCTGCACCGCGGGTCCT
>JBKJIE010000029.1:0-11757 GCA_046598715.1 Acidimicrobiales bacterium | reverse complement strand
GCCTAGGCCGTGGTCGGCTCCGCCGAGGGGGAAGCGGCCAGGTAGGCGCCGTACCCCATGTTGCCGGATGCGACGCCCAACCACTCGCGCAGCTGCGGGGACAGCGTTCGCCTCGTGTCGGGGGACAGGGACCGGTTCCAGTTGTTCTGGTGCCGGAGGAACGAACGGGCGTAGAAGGCGAACAGCAGTGCCCGCTCGCGATCCTTCGTGGTGTTCGCGCCGGAGGTGTGCCACAGCCGGCCGTCCATCAGGATCACCGAGCCAGCGTCGGCTTCGAACGGGAGCATGGCCGCCTGCGGATCGGACGGGACCTCCGCGAAGCAGGTGAGGCGGTGGCTGCCGGGCAGGTAGCGCGTGGCGCCGTTGGCCTCGTCCGTGTCGTCGAGGCACCAGATGGCGTTCATGGTGAAGCGGGTGACCCACGGCTCGGGCATCACCGTCGACTGTTCGTTGTGGGCGTTCATCGACCGACTACCGGGCAGCGCGGTGTTGGCGGAGAAGTTCGAGATGGACAGGTCCGCGTCGAGGAGGTGCGACACGTACGGGAGCACCTGGGGGTGGACGACGAGGTCGGCGAAGACCGGGCTGTACTCGAGCAGGTCGTAGACCCGGATGTTCTGGCCGCCGGGATCGAGGAAGTCCATCCGGGTGGGGATGCCGCGGGCCTCGGAAGCGGCGGCCGCGGCGACGAGCTCCGAACGGGCGTGGTCGACCTCGGCCGGCGACAGCACCCCGGGCAGGATCGCCCAGCCGTCACGCTCGAACGCGTCGATGACGTCGTCGTCCATGCCCGTCACCGGTCTCCTCGGTCGCCCGACGGCCCAGAAGTCCGTCGAATGCAGCGGCCAGCCTAAACTCCGCGCCCAGCTCTGGAACGCAGAGCCCGCCGGGAGGGGGAGCATGCACGACCTGGTGGTTCGAGGCGGCACGGTGGTCGACGGCACCGGTGCGGCTCCGCGCTCAGCCGACATCGCGATCGACGGCGGGCGCATCGTCGCCGTGGGCCAGGTCGATGGGCTCGCTCGTCGCACCGTGGATGCCGACGGACTCCTCGTCACGCCCGGCTTCGTCGACATCCACACCCACTACGACGGCCAGGCCACCTGGGACCCGCACCTCACCCCATCCTGCTGGCACGGCGTGACGACCGCGATCCTGGGGAACTGCGGCGTCGGGTTCGCACCAGTCGCCCCGGAGCGACGCGACTGGCTCATCGAGCTCATGGAGGGTGTCGAGGACATCCCCGGCTCGGCGCTGGCCGAAGGGATCCGATGGGAGTGGGAGTCCTTCGACGAGTACCTCGACGCCCTCGAGCGCATGCCACGCGCTCTCGACGTCGGCGCGCAGCTGCCCCACGCAGCCATGCGGGCCTACGTCATGGGCCAGCGGGCGCACGACCCCGCCACCGCCGATGACCTCTCGGCGATGGCGTCGATCGTGCGGTCCGCCCTGCGCGCTGGTGCGCTGGGCGTGTCCACCGGACGCACCGCCGGGCACCGCGATGTCCACGGCGATCCCGTGCCTGGCACGTTCGCCGCCGAGCACGAGGTGGCGGCACTGCTGGCGGCGATGGTGGACGTGGACCGCGGCGTGCTGCAGGTCGTGCCCGCAGGGATCTCCGGTGAGATCGGCGGCGACGAGGTCGGGGCGATGGAGCGCGAGCTCGAGTGGCTCGTCGCCCACGGCGAGTCGTATGCGCGCCCCATCACCTTCCTCACCATGCAGCGCGGCAACGACCCCGACCTGTGGCGCCACTGGTTCGCGGCCGTGGCCGAGGCCAACGAGCGGGGTGCTCAGCTGCATCCCCAGGTCGCCAGCCGGTGCTTCGGTGTGCTGATGGGCCACCAGTCACGGATGAACCCGTTCCAGTACTTCCCCACGTATCGCACGCTGATCGACCTCCCGTTCGAGGAGCGAATGCGTCGGCTCGCGCAACCCGAGGTGCGAGCGGCGATCCTCAGCGAGCAGCCCGTCTACGACGGACCACCGGCGATGGACCACCTACGGCCCCGCTCCTTCGAGAACCTCTTCCCCCTCGGTGATCCGCTCGACTACGAGCCCGCTCCGGAGGCGAGCATCGCCGCCATCGCCCGACGCACCGGTGTCGATCCCTGGATGGTGGCCTACGACCTGCTCCTCGCGTCTGGGGGTCGCGAGTTCCTGCTGTTCCCGCTCCTCAACTACGGCGGAGGCTCCTACGAGGGGGTGCACGACATGATGTCCGACCCGATGACGGTCCAGGGCCTGGGCGACGGTGGCGCGCACTGCGGCCTCATCTGTGATGCGAGCATGACCACCTACCTGCTCAGCCACTGGGCGCGTGACCGCACCCGCGGCCCGCAGTTCCCGATCGAGTGGGCCGTCAAGCGCCTCACGAGCGATCCGGCACACCTGTACGGCTTGCACGACCGCGGCGTGCTCGCGCCTGGCCGACGAGCCGACCTCAACCTGATCGACTTCGACGAGCTCCGGCTGCTGCACCCAGAGCTGGTCAACGACCTGCCGGCGGGGGCGGGACGCCTCGTGCAGCGCTCGAGCGGCTACCGCGCCACGATCGTGGCCGGCGAGACCGTGGTCGACGACGGGGAGCTCACCGACGCTCGCCCTGGCACCCTCGTCCGCGGTCCACAAGCGCTACCCCAGTAGGTCTCGCTGCCTTCTTGCTCGAACCCGAGTCGCCCGACGACGTCGCGGCGAGCCGTCAGGTGGTGGGCTCGAGGAGCACGAGGGGGATCTCTCGGCTTGTCTTGGTCTGATACCCGGCGTAGTTCTTGTGATCCTTGATGACGAGGGGCCACAGGCGGGCTCGCTCATCGGCGTCGGCGATGCGGGCGCGCATTGGGCGCTTGGGCTGTCCGCCAGTGACGACCTCCACGGCGGGGTTGTCGCGCAGGTTGAGGAACCATGCCGGATGGGTGTCGTCCCCACCCCGCGATGCCACCACCACGAGCGTGTCGCCTTCCTGTACCGGGGAGGTGAGCAGGACCGTACGGGGTTGGCCGCTCTTGCGACCCGTGGTGGTGAGCTCGACCACGGGCATCGACGACGCGTTCCAGCCCAGCTTCCCAAGACTCAAGCGCATGACGGCGCGATGCAGGGTGTTCATGGTCTTGAGTGTGAGGTCGGTGGGCACCACCCGAGGCTATCGGCGGCGCCGTCCGCTCATCCCCTGTGTCAGACGCAGAGGGCGTTCTTGGTCGTGCGCGAGACGGTGGCGTTTGTGCTGCGCCAGGCGCTCTTCATGGATCGGATCGCGTAGTAGAAGGTGGTGGAGAACGCCAGCGGGCCGTCCGTGTAGGTCGTCGTGGAGACCCCCGACACGGTGCCGATCACGGTGTAGGGCCCGCCCGCCGTCGTCGACCGGGCGATCTCATAGCCGCTGGTCCAGCTCGACGACGTCGCCGTCCACGAGAGCACGGTCCGGTCGCCCGTGCCCACGGTGCAGGTTCCCGCGGCCGCGGCCGGACTGGTCGGCGCCACCAGCACGTCCGCGGTGTAGCTGGCGCTCGCGGTGGCGCTGTCGTTGAACGACGCCCAGGCGTCGTGCGTCGAGGCCAGCGCGCCGAGCGCGATGCCGGTCGCCACGAACGCGACGGCGCGCCGGTCACGCAAGGGTGGGTCGCCTCCAGATGGCGCCGAGGCCCACGAGGAGGCCGGCGACGGTCGTGACGCCCACGATGACCAGATGCGCGGCGGGACCGCGCAGGGCCTCGATCGCATAGCCGAGGCCGGGCACGCCGGCCCGCACCCGCCAGGCGGTCGGGCCGCGCAGCTGGGCGACCCACGGGTCGTCGGCGTCGTTGGCGTCGCCTCTCGTGCGCACCACGCCTGGATGCACCACCTCGATCACCCGGTGGGTGACGAGGTGGTGGTCCTCCACCGGGATGGCGTAGGTGATGACGTCACCCACGGCCACCTGCGCGGTGGGCGTGGGCTCGACGATCACGACCGAGCCCGGCGGGAAGGCGGGACGCATGCTCGCCGTGAGCACGGTGAGCGTGCGGTACCGGCCCGTGTGCGGACCGATCACGAGGAACGCGAACACCAACACCGCGAAGGCGATCGCGGTCCGGCCAGCCAGGTGGCTGGCACGGACCGCGATTGCACGCATGACGCTGTCCCCTTCGCCCGTTGCCTACGCGGCCTGCGCAGCGCGCTGCGTGCCGGTGAAGGAGTACTGGACCACGGACGTGAGGCCTTGGAACGTGTTACCGGCGCTGCTCGGGAGCGTGAGCGTGACGCGCAGGTAGTCAGCCGACCCAGGGGCCAGCCCGACACCCGTCAGGGCGAGGTTCGATCCGATGATCGCCCTCGAGGCGACGACTGTGCTCGTGGTGCCCGAGCAGGTGTAGGTGAACGCCGGGCTGCTCCCAGATTCGGTCCAGGCGTTCGTGCACTTCTCGATCAGCATCTGCAGGCCGTTCGTGCCGTCGGTGTCGAGGAGCGAGCTGGTGGTGGCCGAGGTGGTCAGCGTGATGGAGCCCATGGTGGCGCTGCTCGTGTTGGAGAGCTTGACCGCTCGCTGCATCGTGTCGCCGGGGTGGATCCCGGTGGTGGCGATGGTGAGCCGGTTGTCGGTGCTCCCGGCCGTCCCGAGCGCGATGTGCACGGTGCCTGAGCTGATCGACTGGCTCGCTGAGTCGCTGCTGGTGAAGGTGGCGTAGGTGGTGAGGCCGGCGACCGATGCGGCAGCGCCGAGCAGCCCGAGCGAGGCCAGGATCTTCCTCGTGAGGCGGCGCGAAGGGGACATAGGGGGGTTTCCTTCCGAAGTGGAACAATTTGCTCGGCAGGTTTCGACGCGCCGCCGTCGTACCTTGAGTAACAATTTCCGCCGCCGGGCCGAGCGGGCCCTCAGAGCTGGCGGTAGCGGGCCTCCGCGAAGGAGTAGATCCCGTAGCAGACCAGTCCCAACGCGGTGGCGGTGAGCAGCACGCCCCCATAGGTCCGGTGGGCGATCAGCCGAAGGGTGCCGTCGATCCCGTGAGCCTGCGCGGGGTCGACGTCGATGGCCGCCTTCACGCCCACGAACCCCGCCAAGCCGACGACGAGGCCCCGCGCGCTGATGCCCACGGCACCCGTGATGTCGACCAGCCGACCGACGAGCGGTCCCATGTCGCTGGTGTCGAGGCGCTTCTCGAACTTCTGGGCCAGACCGCGGTAGATCATGTACACCCCCGCCGTCATCAGCGCGATGCCGAGCGCTCCCACCATGAGGCGTCCGGCGGGCAGGTCGAGGGCGCGAGCCGTCAACGACCGCTCCTGCTTGTCGCCGCTGGTCCCACCTGCCGACGGACCCTTGTGCACGAATCGCAGGGTGCTCCCGAGGAGCGTGACGTACACGGCGGCCTTGCCCGTCGAGCCGAGCCTCTTGGCCGTCCGCTTCCGCTCATCGGTCTCGTCGCGCTTGCCCCAGAGGGCCTCCGAGATCCGCCACAGGGCGTATCCCCCCAACCCCACGGCCAGCACCAGCAGCAGGGCTCGCCCGAGCTGATGATCGGCGATCTCCCGGAGGGCACCCTCCTTGTTGGCGCTCGATTGGGTGGGGGCACCGTTCGTGCCGTGCCGCGCGATCTGCAAGGCGATCAGGCCGATCACGCCGTAGACGATTCCTCGCGCGCAGAACCCGAGGCGGGCCAGGCGATCCACCCACACGCTGTTCGCGGCTCGACGGGCGTGGGCAGCAGCGGTCATCGCGGAGGTCCTTACCCCTGGCCGTGACTCTCGAACCTGCAGAGCGGTCTGCGAGCGCGGGTACCGTGCCGCGCATGGAGAGCGATCCGGCGAAGCGGCAGGTTGGGCTCGAGACGATGGCGGCCGTGTACGGCTGGCCGGAGGTGGGTGACGGGCCAGGCGACTTCTTCGGTTACACGGTTGAGCACCTGTTCGCTGAGATCTGGCAGCGCGAGGGCTTGTCGTTCCGCGATCGCCGGTTGCTCCTGATCGGGCTGCTGGTGGGACGGGGACTCCACGACGTCGTGGGCCTCCAGCTCGACGCGGCGCTCGGCAACGGCGAGCTCGACGCGCACGAGCTGCGCGAGATCGTCATCCTCCTCACCCACTACGCCGGCTGGCCCGATGGCGCCAAGCTCAACAGCCAGGTTGAGGAGCTCATCGCCAAGGCGGCCGGTAAGGCCGAGCGGGCAGGCGACGACCGCTGATCGGGGTGCCTACACGTCCACGGTGCTGACCCGAGGCTTCTGGTGACGCATCTGGTTGCTCAGCCACCATTGACGTCACCGGATCCGCAACCAGGCGCAGGCCTACCCGGGCAGCACCGCGGCGAGGCGGGCCAGCGCATCACGGGTGCGGGTGCCCCACCAGAGGAGATCTCGCCCGTCGACGAACACCACCGGGGCCACGGTCTCGAGCTCGGAGCGGTGGCGCTCGGCGAAGGGATACGGCTCGCTCGGAGCGATAACGATCTCGACCCCACGGGCGGCGGCGCTGGTGAGGTCGAGCTCGGGGTAGGCGCCGTCGGCTGCCGCCACGTTGGCGATGCCCAGCGCTCGCAGCACGGCAGAGCCGTAGGTGGGCTCGCCGAGGGCCATCCACGGCCGGCGCCAGATCGGGACGTACGCGCGGCGGGTGGCCGTCGGCTCCGCGATGACACCGACTGGTGTCCACGTCGCCCCCACCGCGGACGCCAGCGACGACATCTGCTCGTCGAGGTGGGCGAGGTCTCGCACGGCGAGCACGTGCACCCGGATGCCGGCGTCGACGAGCGCGTCGTGATCCTCGCGACGGTTCTCCTCCTCGTCCACCACCACCAGATCGGGGGCGAGGTCGGCGATGGCCGCCACATCGGGATCCTTCGTGCCACCGACATGGGGAAGTCCGGGTTGCTCGCAGAAGCGCGTGCACGCCACTGGCTCGACGCCCCAGGCCAGCAGCGTCTCGGTGACCGAGGGCACGAGGCTCACGACGCGGGGCATCATGCCCTCGTTGCTACCCGATGCTGACCCGCGTTGCTGACGGTGGCAGGTGTGGCGTGCCGTCGCGCATCGGAGGGAACTCGAAGGTGGCTGCTGTCGTGCCGCGGGTCATCGTGGTGATGGGGGGCTCGTCGAGCGTCACGTTGGCGTCGTCGATGGTGATCTCCCAGCGGCAGTGCGGCACCTGGTCGGTCGACGCACGCGGCGGCCGGTGCACGTGGCTGATGTGGGCCTTGGGGTTCACGGCCTGGGCGGTGGGGTCGAAGGTGGCGTCCTCGATCGTGTGGCACATGCCGGTGATGGCCCGCTCGCCCCACGGTTCGACATCGAGCAGCGCTCCGCACGAGATGAGCTCGAAGAAGCCGTGGTGGTCGTCGACGATCTCGTAGCGCACGTCCATGTAGTGCTGTGGGAACCCCGGATCGAGCTGGAGCACCTTGAAGATGGCCTCCACGCCGTCGCCCTCGATGCCCAGCGCGGCGCGGAGTCGGTCGCCGTAGATCGGGCTCGCGCCCCGCCACTCCTCGATGGCCAGCTCCTCCACCACCTCCTGGCCGTACTTCATCCCGATGGCCGCGCACATGGAGCGGTCGAGCAGGTGCACGATGAGGGCGTACTCCCGCACGAGGCGCACGAGCGCCTCCTTCGAGAGGTCCTCGTAGCGGAAGTCGGGATCGAACGGACCGGAGTAGTCGGGACGATCGTGCAGGTCGGCAGGGCGATCGGGCATGGCGGTCAGACTAGTGTCTGGACACCTGTCCGGCCACTGGCTAGCATCGCGCCGATGCCGAGCACGTCGACCGCCGAGCCCGCTCGCCGCGACCTCGGCGGCCGCCAGGCCGATCGAGTCGACGCGCTGGTCGAAGCCACGATCGCCGAGCTGCGAGCCAACGGGTACGACGGACTCACCGTGCGCAACGCGGCCCGTCGAGCCAACGTGGCGCCGGCCACCGCCTACACCTACTTCGGCTCGAAGGACCACCTCGTGGCCGAGGTGTTCTGGCGTCGACTCTCCTCCTTGCCGACGCCGGTCAGTGATGGGCGTCGCTCGCCGCTGACGAGGGTGTCGGCCGCCCTGCGAGAGTTGGCCCTCCTGATCGCCGCCGAGCCCGAGCTGGCCGCTGCGTCCACCACGGCCATCCTCGCCCGTGACGCTGACGTGCAGCGCCTGCGTGATCGCATCGGAGCCGCCTTCAACCACCGGCTCACCCACGCCCTCGGAGCCGACGCCGAGCCCGCGGTCGTCCGAGCGCTGAACCTGGCGCTGGCCGGCGCCCTGCTCCAAGCCGGCATGGGCTACTTCAGCTACACGCAGCTGGCCGACCGGATGGACGAGGTCGCCGCTCAGCTCATGCGAGGTCGGCGATGACCACCGCCGAGCTCACCTACAGCCCCTACGCGTACGAGATCCACGACGACCCGTACCCCACCTACGCCCGGCTCCGGCAGGAGGCGCCCGTCTACCGCAACGAGGGGGCTGGCTTCTGGGCCTTGTCCCGCCACGCCGACGTCGTGGAGGCCTTCCGCGACAACGTCCGCTTCTCGTCGGCGCACGGCGTGTCGCTCGACCCGGCTGCCTCCGGGCCACACGCCCATCGAACGATGTCGTTCCTCGCCATGGACCCCCCGATGCACGGCCGGATGCGTGGGCTCGTGTCTCGCGGGTTCACGCCGCGGCGGGTGTCGGAGCTCGAGCCGCGCATTCGGGAGCTCACCCGCCAGCACCTCGAGGTGGCGCTGGAAAAGGGGACCTTCGACTTCATCGGCGACCTTGCCGGCAAGCTCCCGATGGACGTCATCTCTGAGCTCATCGGGGTGCCCGTCGCCGACCGCGACGAGGTGCGCCGCCTCTCCGATCTGCTCGTGCATCGCGAGGAGGGTGTCGACGACGTGCCCCCCGCCGGCGTCGAGGCCGCCTTCAGCCTGATCACCTACTACTCCGACATGCTCGCCCAACGGCGCGCTCGCCGGACCGACGACCTCACCTCAGCACTGCTCGACGCCGAGCTCGACGGCGATCGGCTCACCGACGACGAGATCATGGGGTTCCTGTTCCTCATGGTGGTGGCCGGCAACGAGACCACCACGAAGCTGCTCGGCAACGCCTGGTACTGGGCGTGGCGCAACCCCGACGAGCGGGCCAAGCCCTTCACCGATGCCGGTCGGATCCCCGCCTGGATCGAGGAAACGGTGCGCTTCGACACGTCGAGCCAGATGCTCGCGCGCACCACCACGGCGCCGATCGAGCTGCACGGCACGGTCGTCCCCGAGGGCGGCCGGGTGGTTCTGCTGGTCGGGTCGGCCAACCGCGACGAGCGCGTGTTCGAGGCTGCCGATCGCTACGACCTCGACCGGCCGCTCACCGAGATGCAGCAGATCGCGAGCTTCGGCTTCGGTCGCCACTTCTGTCTCGGCGCCTCGCTCGCGCGCCTCGAGGCCCGCGTCTGCCTCGAGGAGCTCGTGGCCAGGGTGGCCCACTACGACATCGACAGCGGCGCCAGCCGCCGCGTCCACTCCGTCAACGTCCGCGGCTTCGCGTCGCTCTCCACCACAGTGGCGCCCCGATGACCCCTGACCCCACCCGAGGCAATAGGTCCAACCGACGGACTCTCGAGGCAATAGGTCCAACATGTGGGACCTATTGCCTCGGGCTCCGTGATGTTGGACCTATTGCCTCGCCCGATCTCGGGGACCGCTGATGCCTCGGTTCCCGCCGCATCCTGATCGTCGGGCCGCGGTGGTCACCGGGGCCTCGTCGGGCATCGGGCTGGCCACCTCGCTGGCGCTGGCGGCGGCCGGACTCCCCGTGGTGCTGGGGGCTCGCCGCCTGGATCGACTCGAGGACACGGCCGCCAAGATCCGGGCCGACGGCGGCGAGGCGCTGGCCCTGTCGCTCGACCTCACCGACGGCGCTTCCATCGACGCCTTCGCGACTGCCGCCAACGAGCAGCTCGGACCCATCGAGGTCGTGGTGTCGAACGCCGGTGAGGTGCTTCCGGCCACCGCGCTCTCCACTGCTCCCACCGACTTCGCCGCGCAGGTGCAGCTGAACCTGCTCGGCGCTCACCACCTGGTGCACGCCCTCGCGCCCGCCATGGTGGACCGGCAGCGGGGCGACATCGTCTTCGTCACCTCCGACGTGGTGCGAATGCCGCGTCCGTACATGGCCGCCTACGTCACCTCGAAGCACGCCCTCGAGGGGCTGGCCCGCGCCATGCAGATGGAGCTCGAGGGGAGCGGCGTGCGGGTGGGCATCGTGCGCCCCGGGCCGTCGAGCACCGAGCAGGGCAGCACCTGGGATCCCAGCGTGATCGACGAGGTGCTGGCCAGCTGGACCGACTGGGGGATCATGCGCCACCCCGGCTATCTGCGCCCGCAGGACGTGGCCGCCGCCGTGCTCGCCGTGGTGTCCACCCCCCGCGGCACCCAGCTCACCCTCATCGAGGTCGAGCCCGAAGCCCCACCGGGAGATCCGTCATGACCACGATCGACGCCGAGCTGCGTCAGCCGCCCCGAGTGTCCGGCGACGACGGCGGCACCGGGCACCTCGAGGAGCTGCGAGCGGATCCGATCGGGCTCATGGAGCGGGTGCGGGCCGAGTGCGGCGACGTCGGCGCCTTCCGCCTGGCTGACCGAGACGTGGTGCTCCTCACCGGGCCGGAGGCCAACGAGGTCTTCTTCCGTGCGCCGGAGGAGGAGCTCGACCAGGCCGAGGCCTACCCCTTCATGACCCCGATCTTCGGCGCGGGCGTGGTGTTCGACGCGTCACCGGAGGAGCGGCGCAAGGCGCTCCACAACCAGGCGCTGCGCGACAAGTTCATGCGCGGCCACGCGGAGACGATCGCGGCCGAGGTCGACCGCATGCTCGCTCGGGCGCCGGAGGGCGGCGCCATCGATCTCCTCGACTGGTTCGCCGAGCTCACGATCTACACGTCGTCGGCGTGCTTGATCGGCGGTCGCTTCCGAGAGCAGCTCGACGGACGGTTCGCCCGGCTCTACCACGAGCTCGAGCAGGGCACCGATGCCGTCGCCTTCGTCGACCCCTACGCCGACATCCCGAGCTTCCACGCCCGCGATGCGGCTCGCCGCGGGCTGGTTGAGCTCGTGCAGGCGATCATGGACGGCCGCGCCGATGAGCCGCCGGTGGCCAAGGAGGAGCGCGACCTCCTCGACGTGCTCATGTCGATCACCACCGAGGACGGCTCACCGCACTTCAGCGCCGACGTCATCACCGGCATGTTCATCTCGATGATGTTCGCCGGCCACCACACCACCTCGGGCACTGCGGCGTGGACCCTCATCGAGCTGCTGCGCCACCCGAGCTTCCTGGCCGAGGTGATCGACGAGCTCGAGACGTTGGCCGCCGATGGTGCGGAGGTGAGCTACCAAGCGCTGCGCGAGATGCCGAAGCTGGAGGCCGCCATCAAGGAGGCTCTGCGGCTCCACCCGCCGCTCATCCTGTTGCTGCGCGTGGCCAAGACCGAGCTCGTCGTCAGCGGCCATCGCATCCCGGCCGGCTCCCTGGTGGGCGCGTCGCCATCCGTGTCGAACCGCCTGCGCGAGGCCTTCGCCGACGCGGAGACCTTCGACCCCCAGCGCTACCTCGACCAGCGTGCCGATGACGTCGACAACCCGTGGAGCTGGATTCCCTTCGGGGCTGGCCGCCACCGCTGCGTGGGCGCAGCCTTCGCGATGATGCAGCTGAAGGCGATCTTCGCGGTGCTGCTCCGCGAGCGCACCTTCGAGCTCACCCAACCGCACGACACCTATCGCAACGACCACTCCAAGATGGTCGTGCAGCTCGCCCAGCCCTGCGCCGCCCGGA
>JBKJIE010000148.1:0-18507 GCA_046598715.1 Acidimicrobiales bacterium | reverse complement strand
GATCGAGCGCATGCGCGAGATGGACGGCACCCTCGAAGAGGTCGAGCGACCGGTGCAAGACGGCGACACCGTCACCATCGACATCGCCGGCACCCTCGACGGCGAGGCACAGGCTGGGCTCACCGCCGACGACTACAGCTACACGGTGGGGTCAGGTGCCATCAGCCCTGAGGTCGACGAGCACCTCCTGGGGGCGGAAGCCGGCGCCGAGCTGTCCTTCGGTGCCACCCACCCGGATCCCGACGAGGAGCGCGAGCTGCAGTTCCAGCTCGCGGTCAAGGACGTCAAGCAGAAGGTGCTCCCGGAGCTCACCGATGCCTGGTCGGGCGAGGCATCGGAGTTCGAGACGCTGGGTGAGCTGCGGGCCAGCCTCGCCGACCGCATGACCAAGGTCCGCAAGGCCCAGGCCCAGATGGCCTTCCGGGAGAAGGTGGGGGAGGCGCTGGCCGCCCTGGTCACCGACGAGATCCCACCGCCGCTCGTCAGCCAGGAGATGCAGGAGCGCCTGCAGGACCTCGCCATGCGCATCCAGGCTCAGGGGATGCAGCTCGACCAGTACCTCGCCATGACCGGCACCGAGCCCGAGGCCTTCAGCCAGGAGCTCCGGGAGACGGCCACCGCCGCGGTGAAGGTCGACCTCGCGCTGCGGGCGGTCGCCGAGGCCGAGGGGATCGAGTGCACCGAGGACGACCTGCAGGGCGACCTCGATGCGGTGGCCGAACGGGTGGGCCAGGACGCCGATCTGGTGCGGCAGACCTTCGAGCGCGACGGTCGACTCTCGGCGGTACGATCCGACATCAGGAAGCGCAAGGCGCTCGAGTGGTTGCTCGAGCGGGCCGAGGTGCTCGATCCCGAGGGTGCGACCATCGATCGCAGTGAGCTCGAGCTCCCCAGCGAGGACGAAGAAGTCGACGAAGACCACGACGGTGCGACCGACGAGGTCGCCGAGGGAACGGAAGAAGACGACACGTGAACGACCCCATCGGCCACCACCAGGACGTGATCACGAGCTATCTGGTCCCCACCGTCGTCGAGTCGACCAACCGCGGCGAGCGGGCGTACGACCTCTACAGCCGGCTGCTCAAGGAGCACATCATCTTTCTGGGAACGCCGATCGACGACACGATCGCGAACCTGATCTGCGCGCAGCTGCTGCACTTGGAGTCGGAGAACGCCGACCGCGACATCAACATCTACATCAACAGCCCCGGCGGCGACATCACGGCGCTCTTCGCCATCTACGACACGATGAGCTTCGTGAAGCCTGACATCTCCACGATCTGCTTCGGCCAGGCCGCGTCGGCCGCTGCGGTGCTCCTCGCGGCGGGCACCAAGGGCAAGCGCCTCGCCCTCCCGCATGCCCGAGTGCTGCTCCACCAGCCCTGGGGTCAGGCCGGTGGCCAGGCCACCGACGTCGAGCCCGCCGCCCGCGAGATCCTGCGGATGCGCATCCAGCTCGACGAGCTCCTGGCCCACCACACGGGCCAGGAATCCGAGAAGGTCCACAAGGACACCGAGCGAGATTTCGTGATGTCCGCCGATGAGGCCCGCGAGTACGGCATCATCGACGAGGTCATCACGGCCCGCTCGCTGGCCGACAACACCGGCCCGATCACTCGGGCCAGCTGACCGGACGACGAGAGGCATCGGGGGACGACGACTGTGGCCAAGTTCGGAGACGGTGGGGAGCTGTTGAAGTGCTCCTTCTGCGGCAAGTCGCAGAAGCAGGTCAAGAAGCTCATCGCCGGCCCCGGCGTGTACATCTGCGACGAGTGCATCGATCTCTGCAACGAGATCATCGAAGAGGAGCTCTCCGAGACCTCCGAGCTGCGCTTCGACGAGCTACCCAAGCCGCGTGAGATCTACGACTTCCTCGACGACTACATCATCGGGCAGGACCACGCCAAGAAGATCCTCTCCGTCGCCGTCTACAACCACTACAAGCGGGTGCAGTTCGGCGCCACCCACCACGACGACGTCGAGCTGGCCAAGTCGAACATCCTCCTGCTGGGCCCCACCGGCTGCGGCAAGACGCTGCTCGCCCAGACGCTCGCCCGCATGCTCAACGTGCCCTTCGCCATCGCGGACGCCACCGCGCTCACCGAGGCGGGCTACGTCGGCGAGGACGTCGAGAACATCCTCCTCAAGCTGATCCAAGCGGCCGACTACGACGTCAAGAAGGCCGAGACCGGGATCATCTACATCGACGAGATCGACAAGATCGCCCGCAAGAGCGAGAACCCATCGATCACGCGCGACGTGTCGGGTGAGGGTGTGCAGCAGGCGCTCCTCAAGATCCTGGAGGGCACCACTGCCTCGGTGCCGCCCCAGGGCGGGCGCAAGCACCCCCACCAGGAGTTCATCCAGATCGACACCACGAACATCCTGTTCATCTGCGGTGGCGCCTTCGCCGGCATCGAGAAGATCATCGAGGGCCGGCTCGGCTCCAACGGCGTCGGCTTCACCTCCGACATCCGCAAGTACGACGAGAAGCAGGCGGGCAAGGTCCTCACCAACGTCCTGCCCGAAGACCTCCTCAAGTTCGGTCTCATCCCCGAGTTCATCGGCCGCCTGCCGGTGATCGGCGCGGTGGCCCCGCTCGATCAGGAGGCGCTGATCCGCATCCTGCGCGAGCCCAAGAACGCGCTGATCAAGCAGTACCAGAAGTTCTTCGAGCTCGAGGACGTCGAGCTCGAGTTCGCCGACGACGCTCTCGAGGCTGTGGCCGATCAGGCCCTGCTGCGGGGCACCGGTGCCCGTGGCCTGCGGGCAATCCTCGAGGAGGTGCTGCTCAACGTCATGTACGACCTCCCGTCGCGCACCGATGTGGGTAAGTGCGTGATCGATCGCAAGGTCGTGCTCGAGAAGGTGAACCCCACGCTCGTGCCGCGCGGTGAGGCGCCGCGCCAGCAGCGCCCCCGACGCGCTGCGTCCTGAGCCTGGATCCGTTCTGAAGCTGGAGCAGTCGCTGGCCTGGTTGGGTCAGCACATCAACCTCGAGTCCAACGCCGCTGTCGCCGGCAAGATCGACGGGCTCAAGCTCGACAACATGCGCGAGCTGTGCGGCGTGCTGGGCGATCCGCAGCACGATCAGCCCACCGTCCACGTCACCGGCACCAACGGCAAGGGCTCCGTGGCCAGGATGGTCACCGCGCTGCTCGGCGCCCACGACCTGTCCGTCGGCACGTACACCAGCCCCCACCTCGAGCGGATCAACGAGCGCATCTCGCGCAACGGCGAGCCCATCGCGGACGACGCTCTGGCCGCGGTGCTCACCGATCTCAGCGGGATCGAGACCCTCCTCGACCACAGCCCCTCGTACTTCGAGCTGCTCACCGCGGCGGCGTTTCGCTGGTTCTCCGACGAAGCGGTCGCGGCGGCGGTCGTGGAGGTCGGCCTGCTCGGTCGCTGGGACGCCACCAACGTCGTCGACGGGCTCGTGGCCGTGCTCACCAACATCGGCCACGACCACACCGATGGTGTGGGGGATTGGCGCCGACGCATCGCGGAGGAGAAGTCCGGGATCGTGAAGGAGGGCTCCACCTTCGTGCTCGGGGAGCGCGACCCGGCGCTCGAGCCGATCTTCCAGGCCACCGCCGCGCGCGAGATCTGGCGGCGCGACGACGACTTCGGCTGCACGGCGAGCCGATTGGCAGTGGGTGGGCGCATGCTCGACCTGCGCACGCCTGGCGGCTCCTACGACGAGGTGTTCCTCGCCCTCCACGGCGAGCACCAGGGCGACAACGCGGCCGTGGCTCTGGCGGCGGCGGAGGCCTTCTTCGACCGCCCGCTCGATCCCGACCTCGTCGCTGAGGCCTTCGCAGGGGTGCGCAATCCCGGTCGCTTCGAGGTGGTGGGGCGCGACCCGCTCCTCGTCCTCGACGGCGCCCACAACCCCGATGGCGCCCGCGCCGCCGCGGCCACCCTCGACGAGGGCTTTGCTGTCCCCGGTGCGCGCTGGCTCGTCGTGGGCACCCTCGCCGGGCGCGATCCCGAAGAGCTGCTCGCCGCCCTCGGTGCCGCCGACGCCGCCGAGGTGGTGTGCTGCGCCCCCGACACGCCGCGAGCACTGCCGGCGGAGGTGCTGGCCTCGGCCGTGCAAGCGATGGGGGGCACCGCGCGCGTCGTGCCCGAGGTGGGACGCGCGCTCGAGTGGGCCCTCGACACCGCCGACGGCGACGACGCGATCCTCGTCACCGGCTCGCTGTACACGGTCGGGGCCGCTCGAGCCGCCTGCCGCACGCTTCGACTCCTGTAGGGGCCACGACCTCGAGCCACCGTCGTCGAGCTGGCGTCAGAGGCAGTGGTGCAGCGCTTCGATCACGCGCGTCTGATCGTCGTCGGTGAGCGGTGATCCGATCGGGAGGCTGAGAACCTCATCCGCTAGTCGGGCCGCGATCGGGAACACGGCGGCGGAGAGACCGAGATCCGCGTAGGCCGGCTGAGCGAACGGTGGCACGGGGTAGTGCACCATCGTGTCGATGCCACGCTCCGCCAGGCGAGCGCGCAGCGTGCCGCGCTCTTTGACCTGCACCACGAACTGGTGCCACACCGGCGCCACGCCGTCGGCCACCGCTGGGAGCACCAGATCCGCGTGCTCCAGCTCGCGCAGGTAGCGGGCCGCCAGCGATCGCCGCCGCTCGTTCGCCTCGGTGAGATGGGCGAGCTTCACCAGCAAGAACGCGGCCTGCAGCTCGTCGAGCCGACTGTTCACACCACGGGTCGCGATCGCTCCGTCGTCCTGCGCGCCGTAGCTGCGGAGGTGTCGCACCGCAGCTGCCAGCGTTGGATCGTTCGTTGTGATGCCGCCCCCATCGCCCAGCGCGCCCAGGTTCTTCGTGGGGTAGAAGCTCCAGGCCACGACGTCGCCCAGCGCACCGATCGGGTCGCCTCGGTGCAGAGCGCCGTGGGCCTGGGCCGCGTCGGCCAGGACCGCCACGCCGTGCTCGGCCGCCCAAGCGCAGATCGACGTCATGTCGGCCGGTTGGCCGTAGAGGTGCACCGGGATCACAGCTCTGGTGCTCGTCGTGAGTGCTGCATCGAGCTGTGCGGGATCGAGGTTGCCGGTGCTGGCGATCGGTTCGACGCCGACCGGACGGGCACCGACGGCGGTCACGGCCAGCCACGTGGCCACGTAGGTGTTGGTCGGCACGAGCACGTCGTGGCCCGGTCCGACGCCGAGGGCGCGCAGCCCGAGGTGGAGCGCGTCGAAGCCGTTGCCCACCCCCACGCAGTGCGCGGCGCCGACGTGGTGCGCGAACGCGTCCTCGAAGGCAGCCAGCCGTTCACCCAGGATGAGCGATGGGCCCCCCACAACCGATCGGTAGGCGTCGTCGAGCTCCGCTTGCAGCTCGAGGTTGGCGGCAGCGACGTCGAGGAACGGGACCCGCGTCACGCGTCGTTCGGCTCGGCGACGAGTGAGAGGTACGTCTCCCAGTCCTGGATCCGGGTGGCGGGGTCGTAGGGATGTGAGGCCAGAACGAGGAGCACCGAGCCGGGTGAGAACTCCTCGCACACCAGCCAGTGCATCGCGGGCACGTGGAGGCCCCGCTGCGGTGAGTCGAGCGCGAAGCGCGTCGAGCCCATCCCGTCGTGCACGACCACGCTGCACCGACCACTGAGGCAGATGAGCACCTCCTCGCACGTGCGGTTGGCGTGCTCGGCCCGGCGAGCCCCCGGAGGCACGTCGCTGATGGCGAACACTCGCATCGGCGTGAAGGGCAGGTTGCCGCCGCCCTCGCCGGCCACTAGCACGCCCCGCTCGTCGTCGATGCGGGTCAGCTCGATCATGCCCACCACAGGCGCATGGGGTCTGCGTGGCGCCACCGTCGTCGTCGGTTCCGGGATGCGGCGGGCCATCGGCTGATCGTACGACGCCTAGCATCGACACCCATGACTGTCGCTGGAGGTCCGGAGGTTCGAGCGCGCCCCTGGGCCCCGCCTCCGATGGACGGCTACAAGCCGATGGTGGTCAACGTGGCCCTCACCGGAGCGGTTCCCAGCAAGGCCGACAACGACGCCGTGCCGCTGACACCCGCCGAGATCGTGGCCGATGTGCTGGCCTGCGCCGACGCCGGGGCATCGGTGTTCCACATCCACGTGCGAGCCGAGGACGGCAGCCCCGTGCACCGACGGGATCTGTACGAAGCGATCTTCGGGCCGATCCGGGCCGCTCGCCGCGAGCTCATCCTCTGCGCGTCGACGAGCAGCCGCGTCGACCCCGACCTCGCCGCCCGCATGGTCGGGCTCGAGGTCGATCCCGCGCTGCGCCCAGACATGGCGAGCCTCACGCTCGGCTCGTTCAACTTCCCGAGCCGGCCCAGCGTCAACCCACCCGACCAGATCCGGGCCCTGCTCGAGCGCATGCAGGAGCTCGACATCCGACCTGAGCTCGAGGTCTTCGAGCTCGGCATGGTGAACACGCTCCACCAGCTCGCCCACCAAGGCCTGATCCCGGATCCCCCGGTCGTGAACATCCTGCTCGGCTCCATGGGCAGCCTGCCCGCCTTCGTCGGCGACCTGGCCCGGGTGGTGGAGCGGCTGCCCGCCGGCAGCGAGTGGGCCGCGGCCGGTGTCGGGCGGTTCCAGCGGTCGATGGTGCTCGCTGCCGCGATCATGGACGGCAACGTCCGCACCGGCCTGGAGGACAACCCGATCGGTGATGGATCTGGCGTGTGGTCGAACCGACACGCCGTCGAAGCGGCGGTGGAGGCCGCACGGGTCGCCGGGCGAACGGTCGCCACGGCCGCCGAGGCGCGAGCCCGGTTCGGTCTGCGAGCAGTCTGCTGATGGAGCGGGCGCGGTGGCTCGTGTACGCCTGTCGCACGGACTACACCGTCGATGTGGTCGAGATCATCGCCCGCCGGGACGAGGAGGTGGCGGCGCTCGTCGACAACCTCCACGAGCCGAGGTCGGTCGATGACCCCGAGATGATCAGCGCCGACGCGCTGTCTCCGGCGCTGCTGCCACTGCCCGTGGTGATCCCCTTGATCACCCCCGGCCATCGCCACCACGTCGTGGTTGAGGCGCGCATGAAGGGCCTCACCTGCTTCCCGTCGCTCGTCGACCCCACCGCGGTCGTTGCATCGTCGGCCGAGATCGGTGAGGGCACCGTGATCAACGCGGGCGCGGTGATCGCGGGGGAGGTGCGGGCCGGCCGCTTCGTGCACGTGAACCGCAGCGCATCGGTGGGCCACCACTCGGTCCTCGACGACTTCTCCACGCTGGGGCCCGGCTGCGTGCTTGCGGCCCGGGTGCGAGTGAGCAGCGGGGCCTTCATCGGAGCGGGGGCTGTGTGCGCCCCCAAGGTGGTCATCGGCGCCAACGCCATCGTCGGTGCCGGAGCAGTGGTCGTGAAGGACGTCCCCGCTGGTGCGGTCGTGGTGGGGAACCCGGCGCAGGTCATCCGACAAGGTGACGTCGGCTACGGCGGGGTGCGCGTTCCGTAGTGGCCCGGGCCGCAGTCCTCATCCCCACCCATGACGCAGCGGCCACGCTCGACCTGGCCGTCGGCTCGGCGCTCGCCCAGACCCTCACTGACCTCGAGGTGGTCATCATCGGTGATGGCGTGTCGGCGGAGGTCCGCGAGCTAGCCGGTCAGCTCGTCGACTCGGACCGCCGGGTGCGCTTCCTCGACCTGCCCAAGGGCGACCACCACGGCGAGACGCACCGCGACACCGCCATCCGGGGCTGCAACGCACCGGTGGTGTGCTACCTGTGCGATGACGACCTCCTGCTCCCCGAACACGTCGCCAGCATGGTCGAGCTGCTCGAGGAGGCTGATCTCGCCAGCTCGATGAACGGCCACCTCACCACCGATGGCACCTTCCGGCCCTACCTGTCCGACCTTGCGTCGGTCGACCATCGCCGTTGGATGCTGCACCCGCATCGCAACTCTGTGTCGGTCACGGGTACCGCCCACACCGTGTCGAGCTACCTGCGCCTCCCGGTGGGCTGGGAGGCCCCGCCCCCGGGCCGGTGGACCGACCACGTCATGTGGCAGAAGTTCCTCGCCCTGCCCGACCTGCGCGCCGTCACCTCCACTCGGGTCACTGCGCTGCAGTTCCCCACCCACCTCGAAGGGCGCGAGTGCTGGACGCCGGAGGAGCGGCGCGCCGAGCTGCAGCGGTGGTGGGGGATCATCGGCGACGTCCCGGGCCGGGCCGCGCTCGACGAGGTCGTCCGCACCGGACTCAACCAGTACGGCGCCCGACTGCAGCAGGCGCTCGACGATCAGATCGACCTCCTCGCCGCCGCCGGCGGTGAGATCGTCGCGCTGCAGGGGCACATCGATGGCGTCGAGCGAGCCAATGCGGACCTGACCGAGCGGCTGGCCCGCATCGAGGGGTCGCGCACCTGGCGGCTGCGGCGGGCCCTCGTCCGCGGCCCATTGGCCCGTCTGGTGCGGAAGTAGCCAGCCCCGCTGACGATTTCCCGGCTCAGCACCGGCCCTCGTACCCTCACGGCCATGAACCGCACCTTCGTGATGTGCAAGCCCGATGCCGTGGAGCGTGGTCTGGTGGGCGAGATCGTCGCTCGCCTCGAGCGCAAGGGGCTGACCCTCACCGCCGCCGAGCTCCGGTCAGCCGACAAGGCCCTCGCCGAGGAGCACTACACCGAGCACGCCGACAAGCCGTTCTACGGCGAGCTCGTCTCCTTCCTCACCCGCTCGCCGGTGTTCGCGATGGTGGTCGAGGGTCCGGCCGACAACACGTTCTCGCTGGTCCGCAAGCTGGTCGGCGCCACCAAGGTCGACGATGCCGAGCCCGGCACGATCCGGGGCGACTTCGCCACCGTCACCACCGAGAACCTGGTGCACGCCTCCGACAGCCACGACTCGGCGGCCCGCGAGATCGCCCTCTGGTTCCCGGAGCGCTGACCCGCGGCCTACCACAAGGCGCGGGAAAATTGTTGCATTCCCGTTACGACGCCTAGGCTTACGCCATCGCGGCGCCGCGTGAGCGAGCCGCGCACCCGAAGAACGCACGAGTAGTGTCTGCCCCCGAACGCCGGTGGTAGCGAGCGGAGGCCTTGCCGCGATGTCCGAGAACGTCCTCTCATCGATCATGGGCCGCGACATGGCGGTCGACCTCGGCACGGCCAACACCGTGGTGTACGTCCGCGGGCGCGGCATCGTCCTCAACGAGCCGTCGGTGGTGGCGGTGAACGTCCGCGATGGCCGTCCGCTGGCCGTCGGCGTCGAGGCCAAGCGCATGATCGGTCGCACGCCCTCGCACATCCAGGCCATCCGACCGCTGAAGGACGGCGTCATCGCTGACTTCGAGATCTGCGAGAAGATGCTCCGCTACTTCATCCAGAAGGTGAACAACCGCCGCTGGACCAAGCCTCGGATGGTGATCTGCGTGCCGTCGGGCATCACCGGCGTCGAGCAGCGAGCCGTGCAGGAGGCCGCCGAGTACGCCGGGGCACGCAAGCCCGCCTACATCATCGAGGAGCCGATGGCTGCCGCGATCGGTGCCGGCCTGCCCGTGCAGGAGCCCACCGGCAACATGATCGTCGACATCGGCGGCGGCACCACCGAGGTGGCGGTGATCTCCCTCGGCGGCATCGTGGCCAGCCAGTCGATCCGCGTGGGCGGCGACGAGCTCGACGACGCCATCGTGCAGTTCATCAAGAAGGAGTACAGCCTCGCCATCGGCGAGCGCACCGCCGAAGAGGTGAAGATCGCCCTCGGCTCCGCCTGGCCGCTCGAGGAGGAGCTGCACGCGGAGATCCGCGGCCGCGATCTCGTCACCGGGCTCCCCAAGACGATCGTCACCACCACCGAGGAGATCCGCGAGGCGATGGAGGAGCCGGTGTCGGCTATCACCGACGCCGTGAAGGTCACCCTCGACAAGACGCCACCGGAGCTCGCCGCCGACATCATGGAGAAGGGCATCACCCTCGCCGGCGGTGGGGCCCTGCTGCACGGCATCCAGGCGCGCCTCCACCACGAGACCGGCATGCCGATCGTGATCGCCCCCGACCCTCTCCACGCGGTGGCGATCGGCTCGGGCCAGTCATTGGAGGAGTTCGAGGCGCTCAAGGGCGTGCTCTTCTCCTCGACGAACCACTGACCTCCGCGTCGTAGCCTGTGGCCCTGTCCCGGCGCACCGGCCGATCCCGACTCACGCTCGCGCTGCTGGTCCTCACCTCGCTGGCTCTGCTGACGCTCGACTTCCGCAACTCGGCGGTCGTCACCACGGTCCGTCGGGGCGCCGGTACGGCGTTCTCGCCGTTGCAGGGTGTCGCCGAGGCTGCCACCAGCCCATTCACCAACGCGTGGCACGGCATCACGGGCTACGGCGACCTGAAGTCGCAGAACGACGCGCTGCGGGCCCAGCTCGACGCGCTGCGCGGCAAGGCCGTCCAAGACAAGGACGCGGCGGCCCAGCTCGGCGCGCTGCTCGGCCAGCTGCACATCGAGTGGGTCGGCGACATCCCCACCGCGACGGCTCGAGTCGTTGCTGGTCCCGCGTCGAACTTCTCGCACACCATCGAGATCGACAAGGGATCGAAGGACGGGCTCAAGGTCGGCATGCCGGTCGTGAACGGTGCCGGGCTGGTCGGCAAGCTGGCCCAGGTCACCGGCGATCACGCCACCGTGCAGCTGATCACCGATCCCGACTTCGCCGTCGGCGTGCGGCTGGTTCCTGACGGCGCCCTCGGCACCGCGAAGGGCCTCGGCCGTGGTGAGGACCTGCTCGTCGACACCCAGCTCGAGTCCGCCGCAAAGGTCGCGAAGGGAACGGCCCTCACCACGAGTGGCGCCGATCGCAGCGCCTTCCCCGGTTTCATCCCGGTGGGCACGGTGCGTCGGACCCGAGCGGGCAACGGAGGGCTCACGCTCGATCTCGTGGTCACGCCCCTCGCCGACACCGAGAAGCTGGCCTTCGTCACTGTCCTGCTGTGGGAAGGCGGCGCATGACGCCCGAGGGCCCGCTGGTCGTGGCCACCCGCACGTCGCTCGTGCTCGTCGTCGCCCTCACCCTGCAGCTCAGCGTCGCGTCTCGGCTCGAGGTGTTCGGCGTCCAGGGCGACCTGCTGCTCCTCGTGGCGGTGTGCGCCGGGTTGGCGGCCGGACCGGATCGAGGCGCGATCGTGGCGTTCGTGGCAGGCCTCAGCTTCGACCTGCTGCTGCAGAGCCCCTTCGGCCTCTCGGCCCTGACGTACGCGATCGTCGCCTATGTGGCCGGGTCGCTGCAGGACTCGGTGCTCCGAGCGGCTTGGTGGATCCCAGTGACCACCGCGGCCGCGGCGAGCGCGCTCGGTGTCATCCTGTACGGCGTGTTCGGCACGGTGGTCGGTGAGGATCTTCTCGGGATCTCCCTGCTGTGGATCGCGCTCGTGGTCGGCGCCTTGAACGGCATCGCGGCACCCGTGGTGCTGCGCACGGTGCGCTGGGCCACCGGAACCTCAGAGAGCGTGCGAGCGCGCGCGGTCATGCGATGAGAGCCCGATGAACCAGGACTCGCCCCGGCTGCGGCTCTCCGTGCTCGGCATCGTGGTGTTCGCGCTCTTCGCGTCGCTGTTCGCTCGCCTCTGGTACCTGCAGGTGATGGCCACCGCGCAGTTCCAGGTGGAGGCCCAGGCGAACCGGATCCGAACGGTGCCGGTGGAGGCACCCCGCGGGCGGATCCTCGATCGCAACGGCAAGGTCCTGGTCGACAACCGGATCTCCGTGCAGGTCACGATCGACCGCGCAGTCCTGAACGCGCTGGCCGACAAGAAGCGCGCCGCAGTGCTCACCCGACTCGCCGATGGCCTGGCCCGATCCGGGATCCCCACCACGGTCGAGCAGCTCGAGGCTCGGGTGGCCGACCAGCGCTACAGCCCCTACGTGCCGGTGCCCGTGGCCGGCGACGTGCCCGAGGAGCTCAAGATCTGGATCGACGAGCACGGCGCCGAGCTGCCGGCAGTGGCCGCCAACCGAGTGGCCGTGCGCCGGTACCCCTACGGGCGCCTCGCGGCGCACGTGCTCGGCTACACGGGCAAGCTCACCAAGGCAGAGTTCGATGCCAAGCGCCGCTCGCCCAAGCCGTACACGCTGAACGACGAGATCGGGAAGTCCGGGATCGAGCGCGTCTACGAGGACGACCTGCGCGGCAAGCCGGGCATCACCCAGCTCGAGGTCGACACGGATGGCAACACGATCCGCGTCATCCCCGACGGCACCACACCACCGGTGCCAGGCGACGACGTCGTCCTCAACCTCGACATCGATCTGCAGGCCACCGCTGAGCAGGCCCTGCAGACAGCGCTGTCGCGCGCCGCGGGCCGCCCGTCGCGCGGGTACGACGCGCCCAACGTCGGCAAGGTCGGCTCCACCGTGGTGCTCGACCCCAACTCGGGCGGCGTCCTGGCCATGGCGTCGTTCCCGACCTTCGCGCCGGCTGACTTCGTCGACGGCATCAGCGAGAACGAGTGGGCGCTCCTCAGCGACAAGGCGAACCACTTCCCGCTGAACAACTGGGCCCTCCAGGGCCAGTACGCCCCCGGGTCGACGTTCAAGCCGTTCACCGCCATGGCCGCGCTCTCGGCGGGGCTGATCGCACCGGGGACGACCGTGCACGACACCGGCGTGTTCCAGGTGCCCGGCTGCCGCGGCGACTCGTGCCTGTTCCGCAACGACAACGGCAAGGCCTACGGCACGGTCGACCTCCGCCGATCGCTCACTGTGTCGTCCGACTTCTACTACTACAACCTCGGCGCCCGCTTCTGGACCGGACAGGACGCGCTCGGCGGTCCGGAGACCTTCGCCTCGCTCCTCGAGCGCTGGGGGTTCTACAGCAAGACGGGGATCGACCTCACCGGTGAGCAGGAGGGCCGCATCCCGTCTCCGAAGTGGCTGGCGGACTACTGCAAGCAGATCACCTGCAGCGCGGACGCCGCCCACTGGCGCACCGGCAACAGCGTCAACATGGCCATCGGCCAGGGCGACGTGCTGGTCACTCCGCTGCAGCTGGCCACTGCCTACGCCGCCATCGCCAACGGCGGCACGCGTTGGGTGCCCGAGGTGGCCAAGGAGGTCCACGACGGGGTCACGGGCAAGGTCCTGCGGGTGATCGCGCCCAAGAAGGCGGGCACCATCGATATGACGGCCCAGTGGCGGCAGGCGATCGTCGACGGACTCGTCGGCGTCACCACCAAGGAGGGCGGCACCGCGGTGGGCGCGTTCGGTGGCTTCCCGTCGGGCACCTTCCCGGTCGCCGCCAAGACGGGCACCGCCCAGGTGAACAAGAAGGCCCCCACGGCCGTGTTCGGCGCCTTCGGTCCCGCCGGAGCACCGCAGTACGCGGTCTCGGTGCTGCTCGAGGAGTCGGGCTACGGCGGCTCGGTGGCCGCACCCGTGGCCAGGCGCATCTTCGACGTGCTCTCGGGAGCGGTGCCCATGCCGGCCGCGCCACAAGGCGGTCAGCTCGGCGACCTCGGAGCCCTCGTGCCCGATGGCGGGGACGTGCGGGACTGATGGCCACCGCCTTCCCCAGTCGCACGAGAGTCGCCCCGGGCGCGCTCGGCCGGACGTCGAGGAACCCGGCGGCGCCGTGGCGACACCTCGACCTCGTCCTCGTCGGCTGCATCGCGGCGGTCAGCGTCCTCGGCTGCCTGATGATCTTCAGCGCCACGCGCGGCCGCGACCCAGCCGACTTCAACACGAGCTACCTGGGCAAGCAGGCGCTGTTCATGGGCATCGGCGCCGTCGCCATGATCGTCACGGCCTTCGTCGACTACCGCCGCTACCGCGATCTGGCGCCGCTGGCCTACGGCGGCGTCGTGCTGCTGCTGCTGATGGTGGTCACCGGTCTCGGCAGCAAGAAGAAGGGGTCGCAGGCCTGGTTCCAGATGGGGCCCTTCCAGCTGCAGCCCTCCGAGCTGGCGAAGATCGTGGTGATCGTGGCGGTGGCGTCGCTCATCGCGCACTTCGACAGCGAGCTGGATGCCCGGCGCCTGGCCGTGATCACGGGGGTGGCAGGGCTGCCGATGGCGCTGATCATGCTCCAGCCCGACCTCGGCACCACGCTCGTGTTCGTGGCGGTGTTCATGGGGATGCTGCTGATCGGCGGCGCGCAGGTGCGCCACATCGTTGCTCTCACCGTCGTCGGCATCATCGGCACGGCCGTGATCCTCAACTCCGGGATGCTCGCCACCTATCAGCAGTGCCGACTCACGTCGTTCCTCGAGCAGCAGAACCAGGATTGCGCCAAGCGAGGCGCCGGCTACAACCAGGACCAGGCCAAGATCGCGATCGGGTCCGGCGCGGTGCTCGGTACCGGGCTCTTCCAGGGCACGCAGACGCGGCTCGACATCGTCCCCGAGCAGCACACCGACTTCATCTTCACCGCGGTGGGGGAGGAGCTCGGGTTCGTCGGATCGGCCACGCTGCTGGCCCTGCTGTCGATCATCGCCTGGCGGCTCTGGCGCACTGCGCAGCTTGCCCGCGATCAGCTCGGCACCATGATCTGCGTCGGCGTGCTGTCGATGTTCGTGTTCCAGGTGTTCGAGAACATCGGGATGACGATGGGCATCATGCCCGTCACGGGCATCCCCCTGCCCTTCATGAGCTACGGCGGATCGAGCACCCTCACCGCCTTCATCGCGATGGGTCTGGTCCTCAACGTCCACATGCGCCGCTTCAGCTGACCCCACCCCCGGTGGGGTTGGGGGCATGGGCGCGCGCTGAGCGCGCGTTGGTGCCCCGAAGGTCAGGCTGCGCCGCGGTGAGCGCCGACCGCGAGGACCGTGGCCCGCACCCACGCCGGCTCCTGCGTGACCTGGTGCCACGTGAAGCGGAGGGTCTGCAGGCCGGCCGCCGCGGCCTCAGCGTCCCGTCGCCGGTCGCGTTTGAAGTCGTCCACCCGGGTGTGCCATGCCCGGCCATCGCCCTCGATCACCAGCGACCAGCACGGGACGAGCCCGTCGACGCGCCTGGCACCGGGGTCGCGGCCCGGGAACGGTGCCTGCCAAGCGATCGGCGGTATCCGAGGATCGGTCAGCACGAAGCGGAGGACCTTCTCCAGCTCGCTCTCGGTGGGAAGGTCGCCCGCTCCGAAGCGCTCGAGCACGGAGCGGAGCGGGCGAAGGTCCCGTCCGCCTCGGGGTGCGAGCTGGCAATAGCGATCGCGCACGGCGTCGAGCACCGCGGGGCTCGTGCCGGCCTTCTCGCCCAGCGCCTGCCGAAGCCTGGGTTCGCTGATCACCTGGGCGAGATCGACGAACACCTGCGGCAGCGTCACCACGGCGATGTCATCGATGCGAGTCGTCTGGACGTCCACACCGCGATGAGCGATCGACAAGCGGCCGCGCGCGTTGGCACCGGGCCGGATCGTGACCTCGGGCCGGCCCTGTCGGAACCCATCGAGCTGATGGAGCACGGCTGCTGTCCGGTGCGACGCGACGGCCCATGGCTCGGCGAGGATCGCAGCGGCCACCGAGCGCTCCCAGGTCGGACGTCCAGCGATGTGGGCGAACACTGCGGTGTCGAGCGGCACCCAGATCCCGGTCGTGGTGCGCGCCCGAATCATCGATCTGGTTACCCCGACCTCCAGGGCCTGGCCGCGGTTCCACACCCCATGCTGCCGTCGAGCGAGTGCCGCGACCCTGAGATCTGGAGAGTCAACCACAAGGCAGGAGAATTATTGAAACGGCATGACATTGCAATAGCCCAATCGGGCTGACCCGCGAACCCCCTGCGTGGGTTGGGGGCATGACGGCTCACTGGGCGCGCGCTGATGCCCCGAACCCCCGGGGTGATGGTGCTTCGGGGCATGGGGGCACGCCCTACGCGCGCTGATGCCCCGAACATCGGACTGCCCTCGCCGTCCGTGTCAGCATCGCTGCATGGCGACACCAGCGGCGGAGGCGGAGGTGACCGAGGGCCTGGTGCGCGCCTTGCTGAGCGAGCAGCATCCCGATCTCGCAGCGCTACCGCTCAGCGAGCTGGCGGCGGGGTGGGACAACGTCATCTTCCGGCTGGGCGACGCGCTGACCGTCCGACTGCCGCGTCGAGCGATGAGCGCCGCCCTCCTCGTGCACGAGCAGCGATGGTTGCCCGAGCTCGCCGTCAGCCTCCCCCTGCCGGTCCCGGTCCCCCTGCGGGTGGGGATGCCCGGGTGCGGCTACCCCTGGCGGTGGACGATCGGGCCCTGGTTGCCCGGACGTCCCGCGGAGCTCGATCCCCCCGAGGACCTCGACCTCGCGGCGACCGAGCTCGGGGCGTTCCTCGCAACGCTGCACCGACCCGCTCCCGTCGAAGCACCATCCAACCCCTACCGAGGCGTGCCGCTCGCCGCGCGATCGGACCGACTTGTCGCGGGACTCGATCTGCTCGCCGGCAGCGTCGACCGCGCCGCGGTTGTGAACCGGTGGTCGTCGCTCGTGACCACCCCGGCGTGGCCAGGACCACCGCTGTGGCTCCATGGCGACGTGCATCCGCTCAACCTTCTCGTCCACGACGGTCGGCTGTCCGCAGTGATCGACTTCGGCGACGTCACCGCCGGTGATCCAGCGAGCGATCTGGCGGTGGGATGGATGCTGTTCCCGCCGGTGTCGCGCGAGGTCTTCCGTGCCTCGGTTGGCGCCGACCCGGACACGTGGGCGCGAGCCGAGGCGTGGGCGCTCGCCCTCGGCGTGGCCATGGCCACCGGTGACGACCGAGTGGCTGCAATCGGTCGCCGCACGATTGGCGCCGTGCTCGCGCCGCCGGGCTGACGACTCCTTGCAGGTTGGGGGCATGGGCGCGCGCTCAGCGCGCGTTGGTGCCCCGAACCGTCCGGGTGGTGGGGGGCATGGGCGCGCGCTCAGCGCGCGTGGGTGCCCCGAACCGTCCGGGTGGTGGGGGTTGGGGGCATGGGCGCGCGCCTAGCGCGCGTTGGTGCCCCGAACCCTCCGGGTGGGGGATGCCCGGGCTTCAGCCGGGGCGCAAGGTGGGCGTAGCGCGCAGGCCCGACTGGCCGAGTGCGGCGCGATCAGCGGCGGCGCGCCCGTGCTGGGCGCCCGCGAGCGACGAGCTCTGGCTCCGTACCAGGCGAACGTGCGGGAACTGGGTGGCGAAGGCTCGGTCGACAGCGTGGGACCGATCGGCGAGCACCAGCGCCACCGCGGAGCCCCCGGCCTCCTCCGCGTCGACCCGGGCCACATGGGCCGCCTCCTGGAGACGTTCGCTGATCCGGGCCGCGAAGTGGAGCAGGAACGCGTGCCGGAAGCGACGAGGCGTGTCGTAGGCCGGGACGACGGCGGCGAGCATGGCCCGAGTGGCGTGCATCGACAGGGCCGCGAACAGCGTCGTGGCCCCGGTGATGTTCGAGCGATGGCCCACCAGCACGCAGTGCTGCGGGCCGCCCACGGCGGACCGGGCGATCACGGTGCGACAGCCGTTCGCCTCGGCCACCCGGCACAACAGCGACGCCTTGGGCCCGGCGTAGGGAGGGTGCACGACGACGGTCTCGGACACGACCTCGCCGGGCGTGATGCACGTCGCGGCGTCGAGCATTGCTTCGTCGATGGCGTGGCGGGCCATGAGCTCCTGCGCCTTGGCCAGGAGCGTCTCGGCCTCGGCGGGGAACTCGGTGGACTCGGCCTTGGCCAAGAGCGCTTGCACCCGGCGGAGCCAGGCATCAGAAGGGGTGGTGGACACGGTGCACCTCGAAGTGCTGGACAGTCGGGACAGCGGGGGAAGCGGGCGGGGAAGGGGGCCGGGACAGCGGGGGAAGTGGGGAAGCGGGCGGGGTAGCGGGGAGGCGGAGATGCGTTCGGGGAAGCGGTCGGGGTAGCGGGGGAAGGCGGGCCAGTCACCGCCAGCCAGTGCCGCCAGCCGCCCCGGCGCCTGCCCATCTTCGCGGGCCCGTGTGACACCACCGTGGTCCCCCCCGGTGTGGCCGTGCCGCGTCCCAGGCGCGAAGCGGCGGCCACGGCGCCGCCATCACGGGCGCGACACCCCTGACCTGGGGGGATGCCTGGCTCGCGGGGCGGGTCCGGTAGCCTGGGCCGGCCATGGCCGACGTCTGGGCTCTCCTCGAGCCGCACCTCGCCTCGGTGCAGAAGCCTGCGCGCTACATCGGCTGCGAGCTCGGTGCCGAGGTCCCGGCGCCCGCCCCCCACCGGGTCGGGTGGCTCTTGGTGTACCCCGACACCTACGAGATCGGGCTGCCCAACCAGGGCCTGCAGATCCTCTACGAGATCCTGAACGAGCGCGACGACGCCGTGGCCGAGCGGTCCTACGCCCCGTGGACCGACCTCGAGGACCAGCTCCGTCGCCGGAACCTGCCGCTGTTCTCGGTCGATACCCACCGCAGCGCCGACGAGTTCGACATCGTTGCCTTCAACCTGTCCTCGGAGCTCGTCTACACGAACCTCCTCAACTGCCTGGACCTGTCCGGCATCCCGCTGCGCACCGCGGAGCGCACGGTCGAGCACGCGTTCGTGGGCGCCGGCGGCCACGCCACCTTCAACCCCGAGCCCATCGCCGACTTCCTCGACTGGATCGTCCTTGGCGACGGCGAGGAGGTCGTC
>JBKJIE010000073.1:0-16477 GCA_046598715.1 Acidimicrobiales bacterium | reverse complement strand
CTGCAGCGCATCAAGCGCAAGCTCGAGATGCACCTCGCCGAGCGGGCCGTCGCCGACCAGGACGAAGACCTCGCGCTGATCGCGTAGTCCGGTCTGCTCGCTAGCCTCTGGCCACTCGCCGGGTTAGCTCAGTTGGCAGAGCACCTCTCTTGTAAAGAGGATGTCGTCGGTTCGATCCCGGCACCCGGCTCTGCGTATCCCGACCGGCACTGACATAGGGTCGGTTCGTGGCGTCACGCTGGGAGCCCGGGCAGCTGATCGTGCGGCGAGAGGTGCTCGGACTCCGTCCGGTCGTCCGTCCGGATCCCAGGCCCGCATGGTAGAGCAGCTCGCTCGGGTCGGAGCACGGACGTCACGTCGAGCACGGCCACATCATGGCTGTGATGCCTCCTCGGAGTAGGCACCGTTCGGCTGACGCTGCCGACCGACTTCCCTCGTCGAACCGAGCGGACTTGGACGGGACGGCATCCGTACGGGGGATCAGACGCGTTCTGAGGGTTCGGTCCTTGGAGACGGAGGAGGGTCTCCGCGGTGGCACGCGGTCCGGCAGGCGGCCTTCGGTCGGGCTGTGGGTGGATGGGCCTCGACGATGGGTGTTGCATTGCGTACACCAGTACGTTATTATGAGGGTCTTCCCCTTCGGGACCTAGTTGCTGGTCCCCGTTTCGTGAGCGACCGCGCGACCCGAAGGAGGACCCATGGCCGAGTCCGCCGCCCTGCCAACGGCGTCGTCGGCGCGGGTCGCCGCCTACGAGGCGTGCACGCACGGGGAGCGCTCCGACGCGATTCAGCAGCTCGGGGCGGCCCTGTCCGCCATCACGGCGGAGCTCCTCGATGTGATCACCGCGGCTGACCGGCAGGAAGACTGGCGGATCGACGGCACCACCGGGATGGCGGCCTGGCTGGTGGGGATGTGCCACCTGGGCACCCACACGGCGCGCGACTGGGTGCGAGTCGGCGCCGCCCTCGAGGGGCTCCCGCACCTACGAGCGGCCTTCGCCGAGGGTGCCTTGTCCTGGGACCAGATCCGGCCCGCGACCACCTTCGCCACCCCCGATGACGACGCTGTGCTGGCGGAGGACCTGCCGGGCTGGTCAGCCGCGCAGGTCGACAACCACGCCGCTCACCAGCGCCGCCTCCGGAGGGCTGAGGGCCGGCGCCGCAAGCGCGACCGCCACCTCACCTGGCGCCGCGACACCGACGCGGGCGGCTGCCACTACCGCGGGTTCCTCCCCGATGTGGAGGCCGAGATCGTCAACACCGCCCTCACCCGGCTCGCCGACCAAACCGGGCCCGACGCCGAGACCGGCCAATGGGACCCCTTCAGGGCGCGGTGCGCCGATGCGCTCGTCGACCTTGCCCGCCAGCAGCACGCCTACGACCCTGGCCCCGACCCCACCCTCGTGGTGATCCACGCGTCGGCCGACGTCGTCGACGGCGGATGCGACGGCAACGGCACCGTGGGCGGGATCCCGATCCCCCAACACTCCGTGCTGCGCCTCCTGTGCGACACCGCCATCGAGTTCAACATCGACGGCCCCGACGGCACCTGCATCGGGATCGGCCGGGCCGGGCGCACCGTGCCCCGCTGGCTCCGCCGCCGCATCCTGCACCGCGACACCACCTGCCGGTTCCCCGGTTGCACACGCCCGATCCGGCACATCCACCACATCGAGCACTGGTCACAAGGCGGGCCCACCAACAGCTCGAACCTTCTCGGCGTGTGCTGGCACCACCACCACCTTGTCCACGAAGGCCACTGGTCGATCACCGGCAACGCCGACACCCACATCACCTTCACCAGCCCGCACGGCCGCACCCTGCCGTCCCGCCCTCCACCCCTCCGCCCGCAGATCCGTCGTCGCTGCGCCGACGTCACAGGCATCGACCTCAGCCATCCCGGTGGTGGCCCGAGCGCCGGGCCCGCGCCCTGACCGACCGAAGCGTTGGCATGGCGGGTGGGAGGATGCGGCCCATGGCGCTGCGCATCGAGGACTACGCGCTCCTGTCCGACATGCAGTCCGCTGCGCTCGTCGGCACCGACGGGTCGATCGACTGGCTGACCTTCCCGCGCTTCGATTCGCCAGCGTGCTTCGCCGCGCTCCTTGGCGAGCCGCGTCACGGCCGGTGGCTCGTCGCTCCCGCCGGCACACCGCGGAGCGTTCGTCGCCAGTACCGGGACGGCTCGCTCGTGCTCGAGACGATCTTCGAGTGCGACGACGGCGAGGTGGCGGTGATCGACTGCATGCCGCCGCGCGCCGACCACCTCGATGTGGTGCGCCTCGTCGAGGGCCGCCGCGGGCGGGTGGCCATGCGCACCGAGCTCCTCGTGCGATTCGACTACGGGTCGGTGGTCCCGTGGGTCCGCACGGTGGACGGCGTCTGGGTGGGTGTGGCCGGCCCCGACGCACTGCGCCTCGTCACGCCGATCGCGCTGCGAGGCGAGGGCGCCGGCGACGGCCGGAGCACGGTGGGCGCGTTCACCGTGGGAGCAGGCGACCAGGTGCCCTTCGTGCTCACCTGGCACCCCTCGCACGAGCGCTGTCACGACGTCGTCGACGCGGCGCGGGCCATCGATGACGCCGAACGATGGTGGCGGGGGTGGTCCGACCAATCCTCCTACGAGGGGCCCTGGGAGCGCGAGGTGCGCAGCTCGCTCACCGTGCTCAAGGGGCTCACCTACGCGCCCACCGGCGGGGTGTGCGCCGCCCCCACGATGTCGCTGCCGGAAGCGCTCGGCGGCACGCGCAACTGGGACTACCGCTACTGCTGGCTGCGCGACGCCACCTTCACGCTGATGGCGCTGATGGAGGCGGGCCACACGGGCGAAGCCCTCGCGTGGCGAGACTGGCTGCTGCGGGCGGCGGCCGGCGATCCGGACGATCTGCAGATCATGTACGGGCTGGCCGGTGAGCGGAAGCTCGACGAGCGCGAGCTGGGGTGGCTGCCTGGCTACGCGGGGTCGGCCCCGGTGCGCGTGGGCAACGCGGCGTCGGGGCAGTTCCAGCTGGACGTCTACGGAGAGGTGATCGATGCCCTGCACCAGGGTTCGGTCGCGGGGCTGGCCTTCGACGACGACGCCTGGGAGCTGCAGAAGGTGCTGCTCGACTTCCTCGAAGGCGCGTGGCGCGACCCCGACGATGGCATCTGGGAGGTGCGCGGACCGCGTCGCCAGTTCACCCACTCCAAGCTGATGGCGTGGGTCGCAGCTGACCGGATGGTCCGCACGGCCGAGCAGTTCCACCTCGACGGGCCCGTCGACCAGTGGCGGGGGTTGCGCGACGAGATCCGACGCGACCTGCTCGATCGGGGCGTGGACGAGCGTGGCGTCTTCGTGCAGACCTACGGCGCCACCGACCTCGACGCCAGCCTGCTCCTCGTGCCCCTGGTGGGGTTCCTTCCCGCGGCCGACGCGCGCGTCGTCAACACCGTGGAGGCCATCGAGCGCGAGCTCATGGTGGACGACTTCGTGGTGCGGTATCGAACCCGCCCAGAGCTCGATGGCCTTCCGGACGGGGAAGGCGTCTTCCTGCTGTGCACGTTCTGGCTCGCTGACGTCCTCGCCCTCATGGGCCGCACCCCTGATGCGCAGTCGCTGTTCGAGCGGCTCCTCGCCCTCCGCAACGACGTGGGGCTGCTGTCCGAGGAGTACGACCCGGCCAGCGGACGGTTGCTGGGCAACTTCCCCCAGGCCTTTTCGCACACGGCGATCGTGAACACCGCGGCCACGCTCTCTCGCCGTGCGGGTCCTGCCCGCCGTCGTGCAGGTGAGGGCTGAGCGGTGCCCGGCGGTGCTGCCACGAGCCTCATGAACGACCGCTTCGCTCACTCGGGCCGGCCCCGTCAGCGGAGGGTCCTTGATCCGCGCGCGCTGGCAGGCCAGCCTGGACCGGTGGCACTCACCGACCGTGACAAGGCGATCCTCGACTTCGAGCGCAGCTGGTGGACCGAGGCCGGTCCCAAGGACACGGCGATCCGTGAGCGCTTCGAGCTCTCGGGCACCCGCTACTACCAGCTCCTTGCCGAGCTGCTCGAGGAACCTGAGGCCATCGAGTACGACCCGTTGCTCGTGCGGCGCCTCCGCCGCGTGCGAGACCGCCGACGCCGGGCGCGGGTCGAGGGCCGCCCGATGAGCCAGCTCGACGGGCGATAGGGGAGAATCTCGACATGGCCCGACGCCGACCCACCGAACCCACCGTCAACCCCGCCCGAGGTGCCGCCCTCGTGGTGGTCGCCGTGGTGATCGGGCTGTTGCTGCTGCGCAACGGCCTCGACACCTCCGAGGTGGTCACCTCCACCAAGCCGGACAAGTCCGGGAGCACGAGCACCGACAAGAGCGGTGCGACCGGCACGACCACGACCACCGCCCCCGCCCGCTCGCCGGCGAAGGTCACCGTGATCGTCCTCAACGGCACCCCCACGGGCGGTGCGGCCGGCAAGTACAGCACCGCCCTCGCCAGCGCCGGGTACCAGATGCTCAAGCCTGGCGACGCGGCCACCAAGATCCCCGCCACCCAGGTGTTCTTCACCCCGGGCTACGAACGCGAGGCAGCCGCTGTCGCGCTGGCGGCTGGGGCGCCCGCAACGCTCACGCCGGCCGCGCTCCCCACGCCACCTCCCGGTGATGTGGGCGCCGCCAACGTGGTGGTAGTCGTCGGCACCGACCTCGCCAACGTCACGCCCACCACCGCCGCTCCGACAGCCAGCAGCACCACCAGCACCACGGCCTGACACCCCGACGGCATCAAGTCATCAGTCGAGCCGGGTGGCTCGCACTCGGATGTCGTAGCTGATCGTGCCGCGCACGGGGGCGGCGTCGAACCCCGCGGGCGGTTCGATGCGGGCCCGCACGGTGCCTCGCGAGCGGGCCGCAGACCGACGTGCTGAGCCGTCGTCGAGGTCGTAGATGATGGTGCTGGTCGAGCGCAGCTTCCCGGTGAGTCGGGCGGCGCTCGTGCCCCCGGTCACGGAGTCGTCGATGGCCTCCGAGAGGGTCGTGCGGACGACCGCCACGTCGGCGCCGTCAACGACCCCCAAGCGCAGGAGCCGACCGTGGCCGTCGAGCGAGCCCTTGGAGATCGACCATCGCTCGCCCGGCGCCAGCGCCACCGCGGGCGGTGCCATCGTCGGTGGCAGCAGGGAGCCGAGCTGAGCGAGCCCGAGACCGTCACTGGTGAGCCCGGCCACGAGCTCGATGCCTCGGATGGCGCCGGTGTTGTCGAGGACCACACGGGCGGTGCGGGCGACCGCGCCGTCGCGGTGCAGCGTGACGTCCGCTTCGACGCCATCGTCGGTGAGGGCGACGACCTTCTGGTCGACGAGCAGCGTGGTGGTCACCGCTGTGGTGGTGGCCTTGGCGCCCTCGAGCGCTCGAGTGATCGTCGCGTCGATCTCGTAGCGGTAGCGCGCCCGGTCACCGACGTGGGGGTCGGCGTGGATGCGGACCGTGGGGGCGCGACACGCACCGAGCGCGGCCAGCCCGGCCACGAGCGCCCCTGCTGCGAGCCGTCGATCCACCCGGCGACCGTAGCCCTGCACTCGACCGCTACCGTCGCCCCTCATGGGAGATGACCTGGGATCGCTCGCGCAGGCGCTGCGGGCCGACCCCGGGCGGTCAGCGGTCCTGCTGGACTTCGACGGCACCCTGGCCCCGATCGTGGATGACCCGGCCCTCGCCGTCCCTCTCCCGGGTGTGTCCGAGGCGCTCGTTGCCCTGCACCAGGCCTACCGGGTGGTCGCGGTGATCTCCGGTCGCCCGGCCACCTACCTACAGCACCACCTGCCCGTCGGCCCCACCCTTGTCGGCCTCTACGGCCTGGAGGAGGTGCGAGAGGGTGAGGTTGTGACCCACCCGGATGCCGCTCCCTGGCGCCAGGTGATCGACGACCTTGCCGCGGCCGCCGTCGCCGAGCTGCCGCACGGGGTGGGCATCGAGCACAAGGGGCTGTCGCTCACCCTGCACGTGCGACCGCATCCGGATCTGGCCCGGGTGGTCGATGCATGGGCCACCAGCGCTGCGGCCCGCACGGGGCTGCACGTGCGCCGGGCCAGGATGTCCGCCGAGCTGCATCCACCGGTCGGAGCGGACAAGGGCACCGTCGTGGCCCGCCTGCTCGAAGGAGTCGATGTCGCGTGCTTCATCGGCGACGACGTGGGCGACCTGCCCGCGCTCGACGCGCTCGACGACTTCGCGGCCCGGGGTGGGATCGCGGTGCGTCTGGTCGTCGACTCTGCCGAGCTCGACCCGGGCCTCGCCGCTCGCGCCGACGCCCTCCTCGCCGGACCACCCGCCGTCCTCGACCTGCTGCGCGCCCTCGCCTCCTGAGCTGACTCAGGGGGCCGCGGCGGCCATCTGGTCGGCCAACCAGTCCTTGGGGGTGCGGGCCTCGGCCAGCGCTCGGAGGAGCGTGAAGCGGCGGGTGCGCTCCGCGGCGGGCATCGTGAGGGCCTGGTGGAGGACGTCGGCGGTGCCGGCGATGTCGAACGGAGGCACTCGAAGGGCGGCCGGATGCAGCCGCTCCCACGCGCCGGCCTCGGGGGAGAGGGCCAGCACGACCTCCCGGTCGCTCACGAGCGCCCCCTCCGACGCGACGAGGTTGAGGCCGTCACGGATCGGGTTGACGAGGAGCACATCGGCCCGACGGAGGAGGGCGACCGAGCGCGGGAAGTCGTCTTCGACATCGAGGACGACCGGCGTCCAGTCCGCTGTGCCGAACCGCTCGTTGATCGCCGCCACCGATTGCTCGATGTGCTCTCGGTAGGCCGCATAGCCCGGCACCCCCTGACGGGACGGGTAGGCGCCGGCGACGAACACCACCCGACCACGATGCTCGGGGTAGCGCTCGAGCAGGTCGCCATAGGCGAGGAAGCCGCGCAGCAGGTTCTTCGAGAGCTCCACACGGTCGACGCGCCCGATGAGGGTGCAATCGCCCACCACGTTCTCGAGTACCGCCAGCGCGGCGGCACACTCCGGTGACGCCGCGGCGGCCCGCAGGTCGTCGGGGTCGGAGGCGAGCGGTGACACGAAGGTGGTGGGGGTGAGGCCGGCCAGATCGCGGGCGGAGGCGAGGAAGTCGTCGGCCCAGCGTTGCGTGTGGAACCCACAGGCGCGGTGCGCCGCCATGCCCACGAGGAGGTCGTCCACCGCGGCGTCGGGGAGGGCCTCGAGCCAGACGGGTGGCGCAAAGGGCGTGTGACTGAAGTGCACGCACGAGAGGTCGGGGCGGTCGGTCAGCAGCTGCTTGGCGACCAGAGCCAGGTGGTAGTCCTGCACGAGCACCGCAGCATCCTGCGGGGCGACCTCGGCCACGGCGGTGGCAAAGGCGCGGTTGACGGCCCGGTAGGCCTCCCAGGCCTCTGGCCACGTGGCGTCGAAGATGGGCTCCCTCGGGAGGTCCCAGAGCCCGTGGTGGGCGAACCACAGCACCTCGTTGCTCACCACGTCGTAGGCCAGGCGGTACGTCTCGGGATCGATCGCGAGCAGGTCGACCCGGAACCCGTCGGCCTCGACGACCCCCGTGGCACACGCAACGCGGTCGCCGTCGGTGATGGCGGCCGCCATCCACGTGGCGTCGGTCCCTGCCACGAGAGGGCCGATGCCCGACACGAGGCCGCCAGCACCGCGCCGGCTGGTGAGGGCGCCGGCGTCGTCGAGGTCGAAGCTGATCGGGCCCCGGTTGGAGACGAGCACGAGGGGTCGATCGCCGGGGCTGAGCATGCCGCACAACCGTATCGACTCCCCGGCGGCCTCCCGTCAGGCACGATGGCGTCCATGCGAGTGGTCGCCGCACCCGACAAGCTCCGAGGCACGGCATCGGCGCGCTCGGCGGCCGAGGCGGTGGCGCGAGCGGCGACGGCGCAGGGCTGGGACTGCGAGCAGGTGCCGATGGCCGACGGCGGCGAGGGCACGCTCGACGTGTTGGGCGGCCCGAACCGCGTCACGGTCGTGTCGGGTCCCCTCGGCGCACCCGTCGAGGCGGGATGGCGACTCGACGGCCGCACCGCCGTGATCGAGATGGCCGCGGCATCCGGGCTCGACCTGATCGGTGGCACGGAGGACAACGACCCGATCGCCGCCTCCACGGCTGGCACGGGCGAGCTGATCGCGGCGGCCCTCGAGGCCGGCGCCACGCGCATCATCGTCGGCGTGGGCGGCTCGGCCACCACCGACGGCGGGTTGGCTGCGCTGCGGGCGATGCACCCCCTGGGGCGCCTCCGCGGGGTCGAGCTGGTCGTGGCGTGCGACGTGCGCACGTCGTTCGTCGACGCTGCGGACGTGTTCGCGCCCCAGAAGGGCGCCACGCCGGCGCAGGTAGCGCTGCTCCGACGTCGACTCGAGCGCCTGGCCCAGGTGTACCAAGCCGAGCACGGGGTCGACGTCACGGTCATCCCGGGGGCGGGAGCGGCAGGGGGCCTGGCCGGCGGCCTCGCCGCGGTGGGGGCGCGCCTCGTGCCCGGCTTCGACCTCGTCGCCGACGAGGTGGACCTCTACGATCACATCGAGGGCGCCGACCTCGTGATCACTGCAGAGGGGTTCCTCGACGCGCAGAGCTTCGAGGGGAAGGTCGTCGGGGGAGTGGGGGCGTTGGCCGAGCAGGCCGGAGTCGCCGTGGTGGCAATCGTCGGCGAGGTGTTCGACGGCATGGAGGAGCGAATCGAGGTCGTGTCGCTCGCGCACCGCTTCGGCGAGGAGCGAGCGCGCACTGACACCGCCGCCTGCATCGAGGAGGTCGCTTCCGATCTGCTCGCAGCGCGCCGTCCTACGATGACGACATGACCTCGGTGCGGGGCGTTCTCGACGGCATCTCGTTCGCGATGGCGTTCGATTCGTTGCCCGATCCGATGGTCATCGTCGACGAGGCGGGCGTGATCGCGGCGGTCAATCGGCCTGCCGTCGAGCTCGTCGGCTACGACGCGGCGGAGCTGGTCGGCCGCCCGGTCGAGCTGCTCGTGCCCGAGGATCGGCGGGCCCGTCACGAGGCGAACCGGAGCACCTACCTGTCGGCTCCGTCGGCTCGGCCAATGGGCGGTGGCCTCGATCTGGCCGTGCGCCACCGCGACGGCTCCACCATCCCGGTCGACATCAGCCTCAGCCCGCTCGAGGTCGAGGGAGGTCGGTTGGTGCTCGTGGCCCTGCGAGACACCGCCGCCCAGCGCGCCGCCGAGGAGGCGCTCGCCGCGCTGGCGTTCATCGCGCGGTCCTCCGACGACGTCATCTACCAGGTCGACCTCATCGGGAGGATCAGCAGCTGGAACCCCAGCGCGGCGCGCGTGACCGGCTACGGAGAGGACGACGTGCTCGGCGCGGCCCCGGACTTCCTCTTCCCCAGCCACCGGCGGCCTGAGGAGGCCGATGTCGTCCGTCGTGCGCTCAAGGGCGAGCGCGTCGAGCGTCGGGAGACGGAGCTGGAGCGCCGCTACGGCTTGCTGGTGCCCGTCGAGCTCACGGTGTCGCCGCTGCGCGACCGGTCGCAGCGCATCGTTGGCGCGTCGGTGATCGCCCACGACATCACCGAGCAGCGTCTGGCCCAGGACTACCTGGCGGAGAGCCAGACCCGTCTCCGCGAGGCTCAGGAGCTGGCCGGCGTCGGCATGTGGACGTGGGATCCGGGCGCCGATGTCCTGCAGTGCTCTGAGCCGCTGTACGGGATGCTGGGTCTCGACCCGGCGTCGTTCCGCGGCACGTTGGACGACTTCGTGGAGCGTGTCGCGGCGGAGGACCGAGCGCGTGTCCACGCAGCCATCTCGAGGGCGGCCGCGTCGGGGGAGTCGGTGGCGCTCGAGTGCGGGGTGACCGACGGTACCGAGCCCCGCTGGGTGTCGATCCTCGGGGAAGCCGCGCTCGACTCAGGGGGCGGTGTCGTGGGCCTGCGGGGCATCGTCCAGGACCTCACGATCCGACACCGCGGCGAGGTCGCGGTGCGAGAGGCGCTCGCACGCGAACGAGAAGCGGCCGAGCAGCTTCGCGAGGCCGATCGCGTCAAGGACGAGTTCCTCTCCACCGTGTCGCACGAGCTCCGCACGCCCCTCACCGCCATCGTGGGGCTGTCGTCCGTGCTGGCCGGCCGTGACGTGCTCGACGACACGGCCCCCGATCTCATCGCGCGCGTCCTGCGCAACGCGCAGGAGATGAGCGGCATGGTGGAGCGGCTGCTCGACTTCAGCCGCCTCGAGGCCGGTCGGGTGGTCCTCCACCCGGTCGAGCTCTACCTCCGGGCGGCGGTCCAACAGTGTCTGGACCATGCGGAGGAGGCGCTCGCGGAGCACGAGATCGATCTCGCTGTCGACCGTGATCTGATCGTGCGGATCGACGTCGACGCTCTCACCCGGGTGCTCGTCAACCTGTTGACCAACGCGGCCAAGTTCTCGCCTGTCGGCGCGACGATCCACATCACGGCGCGAGGGGAGGGGGCCGAGGTGGTCGTCAGCGTGCGGGATGAGGGCAAGGGCCTTGCTCCCGCCGATGCCGACCGGATGTTCGAGCGCTTCTTCCAGGTGGCGGCCGACCAACGACCCGGGCGGCGCGGCACGGGCGTGGGCCTGTCGATCGTCCAGCGCTACGTGGAGATGTGCGGCGGTCGGGTGTGGGTCGACAGCGCCCTGGGGGCGGGCACCACCGTCTCGTTCTCCGTGCCCGCTTCGGGGGGCGCGGTCTGATGGCACGGGTGATGGTCGTCGACGACGAGCAGGACATCCGGCTCCTGACGCGCCTCGTCCTGGAAGCGGAGGGGCACCACGTGATCGAGGCGGGGGACGGTCAGGGCGCGCTCGACGGCCTCACCACCGAGGAGATCGACCTGATGATGCTCGACATCCGCATGTCGGGGATGAGCGGTTGGGACGTGATCGACGCGCTCGAGGCACGGGGGTCCTTGCCGAGTCTGCGTGTGCTCATCTTCTCGGCCCACGTCGAGCCCGGGGTGCTGGCCACGGCCCTGGGGAGGGGCTGCGCGGGCGTGCTGGCCAAGCCCTTCACGGCCGAGGAGTGCCTCGATGCTGTGCACCAAGCCTTGGCCTACCCTGCCGCCCCATGATCTGGCGCATGATCAAGTGGCTCGTGCTCATGGTCGCCGCGTGGCTGGCGGTCACCGGCGTCCCGTTCATCGCGCGCTACCTGCGCATGCGCGAGATGTGAAGACTGTCAGCTCAACGCTGTAGGCGCGCCCGCGCCTCCCGCAGCAGATCCTCAAGGCCGAGCGACTCCCCCTCTCCACCCACCCACTCGCTGAGCTGGCGCAGGCCCTGCTGGCCGTGCTCGCGCAGGATGGCGAGGAAGCTCTTGAACTCCTCGGAGTCGAGGATGGCCCGAGCGGAGCGCACCAGCTCCGCGTAGCCCTCAGTGCCCGCCTTGGAGCCCAGCAGGTAGCCCACGGCAAACCCGAACAACGTGCCCACGATTGTCTCCTAGCTCAGGCGGGCCGTGCTTCGAGCACGAGGTGCACCCGCACGGTCGGATAGATGTTCAGCAGGAGCATATGGGGCGCCGGGATGTCGAAGTCCCGTATGTCGACCACCTTCTCGCCGGTGACGACGAGGCGTTCGCCGTCGAGCTCGGCCGCGATGACGCCATCGACTGGCCGAGTCACCCCGTGGAGCTCCATGCTGCCCACCACCTCGAACCGTCCGTCGGTGCCCACCTCAGCGGTTCGTTCGAGGGTGACGGTGGTGAACGGAAACCGTCGCGCGTCGATGCGGCGCAGGAGCTCCGCGTCGTACAGCGAGTTGCCGGATGTCAGGCGGTCCACTTGCACCTGGAGGCGTCCGGTGGGGGCCTGCGAAAGATCGATGGCGCCGTCCACCACCTCGCAGATGATCTCGCCTTTGGGCTCGGTGGCCTGCCAGTTGATCGGGCCGGCGCTCGAGCGCGCGGCGATGATCACCGTGGAGCGCTCGGGAACGACGACGAAGGTGGTCATGCGGGGCCTCCCGAGGTTCTACTGGCGCAGTCTGGCGCTGTCGATGATGCACGACGTCGGCCGGGGCGCGCAGGCCATGATGGGCCGCCGATCTCGACCGAAGGGGACCTATGACCGACGACCTCAGCATCCTCGACGCCACCGCGCAGGCCGAGCTCGTCGCCACCGGACAGGCCAGCCCGCTCGAGCTCGTCGACGCGGCGATCGAGCGCATCGAGCGGATCAACCCGCAGCTCAACGCGGTGATCACACCGCTGTTCGACTCGGCGCGGGCGCAAGCCGGCGGAGCGCTACCCGATGGCCCGTTCCGAGGTGTGCCGTTCCTGCTCAAGGACCTCAGCTGCCACTCGGCGGGGGATCCCTTCCACGAGGGCCTGGCCTTCCTCAAGGACCGCGGCTGGACCGAAGCCACCGACACCGCGCTGGCCGCCCGGTTCCGTGCCGCGGGGCTCGTCGTGCTGGGCAAGACCAACACCCCCGAGCTCGGCATCCTCCCCACCGCCGAACCAGTGGCCTACGGCCCCACCCGCAACCCGTGGGACCTCACCCGTTCCACCGGGGGATCGAGCGGAGGTTCGGCTGCCGCGGTGGCGGCCGGCCTGGCGCCGGTGGCGCATGCCAACGACGGCGGAGGCTCCATCCGCATCCCGGCCAGCGAGTGCGGTCTCGTGGGGCTCAAGCCGTCGCGCGGCCGTGTGTCGCTGGCCCCTGAGTTCGGCGACGTCATGGGTGGCCTCACCTGCGAGCACGTGGTGAGCCGATCGGTGCGCGACACCGCCGCGATCCTCGACGCCACCCATGGCATGGAACCCGGCGACCCCTTCACGGCGCCCGCCCCTGATCGCCCCTATCTCGCCGAGGTCGGGGCCGATCCCGGGTCGCTGAGGATCGGCATCATGCCCACCGCTCCCCTCGGGCAGATCACGGTGCACCCGGACTGCGTGGAGGCCACAGAGGCAGCCGGACGACTGCTCGAGTCGTTGGGTCACCGAGTGGAGGTGTCCCACCCGGAGGCGCTCGACGACGCCGACTACACCGGCCACTTCATCACCAACTGGGCCGCCGGTGCGGCATGGAGCCTCGACTACTGGAGTCGGCGCACCGGCACGCAGATAACCGCCTCGGATGTCGAGCCCCTCACCTGGGCGCTCGCCGAGCTCGGACGCTCGAGCACCGCGGCTGCATGGTTGTGGGCGCGCGAGTGGCTGCAGGTGAACAGTCGCGAGATGGCGTCGTGGTGGACGGAGGGGTTCGACCTCCTCCTCACCCCCACGATCGCGGAGCCTCCGCCGCCGCTCGGCTCCTTCGACAGCCCGTCCGACAACCCGTTGCACGGTCTGTTCCGGGCCGCTGAGATCGTGCCGTTCACACCCCCGTTCAACGTGAGCGGCCAGCCGGCCATCTCGCTGCCGCTGCACTGGAACGAGGCCGGCCTGCCGATCGGCGTGCAGCTCGTGGCCGCCTTCGGTCGGGAGGACCTGCTGCTGCGCGTCGCGGCTCAGGTCGAGTCGGCGCAGCCTTGGTCAGATCGCCGTCCGCCGGTCCACGCCTGAGGGCCGGCACCAGCACCCGTCGGCGGTGGGAGCGGTCGGGAGGTGGCTCAGGCGGGTTGGTGCGCGCGCAGGCGGACGATGGCGCGTGCCATGGTCCGCAGGGCTTGCTCGCTGGTGGCCGGGCCGGCCGGGGTGGGGTCGCTGACCGCGAACTCAGCGCGCTCGATGCTGCAGCCGGTGAGCGCCTGCACGAGCTCGGTGAGGCGGTGGCCGGTCGGGAGCTTCGAGACGTCGGTGAGGTCGATGGTGAAGTCCTGGCGGGGATGAGTGGGGGAGCATCGGGCCATTGGTCTCGTCCAGTCTCGCCCTGGGGTTGGTCGTTGTCTCCGTGACCATCGACCACTCTGCGTGGTCACCTTTAGGGGTTTCTCTAGGCCGAACGACCTAGGGGCGATTCGGGCGGATTGTGCCCGGTTTCGATCAGGCTGTGCGGCGGCGATAGGCCGGCACATCGACCAGTGCTGGACGCTCGCCGGTGCCGACCACAACGGGCTCGAGGTCGGGGCGCACGAGGGTCGCAGGCCCGCCGAGGCCCGTCCCGGCGCGGCGCAGCGCCGTCTGCAGCACAGCGAGCGCCTGCGGGCCGAGCTCGTCGAGCGGGCGGTTCCGGTGGCGGCGCGTACCGAGGTCGACCTGGGCGATGACCTCCGTGCCCTCGAGCTCGGCGATGTCGATCAACAGACCGAGATCGACGCCGTAGCCCTGCACGAAGGGCAGGCGCTCGAGCAGGCTCCGGCGCCCGGCGTACTCACCCGAGAGCGGTTGCACGATCGACGCGAGGTGCGGGAACAGCGCCGCGATCGTGGGTCGGGCGACGAGCTCGGTGACCCGGCCTCCGCCGTGGGCGCTCCCGGCGACGGGGCGGTCGTAGAAGCCCTTCACGAACCCGATCTCGGGGCGAGCGAGCAGCGGACCCACGAGCCCGACGACGAAGCGCGGACCGAAGTCGGTGATGTCGGCATCGCACCACACGATGATGTCGCCGTCAGACGCGGCGACCGACTTCCAGAGCGCCTCGCCCTTGCCCTCGCCACCGCCGAGCTCAGGCAGCACGTCGTCGACGGAGACCACCGAGGCGCCCGCCGACCGGGCGACGGCGGCCGTGTCGTCGGTGGAGTGGTCGTCGACCACGAGGACTTCGTCGACGAGGCCGGTGCGCTCGACGAGCGAGCCGACGATGTCGGCCACGATGACGCCGACCGTGGCCGCCTCATCGCGGGCCGGCAGACAGACCGAGACCCGGTGGCCATGGCGCGCCTTCTGGTCGGCCAGCTGGGCGGCCGCGAAGTCCTCGTGGTGGAAGGTCCGGATCATGGGCCGCCGCACGGCTCAATGCATACCGGTGGAGGCCACGAACAGCAACCTGGGGAGGCGGGTCGGGCGGGGAATGACCGGGCTGGATCGTCGGTTCACTACCATCGACCTGCCTGTGCGGCGTCTCCGGCCCGCACCATCCACCCCAACAATCTGATCCGAAGGGCTTCGCACCAATGAGCGTCATCGTCCGAGTGCCCACCACGCTTCGCACCCTGACCGGTGGCCAGTCCGAGGTCAGCGTCGACGGCGCCACCGTGGGCGAGGTGCTGGCGTCGCTCGAGGCGGTGCACCCCGGCTTCGCCGAGCGAATCCTCGACGACGACGGGGGCCTCCGGCGCTTCGTCAACGTCTTCGTGGCCGACGACGACGTGCGGTTCCTCGAGGCCCTCGCTACGCCGGTACCCGACGGCGAGACGGTGTCCATCATCCCTGCGGTCGCCGGCGGCTGACCCACCGAAATCCCAGCCGACTCGGCAGTACTGGGCCACATGGCCCATCTTGCTCAATGCCAGCAGCGAATCGGCCGATCACAGCCTCGTGATGACCCTTCCTGATGTCCTGATCGTCGATGACGACCCCGTGGTGCGCGAGATGCTCGGGATCACGCTCTCCGAGGAGTTCGCGGTGCGCTACGCCGCCACGGGTGGCGACGCCATCGCGGCCATCACCGAACGGCCACCGGAGGCGATGCTGCTCGACGTGATGATGCCGGGCGTCGACGGCTATGACGTGCTCGAGGTGCGGCGCGAGCGAGGGCTGGCCCCCGACATGTGCGTGGTCATGCTCAGCGCCGAGGACGACGAGCGCTCCCTCGTGCGCAGCTGGGCCCTCGGGGCCGACTCCTACCTCACGAAGCCGATCGATCCGGACCACATCGCGGCCAGGCTCCGGGCCCATCTGGCGACAGCGGCGCTCCGGGCCCATCTGGCGACGGCTCGGCTCCCGGTCGCCTCGTCGGTCTGAGCAGGTCCGGTTAGCACTCCCCGGTTGCGAGTGCTGATCCGAGGTGGTTGACTCTTAGCAGTCGCATACCGCGAGTGCTAACGCAGCAACCCCACGGAGGAACACCCGCCGATGTCCAAGATCATCGCCTTCGACGACGAGGCCCGCCGCGGTCTCGAGACCGGCATGAACAAGCTGGCCGACGCCGTTCGAGTCACGCTCGGGCCCAAGGGCCGCAACGTCGTGCTCGACAAGAAGTGGGGCGCCCCGACGATCACCAACGATGGCGTCTCGATCGCCAAGGAGATCGACCTCGAGGATCCCTTCGAGCGGATCGGTGCCGAGCTCGTCAAGGAGGTCGCCAAGAAGACCGACGATGTCGCTGGCGACGGCACCACCACCGCCACCGTGCTCGCCTGGTCGATGGTTCGTCACGGCCTGCGCAACGTGGCCGCTGGCGCCAACCCGATGTCCCTGAAGAAGGGCATCGAGGCCGCGGTCGAGGTGGCTGTGGCCGCCATCAAGGAGATGGCCGTCGAGGTCGACTCGAAGGGCCAGATCAGCCAGGTCGCGAGCATCTCCGCCGCCGACGCCGAGATCGGCGAGACGATCTCGGAGGCCATCGACAAGGTCGGCAAGGACGGCGTCATCACCGTCGAGGAGAGCCAGACCTTCGGCATCGAGATGGACCTCGTCGAGGGCATGCGCTTCGACAAGGGCTACATCTCCCCCTACTTCGTGACCGACCCC
>JBKJIE010000010.1:0-7091 GCA_046598715.1 Acidimicrobiales bacterium | reverse complement strand
TCTGTCGTCCAGCGGGCCAGGGCGTCGAGGTCGAGCGCACCGGCGTCTCCTCCACCCGCGGCCTGCACGTCGGCGGACCAGGCACAGATGGCGTTGCGAACCTGCACCGCGGGTCCTGCGACGTCGGGGCTGCGAAAGGCGTCGGCAAGGAGCAGGAGCTGCAGGCGCTCGCTGTCGAGGAGTTCACCCAACCGCGTCTGCAGGAGGCGCACGGCCTCCAGAGCGCTCATGGCCGAGTCCACATCGCTCAGCGGACCGCGATCGAGCTGCCCGAGGTGGTGCGCGAGCAGGGGCGCGACGGCCTCGAGGCGGTCACGGGTGGCTCGCACCTCCAACAGCTCCGCCACGGCAGTGGTGAGCGAGCCGACGCGCCCGCGTCGGCTGGTGAGGCGGAGCTGTCGGCGGACGCGGGCTCGAGCGATGAGTCGCCAACGGTGGCGCGCCGCCTTCAGCATCGGTGTCGGGACGTGCCACACGCCCTCGGTGAAGCGCTCGTACAGCCGCGCATGCGATCGAGCAGCACCTCGGATGTCCTCGGCCGCCACCTCCAAGACGGTCGCTGCCGCGACTGCCGCTGCGGGGTCACCCCACCCCGCCGCCGCCCGAGGCGCCATGCTCAGGCCCAACACCGCATCGACGATGTCGTGCAGTGCGCTCAGCGACAACGTGCTGAGGTCGGTTGACAGAGCGTCGCCCAGCACGAGGGCTTCGTCGGCGATCAGATCGACCGCAGCGGTGGCCGCCGCGAGCATGCGCTGCGCGGTGGCCACCGCGGTGGCAGGGTCGATCGCACCAGGATCGATCGCCGTGGGGCCATCAGACAGGAACGCCTCGACGCGTGAGGTTGGGCGTCCGAGGTGGGCCGGCAGGTCGATGGCTCGCTCGCCGGCGAGCCGCCGGAGGAGGTCCCACGCTCGGGCCCGCTCCTCGGCCTGTGCCCGTGAGGCGTCGACGAGCGGGATGACCGTTGCGAGGTGCTCCGAGTCCGGGGGGGTGGGGATGCGCGCCAGGGTCACCTGGAGTACGTCGGACCGCGGGTCAGTCGACTTGAGCGGAATGGCCTGAGATCTTGTGAGACCAGAGGGCCACCGAGACGGGCTAGGCACCCTGCTCAGCACTGGGGTTCAGGACGGCGCCCTCGACGCCGATGTGTTGTCTATGCCTCTTCGCGCCTCCGACCACCCCGCCTCGCCAGTCCCGGGCCTTCGAGAGCCCCGTCGCCGCTCGTCGGCGCTGCCCCTCATCGCTGAGACGCTGACGCCGTGGCTGGCCGCCGCCTTCGTCGTTGCCGTGCTGAACCTGCTGCTCCTCGTGGGTGGAAACCCCCTCCCGGTCGTGGAGCAGTCGCTTCTCCTCGTCGGGATGTGCGCAACCCTCGCCGCCGGTGGCCTGGTGTCGGCCCGGTCGAACCGGGCCCTCGAGGAGCTGATGCACGACGAGCGAGCGCGGCCCGCGGCCGAAGAGCTCGTCGCCCCCATCGGCGACACGAGGTCGGCCACCTATCTGACGGGGATGGACGGCTGGACGACCGCGATGCTCGAGCTGATCGACCATGCCGTGTCCATGACCGAAGCAGGGTCCCCAGCCCACGCCGAGCTCGTCGCTGCGGGGGTGGAGACGCGGGATCTCCGTGACCTCCTCCACGTCGAGGCCGTCGAGGATCTCACCATCAACGACCAGGCCAAGCTGCACGCCCTGGGGTCGCTGTGGGAGACGAGCCAGCGCCGGGTGGAGCACCTCGCCGCGGAGGCCGACCCGCTCTTCCATCGGCGTTGGCGGGCACGTGCCGTGGTGGCTCGTCGCCTGCGCCACGGGCACGATCTCCCCGCCACGCTGGTGCTCCCGTACCGCACCTGAGGTCTGTGACCTGAGGTGGCTGCTGCGGCCCCCGCTGTAGCGGGGCCGCAGCAGCGCACCTGGTTCTAGCGAAGGACGACCGGGGCGCCGATCCAGCGCTCGAGGGCGTCCTTGAGCTCGTCCTCTCGGAGTGGCTTCGTGAGGTAGTCATTGAACCCAGCCGCGAGAGCGATCTCCCGGTCGCCGTCCATGGCCCGGGCACTCAGACCGATCACCGGCGTGTGCATGCCGCCACGGGAGGCCTCGAGGGCCCGAATCTCCGCGGTGGCCTGGTAGCCGTCCATGTCCGGCATCATGACGTCCATCAACACGGCGTCGAAGTCCCGGTTGCGGCATGCCTCCACGGCATCGACACCCCCGTCGACGATCTCCACGTCGTAGCCGAGCTTCTGGAGCGTGCCAGCGGCGACGATCTGGTTGAGCTTGTTGTCCTCAGCGAGCAGGACTCGATGCATGTTCTGCATCCTTTCCGTGTTGGCCGGCCCCGGCGGAGCCAGGGGCCTGGTTGGTGAGAAGTGTGTCCATGATCCGGCGCAGCAGGTAGGTGTTGCGCACCGGCTTGATGAGCACAGACTGGACCCCCGCGTCGTGGGCCTCCTGACGGGAGAGCTCGACCACCGAGGTCAGGAGCAGGATGACCGTCGATGCCGTGGGTCGCTGCGCCCGCAGCACCTCGGCCAGCTGGAGTCCGTCCATCCCGTCCATCTGGTGCTCGATCAGCGCCAGCGCGTAGCCCTGGTCGCCGGAGCCGCTCCAGCAGTGCTGGTCGAGGGCTTCCTCGGCCGTGGAGGCCTGGTCGACGATGAACCCCCAGGTGTGGAGGGTGTGGGCAAGGACGCTGCGGTTGACGGCGTTGCCGTCGACGACGAGGGCCCGCAGACCGACGAGCGCATCGAGGGCCCGCTCCACCGGTCGCTGCGTTCCCGCAGCCAGGGGGAGTGTCACACGGAACGTGGTGCCCACCCCTTCCTCGCTCTCGAGGTCGATCGTGCCGCCGAGGAGGGCTACCAGGTCGGTCACGATGGCCAGCCCGAGGCCTGTGCCACCGAACTTGCGCGTGATCGACTCATCGAGCTGGGAGAAGGGTTCGAACAGCCGAGCCTGCTCGGTGGCCGGGATGCCGATGCCTGTGTCGACGACCTCGAAGGCCACCGCATCAGGCGTGTCGGCCACCGCCACCGCACGCATCGTCACCGAGCCCTCATGGGTGAACTTCACCGCGTTGGCGGCAAGGTTCAGGAGGATCTGTCGAAGGCGCACCGGGTCGCCCTGGCGCACGGTCACGAGCCCGGGTTCGCAGTAGGCGAACAGCTCCACGCCCTTGCGGCGTGCCGCATCACCGACGATCATCGCCACCTCGTCGAGCAGGTCCTCGAGGTCGAGGTCGACCACCTCGAGCTCCATCTTCTTGGCCTCGATCTTCGAGAAGTCCAGGATGTCGTTGATCAGGCCCAGCAGGCCCTCGGCGGAGGTCGCCACGCCGACGGCGAGCTCGCGCTGCTCCGCAGCCAGCTCCGTGTCGAGGAGCAACCCGGTCAGACCGATCACCGCGTTCATGGGTGTGCGGATCTCGTGGCTCATGTTGGCCAGGAAGTACGACTTCAGCACCGAGGCGTGGATCGCTTCGTCACGGGCCAGGGCAAGGTCGCTGCTGAGGGCGTGGTTCTCGAAGATGACGGTCATGTGGAGGACCACGCTCAGCCCCAGGACGACGATGGTGACCCAGGTGAGCTCGGGTGCCACGGGTTGGCCGGTGACTTGGCGCATCGTCGTGCCGATCACGATCAGGACGGCCAGGCCCGGAGCTGAGAGCAGGAGCCGCTGTGCGTGCTTGGGCACCACCGGGGGGTCTTGCGGAAGGGGTTGCCACGACCTGGTGGTGGCCAGGATGAGCGTCAGGAACCCGACGGCGGTGCCGACGTCGATGACACCCTCGCTGACGATGTTCCCGACCTTGATCTGGCTGAGGGCGCTGCCGAACATGGCGACGACCCCGATGCCGCCCATCAGCAGGAACCGCCAGCCACGGTCCTCAGGGATCCTGGTGATCGCGAAGACCACGACGGCGACCAGCAGCACGTCGCCGATCGGGTAGGCGAGAAGCATCACCTGGTCGACGAGCAGCCGCCCATCGGCGGCCCGCAGCGCCCCGGGGAGGATCAGCGCCCAGCTGGCGAACAGGATGCTCCCCGCGATCATGAGCCCTTCGGTGAGGGCTCGCAGCTGGGTCACCCGCCGTGCTGGCTTCTCGAGGAACGACAGGATCCCGGCGGCCAGGCATGCGATGGAGCCGAGTGCGGCCACGTCACGCAACGAGATCGGGTCGACCGCGCCCGCGCGAAGGGAGTCCCAGATGGGTCGAGCGTCTCGACCGGCCGACCAGAGCACGGTCCCGACGGCCAGGAGCTCCCAGGCCAATCGGAGTCGTTCCATGGATCGCCACGCCGCCACCGTGCAGGTGCCGGCAGCAGCGGCCGCGACGGCGACGAACACAGGCGAGGTGGCCCCGCCTCGCCCGGCCAGGAAGGTGAGGAGCGCCATGGCGATGGCCGACGCGATCGAGGCCAGCGGAACCCCGGTCGTACTTCGGACGGTTTCATCGATCCGAGCCATCAGCTCGGGCCAGGGGCGATCTCCTGCCGGCAGTCGCGACACCACGGGACCCGCCCCGTCATCTCGCCCGCGCACCGCTAGGTCAACCGCCATAGGTCATTCCTTTCGGCCGGCCCGCACCAGTTCTGGAGGGTCAATCTGCCTTCAGGGGGTGCCCGAGATGCCCCTCAGGTACCGGGCTCGACAGGACGATGCTCCCCTGAGCGAGGGAGAGATCTGCTGAACGAGACGTACGACCACGGTGAGGGGGAGGCGACGGGTCACGTGGCCCACGCCGTCCTCGCGCTGACCTCCCTTCTGGCCGCCCGACCCGACGCGCTCGTGGCGGCGATCGGGCCCGAGGGGCGGCTCGTGCCGATGCCGGCGTCGGTGCCGTCAAGCCACCATCGGCCCCTGGTGGGACGATCTGGCATCGACCTCGTCGTCCCTGCCGACCAGCTCCTGATCATCGACGGCTGGACGAAGGCGAGGCAGGAACCGATCGTGGCGTTCGACGTGCACATGCAGGCCGATCCTGATCAGACGGCGACGGTGCACCTCTTCGACGTGCGACCGGTGCACGGTGTGCACATCGCCGTGGTGGTGACCGCAGATCCTGAGGCCGTGCTTGCCTCCGGAGAGGCCTCGGAGGCGCTGCCGAACGGTCCTGCACGCGTACGCAAGGACGCCGCCGCGATGATCCTGCAGGTGGATGCGGCGACCACTGCGCTCCTGGGGTGGGAAGCCTCCGATCTCGAGGGACGCCGAACGGTCGACTTCATCCATCCCGACGATGTGGGACGCGCCATCGAGAGCTGGGTGGAGATGCGTGCTGGGGCCGGGAGCGTGCGGGTGCAGCTCCGGCATCGGCACGCCAGCGGGCACTACGTCTGGCTCGAGGTCACGAACGAGAACCGCCTCGACGATCCTGAGCTCGGGTGCGTGGTGTCAGAGCTCGTCGACATCTCGACGCAGATGGCCGAGATCGAGGCGCTCCATGATCGTGAGCGGGTGCTCGGGCGTCTCGCCGAAGCGCTGCCCATCGGGATATGCCACCTGCGGGTGGACCGGGAGGTGGCGTACTCGAACGCGCTCTTCGCGGCGCTGCTCGGACCGACGGACAGCGTCGAGGCGCTCGTCACCAACGTCGACGAGGTGGACCGTCATGCCGTCGGACATGCCCTGGACAGCGCTCTCGAGGGACGTCCCGGGCAGCTCGAGGTCGGCGTGATCAGGGGCTTCGATCAGCGGCAGTGCGAGCTCACCTTCCGCCCGATGACGAACGACGGGGGCGATGTCGATGGCGTGATCGTCTGCGCGGCCGACGTCACGGAGCGAACCCGGCTGCGATCCGAGCTCGAGCACCGAGCCAGCCACGACGCCCTCTCGGGTTGCCTCAACCGGGCCGCGATCGTCGCCGCACTCGAGCGATCGCTTCGGGTATCCGAGGAGGTCGCTGTGGTCTACATCGACCTCGATCATCTGAAGGTCGTCAACGACGAGCTCGGGCACGCCGCGGGCGACGAGCTGCTTCGGGTCGCAGCTGCACGCCTGCGCGGCGCCGCACGGGTTGATGATCAGATCGGGCGGATCGGCGGTGATGAGTTCGTCGTGATCTGCCGCGGAGGCGCTGGCCCCCTCGATGTGGTGGCGCTCGTGGAGCGGTTCTCCGAGGCTGTGAACGGCGACGTCGTGTTCGCCAAGCGCCGGGCTCCCCTGCGCGCCAGCATCGGCGCGGCCACGTCTCGTCCCGGCGAGCTCGACGCGGAGGCCGTCCTCATCCGTGCCGACGCCGCGATGTACGAGGCCAAGCACAAGGCGCGGGCGCGGGCGGTGCACCTGCGTGCAGTGCCTGGCCTCGGAGCCTTCGAGGGCTGAGCGGTTGGCCGGGACGGTCGCCGTTCGCGGGTCGAGGCGACGCCCCGATCCTCTACTGGTTCCGGGCCACCGTGGCCCCCGTGGGTGGTGCACCCGAGGCGATCCGACGAGATTGGGTCGGCGTGCCGCTGCCTGTGCGCGATCCGCATCCTGTCGAGGGTCCGCTGGGCTACGTCGGCACCGACGTCGCTGATCGAACCATCCGCAGGGAGATCCCCGATGGCGTGGCCGTCGCGCCCGCCGACGCGCTGCGCTTGCTTCGTCTGTTCGATCGAGCCGAGTCCGCTGACTGGTGGGTGACCCTGCTGCAGGCCCGGCCGAACATCAGCAGCTTCGTCTTCCGCCGAAGCGAGGGGGAGCTGCTCCCACCCGCGCTCGCCAAGATGCTGTACCCCGAGCTCGAAGGCGACGCGGGAGGTTGACTGGGCACGCGAGATCCTTGGTCGCTACGAAGGGGCATCGGGCAGCTCCAACAGCGCTCAAGCCAGGACGGATTGAGCACTCTTGGAGCTGGAGGGAATCGAACCCTCGTCCGCCAAGCGGTCGACGTACGCGTTACGACCGTTCCCGAGATCACGCCACTACGGCTGGCGCACCGCCGGGTCGGGGGAGCACGCAAGGTGCTCACCGCCGAGTCTTTCCTCGAAGTCAGCGGTCTTTCCCGCCGTCAGTGGTCTCTCCCTACGGTCCGCCGCTGCTTCTGTTGCCGGGCTGCAGCGGCCAGGCCCCGTGTGCCGTCACCGGTCACGGTAACCATCTACCAC
>JBKJIE010000048.1:0-19824 GCA_046598715.1 Acidimicrobiales bacterium | reverse complement strand
GCCGCGAACCCGTGGGCCGTGAGGGCGTCGGCCACCGTGTGCAAGGCGGCGCGAAACGACTTCTGGGCCGCGTTCGAGGAGGCCAGCGGGGGACGAGCTGAGGCGTCGACCCCGCCCATCGCGGCAGCCATGGCCCGGCCGAACTCGATGCCGACCTCTTCGGCCATCGCCTCGGCCTTGTCGTTGGGCAGCAACGAGAGCGCCTTGCCGAGGAGCGTGACGAGCAGATCGTCGTGCCGGACCGGGAGCTCGAGGGTCATCTCCGGCGCGGTGACGCGGTAGTGCTTGGAGGGTCGGCCGGCGCCGGTGCCGTTGCGCCCGGTGGCCACCTCCACGTAGCCACCGCCTGCGAGCTTGTCGAGGTGGTGGCGGGCGACGTTGGGGTGCAGCTCAAAGCGCTCGGCCACCTCAGCGGCCGTGGCCCCGGGCCCGTGGTCGGCATCGACGGCAGGCTCGCTGCACTCCCGCACGAACAGGTAGATCTCGCGGCGCGTGGGGTCGCCGAAGGCCGACGTGATCGCGGTGACGGCGGAGGAGAACTCCGTGGGCGTCAGCGTCGGCTGCGGCTGCTGTGCCATCGCCCGGTATTCTACCTATGCCCGTAGTGGAAATCCCCCGACCCGGAGCCCTCACCTCATGCCCGTCACCGTCGACGACGTCATCGCCGCTCTCCGACCCGTGGAAGACCCTGAGCTCCACCGCTCGATCGTCGACCTCGACATGGTGCGAGACGTCACGATCGACGGCGATGCCGTCGCCCTCGAGGTCACCCTCACCGTGGCCGGCTGCCCGCTCCGCAATGAGATCCAGTCGCGCGTCACCACGGCGCTCACGGCCATCGGCGTCACCTCGGTCGACCTGAGGTTCGGGATCATGACCGACGAGCAGCGTGCGTCCGTCCGCCAGATGCTCCATGGCGACCCGAGCGCGTCGGCAGGCAGCCAGCCGTCGCACGGGCACGCCGAGGGTCGGGCCATCCCCTTCGCCGACCCCGACAGCACCACCCGGGTGCTGCTCATCGCCTCGGGCAAGGGCGGCGTGGGCAAGTCGTCGGTCACCACCAACCTGTCGATCGCGCTGGCGCAGCGCGGTCACAGCGTCGCGGTCATCGATGCCGACGTGTGGGGCTTCTCCATCCCCCGGATGCTCGGCGTGGAGCACCCGCCGGCGGTGATCGACTCGATGCTCGTGCCGCCCACCGGCGCGGGCGGCGTGCGCTGCATCTCGATGGGGTTCTTCGCCAAGGAGGACCAGCCGGTGATCTGGCGGGGCCCGATGCTGCACAAGGCGCTCGAGCAGTTCCTCACCGACGTCTTCTGGGACGACCCCGACTACCTCCTCGTCGACCTGCCGCCGGGCACCGGCGACATCTCGCTGTCGCTGGCCCAGTTCCTCCCCCGCGCCGAGGTCTACGTGGTCACCACGCCGCAGCCGGCCGCGCAACGGGTCGCCCAGCGGGCGGGCTTCATGGCCCAGAAGGTGAACCTCACCGTCAAGGGCGTCATCGAGAACATGAGCTGGTTCGTCGGCGACGACGGCAAGCGATACGAGCTCTTCGGGGCCGGCGGCGGCGACGAGCTCGCGGAGCGCCTTGGTGCCCCCCTCCTCGGTCAGATCCCGCTCGTCACCGAGCTCCGGGCCGGAGGCGACAGCGGGCACCCGATCGTCCTCACCGATCCCGAGGGCGACGCGGCAGTCGCGTTCGCGCGCATCGCCGAGCGCATCGAGGTCGAGCTGGCCCCCACCCGCCGCTATCGCAAGGAGCTCAAGCTCCTCTAGCGGCGCTCGTTCAGGGCGCCTCGGAGCGGCCCGTTGCCGCCGCGGTGTGCAGCGCGTCGGCGAGGGGCCCCGAGTCGCCGCTCTTCAGGAGCAGGGGGATGTTCAGGCGGGCCATCTCGCGCCGCACGAAGTCGCCGGCCACCGCGGTGTAGGCCACGATGCCGATGTGCGGGTGGTCCCGCTGGAGCTCTGGGATCACCTCGAAGCCGTTCATGCGAGGCATCAGGAGATCGAGCACGATGGCGTCGACGTCGAGCTGGTTGCACGCTTCGAGCACCGCCAGCCCATCGGACGCCTCGCCGACGACGGTGATCGATCGATGTCGCAGCCCGAGGCGGAGCAGGAGGCGCACATCTGGTTCGTCGTCTGCGATGAGCACCTTCAGCTCATCGCCGAACGGCTCGCGCTGCGTCACTGGGCCGATGGCAGGTCGATGCACACGTCGAGGCCGCCACCCTCGTGAGGTTCGATGGTGAGCTCGCCGTCGTGCTGACGAGCGAGTGCCCGAGCGACGGGCAGACCGAGGCCGAAGCCCGGCGCTGAGGTGACCGCCGCTTCACCTCGGTAGAAGAGCTCGAAGGCCAAGTGCACGTCGTCGGGCCGTAGCTCGGCGCCCTGGCTGGAGACCGTCACCCGTGCCCGACCGTCCTTTGTCGCCGCGTGAAGGCGAAACGGTGGTGCGCCGTAGCGTCGAGCGTTGTCGAGCACGCGTTCGAGCATCGTGTCGCCGGCGCCGGGGCGCAGTGAGGCGATCACCTCAGGGTCGCCCAAGAGCTCGAGGTCGTCACCCACCTCGAGCGCGTCCCAGGTGGCCTGCGCAGCCGACACGAGGTCGATCGGTTCGGGCTCACCGACGGGCAGTACGGTGGTGATGTCTGTCGCGAGGAGCAGGTCGTCGAGGAGCGACTCGACCCGCCGCGCGCTGCGCACGATGGCCGGGGTGATCTCCCGGAGTGCCGCTTCGTCGGCGTGCTCGAGCTCCTCGGCCAGGCCCCGCAGTGTGGTGACTGGAGTGCGGAGCTCGTGGCCGACCACGGCGACGAAGCGCCCGCGAGCAGCGTCCAGCGCTGCCAGCGCCTCCGCTACCCCGGCTTCTGATGCTCCGTCAGCCACGGTCGCTCACCTTATGCGCCTCCCGGCGGTTGGGCGAAAGCCCGACATCCAGCACCGGGGTCTCCGCCGTACCCTTCGTGCTGTGCACGCGCAGACCCCGGAAGACGCGGAGCTCCCGCCGGAGGACCGGCCCGTTGGTCGCCGCGCGCTCCTGGCCATGCTCGGGCTGGGCGCCGGCGGGATCCTCTGGGGGGCCAAGGTGCAGTCGGGCCTGGATCGGGCGCTCCGGCCGATCACCCTCAAGGACAGCACCGGCCTGTCGTCCTTTCTGCCCACGGCTGGTCGTTTCCGCATCTACTCGGTCACCGGGGGGCTGCCGAGCAGGAGCGACGCGGCGTACCGACTCACCGTCGATGGCCACGTCGATCGTCCGGCCACGCTCGAGCTCGCCGACGTGCGCGACCGCCTGCCGCAGACCGAGCTGACGAAGGCGTTCCAATGCGTCACCGGGTGGCGCGTTCCCGATGTGGCATGGAAGGGCGTGCTGCTCGCCGACCTCCTCGATGAGGTGGGGGCTCGACCCGGCGCCACCCACGTGCGGTTCTGGAGCTTCGACGGAACCTACACCGAGACCCTCACGATGGAGCAGGCCCGACGAGACGACGTGCTCATCGCCCACCACATGCTCGGCAAGCCCGTCACCAGGGAGCACGGCGGTCCCGTGCGGCTCTACGTCGCCCCCATGTACGGCTACAAGTCACTGAAGTGGCTCGATCGGGTCGAGGTCGTCTCCGCGCTCGACGCTCCGTCTGATCCGGGCTACTGGGAAAACCTCGGCTACGACGTCGACGCGTGGGTCGGTCGCTCCAACGGCCGGAGCGACGAAGCCACGTGATCCCGTCCGACACGCTGCAGGGCACGGTGGTCGTGCGCTTCGACCGGGGCGAGCGCTGGCTCCACTGGGCCAACGCCGCCCTCTTCCTCACCCTGCTGGCCACGGGCATGACCCTCTACGTCGGTCCGCTGTCGGCCATCGTCGGACGACGGCTTCTCGTCAAGGACATCCACGTGATCAGCGGGCTGCTGCTCCCGGTCCCGCTGCTCGTCGCCTGCTCCGGTTCGTGGCGGGCCGGTCTGCGACGCGACATCCGCCGGTTCGCACGCTGGTCCACCGACGACCGCCGGTGGCTCACCAGCCTCGGCCGGCGCGGTCACGAGCGGATGGGGAAGTTCAACGCGGGACAGAAGCTCAACGCCATCTTCGTGGCCGGCTGCATCCCGCTCATGCTGGCCACCGGTTCGATCATGCGGTGGTTCAAGCCCTTCCCGCTGGCCTGGCGCACCGGTGCCACCTTCGTGCACGACTGGCTCGCACTCGCCCTCGTCGCGGTGGTCGTCGGCCACATCGGCAAGGCCCTGGCCGAGCCGCTCGCACTCCGAGCGATGCGAACAGGCACCGTGCCCGCCGACCACGTCCGCCGCCACCATCCGCGCTGGTGGCGCGAGGTCGAGCCCTCCGAGGCCCCGCCAGACTGAGACCGGAGTGCCGCTGCGGTCCGCGGGAGGTGTCGTGTCCGCACCCGGGTGCGGCGCTCGTAGGATGGCCGCCGCACCTACCGAGGAGATGACGTGGACGTCCGCATCGGCATGATCCAGACCCCCAAGGAGCTCGAGGTCCACCTGCCGGACGACGCCGATCCGGTGAACGTCCGCCAGCAGGTCGACGACGCCCTCGCAGCCGGCACCACCCTCTGGCTCGTGGATCGCAAGGGTCGCCAGGTCGGGGTGTCGGCCGCCAAGCTGGCCTACGTCGAGATCGGCAGCCCGGAAGACGAACGGCGCATCGGCTTCGGCGGCTGACGGCCCGGCCACTGGGGGCGCGCCGCGACTGATCCAGCGATGACTGATCTGCGATGACTGATCTGCTCGACCGCAAGCTGCTGTTCGTCACCGGCAAGGGTGGCGTGGGCAAGACCACGATCGCCGCGTCTCTCGCGCTGCTCGCCGCGCAGCACGGCAAGCGAACGCTCGTGGGCGAGATCGATGCCAAGGGCAACCTGGCCGACTTCTACGAGACCGGCCCCACCTCGTTCAAGGAGCGGGAGGTGTCGCCGGGGCTGTGGGCCATGTCGATGAACACCGAGGAGTCGCTCAAGGAGTACCTGAGCCTCCAGCTGAAGATCCCGTTCATCGCCCGTCTCGGTCCACTGGCTCGCACGTTCGACTTCGTCGCCAACGCGGCACCCGGCGTGAAGGAGATCCTCACCGTCGGGAAGTTCCTCTGGGAGGTCCGTGAGCGCCACTACGACCTCGTCGTGGTCGACGCCGTCGCCACCGGGCACATCACCGGACAGCTCGCGGCGCCTGCCGCCATCCAAGAGCTGGTGCACGTCGGGCTGGTGCGCGACCAGACGGGCTGGATGCTCGACATCCTCGGCGACCCCGCCCAGACGGGCGTGGTGATCGTGTCGGCACCTGAGGAGATGCCGGTCAACGAGACGCTCGAGCTGGCGCAGCGGTTGCGCATCGAGACGGTCGTCGACCTCGCGGCCGTGGTCGCCAACCGCGTGCTGCCCGAGCTGTTCGGCCGCGGCGAGGAGGAGGTGTTCGACCGGATCAACGATCGCGCGGGCCCATCCGCGCCCGGCGATCTGCTCGCCGACGCGGTGAGCGGCCCGGTGACGCAGCTGCTCGACGGCGCCGAGCTGGCCGTCACGCTCCGACGCACCCGCGCCCAGCACCTCACCCGCCTGCGCGAGGAGCTGCCCCCGGGCACGCCGCTGCTCTATGTGCCCTACCTCTTCCAACGCAGCCACGGAGCGCGCGCCACGAGCCAGGTGGCGGCGCACCTCGGCGAGGAGCTCGGGTACTGATGGCAGGCGCGCGCAAGAAGCAGAAGGCCTCGACGGGATCGATCGAGCAGCTGCTGGCCGCGAAGGAGATCGTGATCCACTGCGGCTCCGGGGGTGTTGGCAAGACGACTACCGCAGCGGCGGCGGCTGCGATGGCCGCCGTGCACCTGGGCGGCAAGGTGCTGGTGCTCACGGTCGATCCAGCCAAGCGACTGGCCAACGCCCTCGGCCTCGAGGAGTTCGGCAACATCGAGAAGCAGGTGCCCCCGGAGGCGTTCGTCGAGGCGGGCTTCACCCCCCGCGGCGAGCTGTGGGCCGCCATGCTCGACACCAAGCAGTCCTGGGACGACCTCGTGCGCATGCACGCCCCCGACGCCAAGACCCGCGACGCCATCCTCGACAACCCGCTCTACAAGAACATCACCAGCCGCTTCGTGCAGAGCCACGACTACATCGCGATGGAGCGGCTCTACGAGATCCACGCATCGGGTCGCTACGACCTCATCGTCGTAGACACGCCACCCACGCGGAACGCCATCGACTTCCTTGAGGCCCCCGAGCGCATGGCCGACTTCTTCTCGAGTCGCCTTCTGCGCTGGCTCACCGTGCCCGCCCGCAGCCGCGTCCTGTCGATGGCGTCGAAGCCCTTCTACTCCGTGGCCGATCGCATCCTCGGCTCGAAGTTCCTCGAGGACATCGCCGAGTTCTTCCTCCTCTTCCAGACCATGTACGAGGGGTTCGTCGAGCGGGCCCACGCCGTCACCCGGACGCTGGCCGACTCCCGCACGACCTTCGTCGTGGTGTCCACACTGGAGTCAGCCCCGGTGGCGGAGGCCGAGTTCTTCATCGACGCCCTCGCCGACCGCGGGCTGCACCTCGGCGCGGTGGTGCTCAACAAGGTGCTGCCCACCTGGTTCCTCGACCGCGGCACGACCGCCGCGGCCAAGGCGTTCTGCAACGACGCCGCCGCCCTGGCCAAGGTGCTGCCCACCGACATCGGTCCGCCGGAGCAGGTCACCCGGGTGCTCCAGGAGGTGGGGGAGAGCTTCCTCAACTTCCAGGTGGTGGCCAAGCGCGAGGCCGAGACCCGCGCCGAGCTGTCGGCTGCACCCGAAGTGGTCGCCACCGTGCCGTACTTCGACCACGACATCACCGACCTGGCCGGCCTCCTCCAGCTGGGCGAGCAGTTCTGGCGGTGAGCGATCGCGGGTGGGCCGTCGCTTCCGGCCACCCGGCCACCACGGCGGCCGCGTCGGAGGTCCTCGACGCAGGGGGCAACGCCATCGATGCGTGCGTGGCCGCCGGCTTCGCGGCGTCGGTCGCGGAGCCCACGCTCACCTCCCTCGGCGGCGGCGGGTTTCTTCTCGCCCGCACCGCCGCAGGCGAGGAGATCGTGTTCGACTTCTTCGTCGACACGCCCGGCCGCCGGGCCGACCCGCCGCCGGAGGCTCCTGGTGCGGGCCTCGACTTCGACGAGGTGATCGTCAGCTTCACGGGTGCCGACCAGAGCTTCCACGTTGGGCTGGGATCGGTCGCGGTGCCCGGGTGCCTCGCCGGCTGGCTGCACGCCCACCGCCGACTCGGCCGCCTGCCGCTCGACGCCGTGGTCGGCCCCGCTCGCCGGCTGGCCGAGGCCGGCGTCGAGGTCAACGAGCAGCAGGCGTACCTCCTGCGGATCCTTGCGCCCATCCTCACCCGCACCCCCGAGGCGGCTGCGATCGTCGCGCCCAGGGGTCGCGTGTTGGGAGTGGGCGATCGGCTCGCGAACCCGGAGCTGGCCTCCTTCCTCGGCCGCCTCGACGAGCGCGGGTTCGCGGAGCCGGGGTTGGCAACGCGCATCGATGCGGCCATGCGGACCGGTGGCGGGTTGGTCACAGCCGAAGACCTCACCGCCTACGAGGTGATCGAACGGGAGCCCCTCGAGGTGCAATGGCGCGGTCACCGCCTCCTCACCAACCCGCCCCCATCTTTCGGCGGCGAGCTCGTCGCGCTGGGCCTGCTGCTGCTGGAGGAGCGCGCTGGATGGCCTGCGGCAGTCGGTTCGGTCGAGCACGCCCTCGCGCTGGCCGAGGCCATGGTCGCCACCGACGATGCCCGGGCCGCCGGCAACGTGAGCACCGAGCTGGCCCGTCGTCGCTCAACGGGGGGCACCACCCACGTCAGCGTGCGCGATGCCGAGGGCAGCGTGGCCACCATGACCACCTCCAATGGGGAGGGCTCGGGCTGGGTCATCCCCGGCACCGGGGTGATCGCCAACAACATGATGGGCGAGGACGACCTCCACCCCGGCGGCTTCCACTCCATGCTCGCCGGCCAGCGCGTGGCGTCGATGATGGCGCCAACCGTGGTGGTTGGAGCAGAGGGCTCGGCGGAGCTCGTCCTGGGCAGCGGGGGGAGCAAGCGCATCCGCACGGCGCTGCTCCAGGTGGTGGCGGGGGTGATCGACCAGGGTCGAGGTCTGCAGGAGGCCGTTGACGCGCCTCGCCTGCACTGGGACGGCCAGCACCTCCACGTGGAGCCGGGGTGGTCCGACGCCGCGGTTGCGGCGATGGCCGCGCGCTGGCCCGTTCGGCGCTGGAGCCAGCACGACCTCTACTTCGGGGGCGTGCACGCCGTGGCGCCGGGTTCCGCAGCTGGCGATCCCCGCCGAGGAGGGTCCACCGCCACGGGCCCCTGATGCGGCACCATGGGCCGAACGGCCTATGCTCGGATCGGCGGCCGTAGCTCGGGAAGTCCCGACTCACTGGAGGCAACCGAGATGCGTCTGCTCCGCAGGAACCGTGATCCCCGGGTCGTGATCGACCTCCGTGACTCAGCGCCTGTGCCCACCGTTGCATGGGGCTCACCTGTGCCGTGTCCCGAATGCTCCGGGCGGGGCTACCTCGACCACATCGATCCCTTCAAGGAGATCATGTACCTGCACTGCACCCGGTGTGGCTCCAAGTACGAGCTCACGCGGGCCGAGCTCGAGCGCATCGTCGCCTAGGTCGTCGCCTCGGTCGACGCGCAGCCATACCCGCTCGGGCTCGTAGCCTGAGTCGGCCATGGCCTCGCTCACCGAGCTCGCTCGCTTCCACACGCCCCTCGACGGGCCTGCGCTCGCGCATCTCCAGCGCCTCGTCGCCGGCTGGGGCCTGCTGGCCGACTTCTGCTTCGCCGATCTGCTCCTCTTCGCTCCCACCTCCGATGCCGATGACGGCGACCGGTTCGTGGTGCTCGGACAGGTGCGCCCCAGCACCTCGCAGACCGTGTACCGGGCCGATTGGGTCGGCACCACCGTCGACGAGGAGGAACGGCCCCTCGTCACGCGCGCCTTCCGACTCGGCGAGATCATCGAAGGCGAGACCACCATCGCGGCGCTCAAGGAGCGCGTCCGCGTGCTCTGCATCCCGGTGCGATGCGGCGGCGAGGTGATCGGCGTGCTGACGCGCGAGTCGGCGCCGTCGTTCGGACGTCAGCCCGGCGAGCTCGAGCGCACCTACGTCGCCATCTTCAATCGCTTCGCTCGCATGATCGCGGCCGGCGACTTCCCCTTCGACGCTGAGGATCTCGAGACGGAGGAAGCGCCCCGCGTCGGCGATGGCGTGATCCTGCTCGATGCCGCGCAACGGGTGGAGTACACCTCGCCCAACGGCGTCTCGGCCCTGCACCGCATCGGCGTCCACGCCAACTCCGAGGGGCTTCGCTTCGATGAGCTCGGCCTCGACGACTCTGCTGTCCGAACGGCGTTCTCCATCGGAGCCCCGGTCACCGAGGAGGTGGAGGGCAGCGCCGAGGTGACCGTCCTCATCCGCTGCATCCCGCTCATCGAGCACGGCACCGTGTCCGGCGCGGTGCTGCTCACCCGAGACATCTCCGAGCTCCGTCGCCGCGACCGCCTCTTGGTGTCGAAGGACGCGACGATCCGCGAGATCCACCACCGCGTGAAGAACAACCTGCAGACGATCTCGTCGCTGCTCCGGCTTCAGGCCCGCCGCTTCACCTCACCCGAGGCCAAGGTGGCGATCGAGGAGTCGGTCCGTCGGATCCGATCGATCGCACTTGTCCACGAGATCCTCTCCCGGGAGGCCGGCGACGACGTCGCCTTCATCGAGATCGTGCGCCCCCTCGTGCGCATGGTGGAAGACGGCATGTCCTCACCCGATCGCCCGGTGCGCTTCCACGTGGAGGGCGACGCCGGCGTGCTGCCCGCCGAGGTGGCCACGCCTGCCGCCGTGGTGCTCAACGAGCTGCTCCAGAACGCCATCGACCATGCCTTTCCGGAGGCCGTCGATCTTCAGGCCTCGCCCGGCTCGGTGACGGTCGCGCTCAGCAACGACGGCACGCACCTGCGCGCCGTCGTGGTCGACGACGGTGTGGGGGTGCCTGAGGACTTCTCCCTCGACGCGGCGACGGGCCTGGGGTTGTCCATCGTCCGCACGTTGGTGATGAGCGAGCTGATGGGCGCGATCAGCCTTCGCCGCGGCACGGGGCCGGGGGACCGGCCGGGCACGATCGTGCAGCTCGACATCCCCGTGGTCCGGGCCGAGTGATGCCGCCCAAACGCGAAGCGACCTCCTGGCGGAGCAGGAGGTCGGCGACGGGGAGCGCCTCGGTGGGCGCTGGTGGGACTAGGCGGTGCGACGCTGGCGGGCGACGTACTGCTTGCGGAGCTGGCGGCGCTCCTCCTCGGAGGTGCCGCCCCACACGCCAGAGTCCTGGTTCGTGGTGAGGGCGTACTCGAGGCAGGCGGCCTGCGCCTCGCACTGGCCGCAGACGGCCTTGGCGTTCTCGATCTGCTCGATGGCGGGACCGGTGGTGCCCACCGGGAAGAAGAGGTCGGGGTCGGTGTCGCGACACGACGCGACGTCGCGCCAATCGTCACGTTCGACAGTCAGGTGCAAGGGGCGGCTTTGGGCGAGGGCCACGCTGTTCCTCCGCGGCGGTTTGGTGGTCACGGGGAATCGTGACGGGTTTCACATGCCGCCACGCTACGTTCATCGCAAGAGAGCGCGTGCGGCTGCGTTGGACACCGTAGCGTCGATGCGCTAACGGCTGCAAGCACTTTTTCAGACATCGAAGGTGACATTTGCCATGCTCGTCATTGGCCATCGAGGTGCATCCAGAGATCATCCGGAGAACACGCTGGCCGCCTTCGCAGGGGCTATCGACCAGCGAGCCGATGGAGTTGAGCTCGATGTGCGACGCACCGCTGACGGGGCGCTCGCCATCAGCCACGACGACACCCTCCCTGACGGTCGGGTCCTGGTGGAGCTCCAGCAGGTCGAGCTGCCGCCCGACATGCCGATGCTCCCGCAGGCGCTCGACGTCTGTCGGCCCCTCTCGGTCGTGAACATCGAGATCAAGAACTGGCCCGACGACAAGGACTTCGACCCCGGCGAGCAACTGGCCAGCAACGTCGTGGCGCTCCTCGAGGCGCGCGGCGAGCTCGACGACGGCCGTTACCTCGTCTCCGGCTTCCACCTCCCCACCGTGGATCGCGTGCGCGAGCTGGCGCCCGGGCTCGCCACCGCCTGGCTGCTCGGCATGATCACCGATGTGGGCGCGCTCATCGAGCGCGCCGTCGAGCACGGCCACGTGGCGATCCATCCCCATCACGGGTTCATCACCGAGGAGCTCGTGGCCCAGGCCCACGGTGCGGGACTCGCCGTGAACACGTGGACCTGCGACGACCCCGACCGCATCCGGTGGCTGGCCGAGGTCGGCGTCGACGCCGTCGTCACCAACGTCCCGTCGGTCGCCCTGACAGCGTTGGGCCGCTGATGCGGGCAGCGCGCTCAGCGGAGGATGAGCTTGGTGACCATCCCGGCCTCCGTGTGGCCGGGTAGGTCGCACACCACGCGGTAGGTGCCAGCGGGTTGGTCGGACAGGTCGAGCACCATGCGCTGACCCGGCGGGAGATCGGGTGTGCCCTTGCCCAGCTGGCCGATCAGGAGGTCATGTCCGGTCGTGCCGACGTTGACGACCTCGAGACGAGCGCCGGCACCGTGCTGCAGCACGATCGGGTCCGGGGCGAACGCGAACTCGGTCATCGAGACGCGCACCGTCCCGGAGGCCGCGCCGCCCTTGTCCGGCGCGGTGCTGTCGGATCGCAGGGCGGACGCCAGCGCCAGACCGCCCAGGGCGAGGAGCAGCAGGAGCACGCCGAGGCCAGCGGCGCGCTTGCCGTGCGTGCGCCGCTGCTGGTGGCGCACGCGGTCCTGGCGGCTGCGTTGGCTCATGGCAACAGGTTGCCCGACACCTCCAGCCGCGAGCAGGGCCGATGGTCCCAACGTCAGGCGTCGAACCAGTGGACGTCTGGCTCGGTTGCTACGGCATCACCAGGTCGAGCACGTCGGGCTCGTGGCTGATGACGAGACGCTCGGTGTCGCCGAGGTGGTCGCCGTCGACCTGGTAGGGGAACGGGCCGTAGCCCTCGACGGTCACCGATGTGAGGTCGTGGCGGTAGTCAGTCCACCGGTTGCTCCGCAGGTGCTTGCCCGAGCCGAGGGCCGAACCGATGATCCGCATCGTGCGGGCGAAGGCGAGCGTGCGCAGCGTGACGACGGCCAGACCGCGATCGAGCGCGGCTTCGGGCGCCAGGTTCAGGGGCCGGTTGCCGAGGTACGTGTACGGGTTCGTGTTGAGACAGATCGCGAGGTAGCCGTCGTCGATCACCGTGCCGTCGGCATGGTGGACCGCGAACCGGGGGCGGCTCCGGTCGTAGTGGCGGATCCAGGTGTCGAACCCGGCGTAGACGAACAGCGGGTGGCCGGCGTAGCGCTTCAGGCCAGCGCGCCGCTCGACCTGGGCCACGACGGCTGCGTCGAACCCCATCCCGACGTGGAACAGGAAGTAGCGGCCGTTCACCACGCCCAGCCCGACCCGCTGGATCGAGCGACTGGCCAGGGCCCCGAGCAGGTCGCCGGTGGCCTCGATCGGGTCGTTGGGCAGGCCGATCGTGCGAGCGAACACGTTGGTGGATCCGCCGGGCAGCGCGGCCAGGGCGCACGACGAGCCAGCCAAGCCGTTGGCGGCTTCGTTGAGCGTGCCGTCGCCACCGAGCACCACCACGACCTCCGTGCCAGCGCTGGCCGCGCCCTGCGCGAGCCGCGTGGCATGCCCGCGTCGGCTCGTCTCCGCCAAGGTCACGTCGTGGTCCGCGGACAGCGCCTTCTGGATCACCACGCGGCTGCGGGCCGTCACCGACGACGCTGACGAGTTGACGAGCAGCAGCAACTTCATGGCCCGCCGAACCTATCCGAGTGCCAGGCGTCCCCGGCCGCCGGTTGGAAGCGACCTTGCGCCCCGTGCGACGATGCCCCTCATGCATGTCGTCGTCTGTGTGAAGCAGATCCCAGATCCGGCCGAGCCGGGCAAGCTCGAAGGTGACCACACGCTGGACCGCAGCGGAAAGCTCATCCTCGACGAGTCCGACAGCTACGGCGTCGAGATGGCCCTCCAGCTGGTGGACAAGGCCGGCGGTGGCGAGGTCACCCTCGTGTCCATGGCCCCCAACAAGGAGACCGGTGGCCTGCGCGCGGCGCTGGCCATGGGTGCCGCCAAGGCCATCCTCATCTCCGACGAAGCCCTCTCCGGGGCCGGCGCCCTCGACACCGCCAAGGTGCTGGCCGCCGCCATCAAGCGGGCCGAGCCCGACCTGGTGCTGGCCGCCACGGAGTCGAGCGATGGCTACACGGGCACCGTCCCGGAGCAGATCGCCGCCCTGCTGGGCCTGCCGTCGATCACCTTCGCCAAGGAGATCCACCTCGACGGCGAAACCGTCAAGGTGCAGCGCCAGACCGAGGCCGGCTACGACGAGGTCACCTGCCCGCTGCCGGCCCTCGTGTCGGTCACTGCTGGTGTGGTCGAGCCCCGCTACCCCTCCTTCAAGGGGATCATGGCCGCCAAGTCCAAGCCCGTCGACGAGCTGACGGTCGCCGACCTTGGCATCGACCCGTCCCAGGTGGGTGCCGCCGGCGCCGGCCAGGAGATCGTGGCCGTCGAGGACGCTCCCGTCCGCGAGGCCGGCGAGATCATCGAGGACGACGGCGAAGCCTTCACGAAGATCGTCGAGTTCCTCGACGGCCTCAAGGTCATCTGAGACCCGGACCCGACGAGGAGAACGAACATGGCTCTGAACCGCATCTGGGTGTACGCCGAAGCCACCGACGGCAAGGTCACTCCCCTCACCCTCGAGCTGCTGGCCAAGGCCCGCTCGCTCGGCGGCACCGTCGAAGCCGTCTACGGCGGCGCTGACGCCGACGCGGTGGCCGGCACCCTCGGCGCCCACGGCGCCACGAAGGTCTTCGCCACTGGCGACCTCGGCGGCTCGCTGCCCGGTGTGCCCGTGGCCTCGGCGATCGCCAAGCAGGTCACGGATGGCAACGCCCCCGACTTGCTCATGATCGGCATGACCTACGAGGGCCGCGACATCGCGGCGCGCCTCTCGGTGGCGCTCGACCGACCGGTCATCACCAACAACGTCGACGTCGAGGTCGACGGCGATGCCGTCATCGTCACCGAGCCGGTGTTCGGCGGCATGAAGCTCGTGAAGACGAAGTTCACCGCGGCGGGCCCGCACATCGCGCTGTTCCGCCCGAAGTCCTTCGTGGCCGAGGAGTCCGGTGGCGGTGCCGCCGAGGTGTCCTCCATCGAGGTGCCCGAGGCCGGCCAGGCCAAGATCACCAACCGCCACGTGGAGGAGGCCACGGGCCCCAAGCTCGATGAGGCGGCCGTGGTCGTCTCCGGCGGTCGTGGCCTCGGCGAGTCCGAGAAGTACCAGATGATCGAGGACCTCGCCAAGCTCCTCAAAGCGGCCCCGGGCGCCTCCCGCGCCATCGTCGACGCCGGCTGGGTGCCCTACAGCTACCAGGTCGGCCAGACCGGCAAGGTCGTGAAGCCCACCGTCTACATCGCCTGCGGCATCTCTGGCGCCACGCAGCACCTGGTGGGCATGAAGGGCTCCAAGAACATCATCGCCATCAACAAGGATCCCGAGGCGCCGATCTTCTCGGTGGCCGACCTCGGCATCGTGGGCGACGTCCACAAGGTCCTGCCGAAGCTCATCGAGGCGCTCAAGGCTCGCTGAGCCCACCCATCGCTTGACCACGCGACCGGGGCTTCGGCCCCGGTCGTGTCGCGTCCGACCTCAGAGCTGGTCGGCGGCGACGGCGAAGGTGTCGCAGTCCTGGTAGCGGCCGCTGTCGAAGCCGACCGTGAACCAGTGCTGGCGAGACGCCGACGAACCGTGCGTCCACGACTCCTGGTCGACCTGTCCGCCTGCCTGTTGCTGCAGGCGGTCGTCGCCGACGGCGGCTGCTGCACCCAGACCCTCCTGCGTGTCGCCCGGTTCGAGCAGCCCGCGGTCCTGGGCGCTGTTGCCCCACACCCCGGCGTAGCAGTCGGCCTGCAGCTCCAGGCGCACCGAGTACTCGTTGGCCCGCCCCGGGTCCTGCTGCTGGGCCTGCCGCACCTGGTCGCTCGTGCCGAGGATCTTCTGCACATGGTGTCCGAGCTCGTGAGCGAGCACGTACACCTGTGCGAAGTCTCCCGGTGCGCCGAACCGGCTCTTGAGCTCGCGGAAGAAGTCGAGGTCGATGTAGGCGTGCTCGTCGCCAGGGCAGTATAAGGGCCCGACCGAGCTCGTCGCGTCGCCGCATCCCTGCGTGCTCACGCCGCCGCTGAAGAGCACCAGCTTCGCGTCGCGGTACTGGCTGCCCAGACCAGCGTCGGTCGACCAGAAGGCCTGGATGTCGTCGAGGGCGTCGGACATGAACTGCACCAGCTCGTCGTCGGCAGGGTTGACCGTGCCGCCCGGCGACTGCAGCTGCCCGAAGATGTCGGTGACGTCCACGCCGCTGCCTCCGCCGCCGCCGAGGCCGCCGCCGAGGAACAGGGCCAGCAGCAGACCGACGATGCCGATCACTCCGCCGCCCACCCCCTTGCCCACGGGGATCCCGAGGCGACCACCGCCACCCGCTCCGCGGCGATCCTCGAGGTTGTCGCTGAGCCCGCCGCCCGATCGCCGGAACTTCACCATGACGGGAGGGTATGCCCTGAGGCTCCGCTACTCAGCCCTGAGGGCTTCGACTGTGCTCAGCCGCGCGGCCATCCGTCCGGGGAACGCGGCCAGCACCAGACCGGCGACCAACGCGGCGGCGCCGAGGGTCACGAGGGCAACGGGCGGGGTGGTTGGCTGGCTCGAGACGCCGATGCCATCGGCCACCATGCGCCACGACACCCGTCCGATCGCCAGGCCGAGCGGGACCCCCGCGGCCAAGCCGATGACCATGAGCGTCAGGGACTGCGCCGAGATGGTCCGAGCGACATCTCGACCGACGAAGCCGAGGGCCCGCACGATGCTGATGTCGTGTCGCCGTCGACGCAGGCTCGTGGCGAGGGCATGGCCAACCGCCGCCAGCGCCAGCAACCCGAGGAAGACGCCGAGCAGGCGCGGCAAGAAGCGCACAGCGGCGAGGTTGGCGACATCTGGTGGCGGGGACGGGAAGGCGTAGACCGACATCGAGGCGGGGAGTGCGGCGGTCATGCGATGGCGGGCCTCGGCGGCCGACACCGTGGGAGCGAACGTTACGACGGCCTGCCCGAACCCGTCGCTGTCCGCGAGGTCGCCGATGACGGTGGGGGCCACTGCTACCCCGTCGTTGAACGGGTTGTCGTCGAAGGTGGGCAGGAGCACCTCGCCGACGACCACCATGTCTCGGGTGGTGCCGTCTCGGGTGGTGCCGCCCGCGGCGTGGTCGACGGCGCGGACCCTGTCGCCCAGATGGAGATGGGATCGATCGGCCAGCGCCGGACCCACGGCGATCTCGCGCGGTCCTACGGGCATCCGGCCTCGAAGCACGGTCAGCGACGGGGAGCCCCGCTCCGCTTGCATCGACACCCCCTGGACCTGCTGGCCGTCGATCACCAGCTTCCTGAGCTGCACCACACCCACATCCTGAATGCCAGGGATCGCGAGCAGGGTCGCCTCGTCCTCCGGTCCGACGTCCGGAGCGAAGGTCCAGTTCCAGCCCGACCGCGCCGGAGTGCTGACCAGCGCGTCGAGGCTCGTACCGAAGGTGATCACCGCCACGATGCCGGCGGCCCCCAACGCTGCGCCCACCAGGGCTGACCGGACCGGCATGGCCGCCGATCGGGCGCCGCGATCGAGCGCCAGGGAGACGCCGAGGTCAATGGGGGGCGAGAGGCGGTTCCGCAGGAATCGGATGGGCGTGGTGCGCGGCCGCCGGTCCGTCTCCTCGGCACCGCCCTGACCGTCGCGCTGGGCGACTCGCCACGCGCCCAGCGCACCCACGACGGCCAGGATGATTAGGAGGCTCAAGGCACCGAGTGCGAACACCGTGGCGTCCACGTCGAGCCCCGGATGTGGCTCGGCGCGTCGGGCGTCGCCGATGGGCATGATCACCGACGCGGGTGCGGCGAGCACCACCGCAAGCGCTGCACCCGCCACCACCGTCGGCGCGATGGCCAGCCCGATGGCCCCAACCCGCTGGGCGCGGCTCAACCCCATCGCTCGCAGGGCAGGCTGGTCGCGTCCGGCGTCGGCGACGCGGCGATGTAGCGCTTGGGCGCACGCCACGAGGGCGGCCAACCCCGCGACCAGGGCGAAGATGGTGAGTCCGGTAGCGAGCACGCGGGTTCCGGCGTCGACCTTGGCGGTCAGGTCGGAGGCGGGCGTGAGGATCACCTCTTGGAGATCGAAGCGAGCGATGGCGTGTCGGACCACCGCCAAGGGATCGCCGGCGCCCCGCGTGGCGATCTCGATTGTCGGACCAAAGCCGCCCACCTTGCCCCAGTGGGCGGCGAAGTAGGCGGGTGTGGCGAAGGCGCCGACGAACTCCTCGTCGGCCACGTCGTAGGGCGTGACGCCGATGCCGACCACCTGCATGTCGAGCACCGGCCCCGCCGGTTCACCGGACGGCCCCTCACCACCGAACTGGTCGGCGCTGAAGGTGCCGACCCGCACGGTGTCGCCAACCTCGACGTCCAGGTTGTGTTGGGTGAAGCGGTTGATCAGCAGCTCGTCGGCCGCCGCCGGGTCCGGCAGCCGGCCCTCGAGGATCCGTGGACGGTCGATGTCCCGGAACAGCTCCCGTCCGGGGCTTGCGAACAGCCCGAGGTCGTACCCGCTTCGCTTGCTGAAGCCAACGGTGATGTAGAGCGGGGCCGCGACCGCGATGTGCGGATCGGCGCGCAGCGCCGCCAAGAGTTCGTCGTCAACTGCACCGTCACTCGAGTACTGGAGCTGCACGTCGGCGGCGTCGCTCGCGTCGAGGAACCGATCGAACGCCGTAGCCGTGCGACTCGCGCCGGCCAAGGTGGACAGCACCACGGCGCCGCTCACCCCGATGAGCAGGACGAGTGCGAGCGCTGCTCCCGGTCGTCGCCGGCGCTCGCTTCGTGCCCACATCCGTGCAGCCCCCATCCGTCCCATTGTGGACGGCACGCTCAGGACAGCGACAGGGCGTAGGCACGATGGCCCATGGGGGTGCCAGCCCCACCACTAGGTTGGCGAGTCGTGAGCATGAAGGGCCGGACGTCGTGGTCGAACTGGGCTGGCAACCAGGTGTGCGCTCCGGTGTCGATCCGCAAGCCCACCACCGAGGCCGAGCTGGTGCGCATCGTCATCGACGCGGCGAACGCCGGCCAACGGGTGAAGTGCATCGGGGCCGGTCACTCGTTCACGCCGATCGCCTGCACCGACGGCGTCATGGTCGACCTCAGCGGCTACAGCCGGGTCCTCGGCTACGACGCGGAGGCACGCACGGTCACGGTCGAGGCCGGGATCTCGCTGAGCACGCTGTCCGACGAGCTCGATCAGCGTGGCCTGGCCCTTGAGAACATGGGCGACATCGGCTATCAGTCGATCGCCGGTGCCACAGCCACCGCCACCCACGGCACCGGCTGGCACTTCGGCAACATCTCCAGCCGCATCGTCGGCATGCGCCTCATCGCCGGTGATGGCGCCATCGTCGAGTGCTCAGCGGACGAGAACGCCGACGTGCTCGCGGCGGCCCGGGTGGGGCTGGGCGCGCTGGGGATCGTGTCGACGGTGACGCTCCAAGCGGTGAAGGCCTTCCGGCTCCACGCCATCGAAGAGCCGCTCAGGATCGATGACGTGCTCGGCGACTTCGACGGGTTCATGTCGAGTGCCGACCACGTCGAGTTCTTCTGGGTCCCCCACACCGCGTGGGCGCTCACGAAGCGCAACGCCCGCACCGACGAGCCCGCCGCGCCTCGCCCGAAGGTGAAGCAGCTGCTCGACGATGTGCTCTTGCCCAACGTGGCCTTCGGGGCGCTGTGCCGGGTGGGTCGCCGCAAGCCCGACTGGATCCCCCGGATGGCCAAGATGCTGCCCTCCACCGGACGGGTGGAGTACACCGACCGCAGCGACCGCGTGTTCACCAGCCCCCGTCTCGTGCACTTCTACGAGATGGAGTACTCGATCCCTCGAGGCGCGATCCCCGAGGCCCTCAACCGCGTGCGGCGGCTGGTCGACGAGGCGGGGATCCAGCTGAGCTTCCCGGTGGAGGTGCGCGTCGTCGCTCCCGATGACATCCCGCTCTCCACGGCGTCGGACCGAGCGAGTGGCTACATCGCCGTGCACGTCTACAAGGGCACGCCCTACGACGCGTACTTCCAGGGCGTCGAGCGCATCATGGACGCCTACGGCGGTCGCCCCCACTGGGGCAAGATGCACTTCCAGCGAGCCGAGACGCTCGCCGAGCGGTACCCGCGGTGGGACGAGTTCCAAGAAATTCGTCGCCGCCTGGACCCCGAGGGCCGGTTCACGAACCAGTACCTCGAGCGCGTCCTCGGTTCGACGACCACATAGAGCGGTTTCGTTCGCGCTGTCGGTATATCACTGAGCGTGGCTTTCCTCGATATCTCACTCTGTGTGGTGAGAGTTGCACGCTGCGCCATTTCCTTGAATACATCACTCTCGGTGGTGCGTCCAACACCCCCCGTAACCCCCTCTGACCAGGGAAAATAGCCTCTTGTGCCCCACAGGGCACGACCGTATGGTCACGCACAGTGCAGCGGTGATCCGAGCAAATCGGGCCCTCAGAACATCGAGGAATCCCACGCTCAGCGGTCACCCACTGCGACTGAACGAACTGCCAAGATCTAGCCAGAA
>JBKJIE010000086.1:0-27254 GCA_046598715.1 Acidimicrobiales bacterium | reverse complement strand
CCCTTAGATGTAGAGCCACTCGAAGAGGCCCCAGCCCACCTCGCCGTCGACGGTGCACTTGGCCACCGCGTCGACGATGCCCCACATCTGGCTGCGGCCTTCTTCGGTGGTGAGGTCCCACGTACGCCCCTGCACGACGAGCTCACCTTGATAGGCGCCGTGCTTCCAGCCGTCGGTGTCGAAGCCGTAGCCCGTGCCCACACCGATGTGCACGGGGAGCACCGGTTCCACCTCCACCACGACGTCGCCCATCCGGAGCGTGGCCTTGGTGGCCATGCCCATGAGACCGGGGCCGCCTTTCCCCCACGTGACCTCGTGCTCGGGGCGGCCGAGGTGATCGACGCGGCCATCGGGCCACAGGCGCACTGCCTCCTCGAGCACGCGGCTGCCGTCGCCACGCTCCTGGCAGATGAACACGAGCGCGTGGTCGGGCATGCGCATCGGCGCGTAGAGCCATCGAAAGGCGCCGCCCTCCTTGGCCGCGGTGATCCCCGGGGGCTCCGCCTCGCCGACGGGTCGGATGCCCCACGAGCGGTCTCTGCTTCCCCACCAGTGGTCGGGCGTGACCTCGATGCGCTGGCCGTCGATGTCGATCCAGCCGGTCCAGCTGCCGAGCTGTGCCATCCGGCAGGCGTCGAGGAAGGCGCGGCCGGTGACCGAGCGGTCGATGTGGCGCGGCTCCTCGAAGGCGGGGACGAAGGCGTCCCACCTGAGGTCAAAGGCGAGGCCGTGCTCGGTGGGGTCGAGGGTGTAGCGCAGCGTCTTGAGTCCCTCGATCACCTCGATGTGGAACGGCCCAACCGAGGTGTTCATGCGATCGACACCGAGCTCGCGCGAGGCGCGCACCACGCGGTGTACGCCCTCGTGCACCACCACGGCGAACGCGTCCATCACCCCGAGGTTGGGGTACTGCCCCATGCCCATCACGAGGAACAGCTCATCGGAGCACGGGTGGCAGTTGAAGTAGTAGCGGTCGTAGAAGTTGCGATCGCTCGGGCCCGGCCGACGGATGGGCTCGGCCACCTGGTGGATGGGGAGGTCGTCAGCGGGAGAGAGCATGCGTCGTCCTCAGGTGCGTTCGTCGAGGAGCCGCTCGAGGAGCTGGCTGCCGGTCTGGTCATAGGCCATCGCCGCGCCACCGGGGAACACACCCGACGCGTCGAGGAGCTTCATCACGCGGGTCATGATCGCCGCATAGCGAGTGGCCCCGAGGAGCTCGTACCAGTCGAGGTGCTCGGCCGAGCACTCGCTGGCGCTCTCCCATCGACCGATCGACGCCGCACGATCCGCGAGCCCGCTGAGCCTGGGGACTCCGAAGGCCTCGTGGTGGTGTCGATCGAGGAGCAGATACCAGGCGAGGTCCTGCACGGGATCGCCCGCCGTGACCATCTCCCAGTCGAGCACCGCCGCCACCGAGCAGTCGGCGGCGAAGATCATGTTGCCGATGCGGGAGTCGCCCCAGCAGAGCGCGGGCTCAGCGGGGGCGGGTGGGATCGTGACCTCGAGCACGGCGAAGGCGCGGTCGACCACCGGGTACGGGTCGTCACCGGCCGCGAAGGCCCGGTAGGTGCGGTCGCGCTCGAGCTGTTCGGCGGGCGTCGGCGCCGGGATCCAGGTGAGGTCCGTGGCCACCCGGTCGATGCGGTGGATGGCCGCCATCGTGTCGATGCCCGACATCCACAGCGTGGCGCGGGCCCCATCGTCGAGGGCCGTGACCCAGCCCTCCGCGTGGTAGCTCGGATTGTCGGCCGGCACCTGGCCATCGACCCGCGGCATGGCGAGGAAGCGGTCGCCGAGGATGCTGCGGTCTTCTTCGAACCACAGCACCTCCGGAACTGGCACGCTGCCCTCCGCCCACAGGGCCCGCAGCACGCGCGCCTGAGCCTCGAACTCGGTGCTGGGGAACACCTGGTGGCCGCTGGGCTCGACGCGGATCACGATGCCCCGGCTGACGGGGCCGGCTCCGTCGTCCCAGGTGGCGTCGAACAGCAGCGTCTCGTTGGAGAAGCCGGAGAGGCCGGGGATGCTCAGCTCGCCGACCTCGACGCGGTCAGCACCAATGCGCTGTTCCAGCCAGCGCGCCAATGCCGAGCGCGTCTGGGCCTGGTCACGCTCGGTCGATACGGCCACCTGTCCCCCCGGAACTGGAACGCGTTCTAGTTCCGACGTTGTAGCAGGTTCACAACCCGAGGTCCCGGGCGTAGAAGACCACCACGACACAGGCCAAGGCCAGCGCCGGGCCGAACGGGAACTCACCGCGGCGCTTCGTCACCACCGACGAGACCAGGCCGAAGACGACGCCCAGCGCGCATCCCAGCATCAGGCCGTAGAGCACGAGCTGGATCGGGCCACCGACGGGGTGGAGGTCGGACCAGCCGAGCCAGCCGAGGTACAGGCCCATCACCAGCGCCAGCTTCACGTCACCAAAGCCCATCCCGCGCGGGTACACGAGGTGAGGCACCAGCAGCACGATGAAGTAGGCCACCGCGCCGACGAGCGCCCCCAGGAAGGCCTCCGGGACGTGATGACGCAGCGACGCGAGCAGCACGAGCGGCAGCGAGACGGCCAGCGTGGGAAAGGTCACTCGATCAGGGATCCGAAGCAGCCGCAGGTCGATCACCGACACCGCCACGAGCGACGCTCCGAGGACGAGCAGCGGCACGACCGTGACGTCCTCGCCGTATCGCCCGGCGAACAGCGCGAACACCGCCGCCGTCATGAGCTCGACCCACAGCCAGCGGCGCGGTGGCCGTCCGTCGGTGATCCGTCCGGCCCGCAGGAGCCACGGCTGGAAGGGCACCCCCGCCACCTCGACAGGGCGACATACCTCCCCGTCGCGTGGACCCCGCAGTGCCACCTTGTCGGGCACGCGATCGATCACCACGTTGAGGAACGACCCGACGGGGATCCCCAGAGCTCCGAGTCCGACCACTGCCGCTGCGCTCACGGCGTGGACCTTACGATCTCAGCGAGGGTGCCCCGAGAGCAGGTACCGCAGCTCCTTGGGATCGAGGGCCCGCTCGGCCGCCACCTCGATGTCGACGATCCCGTCCTTGACGAGATCGGCGAGCGACTGGTCCATCGTCCCCATGCCACTCGTGGCGCCACCGAGGATGGCCTTCGAGAGGTTGGCAGAGTCGCCGGTGCGGATGCAGTCCACCACTTGAGGCGTGGGCAGCAGCACCTCGGCGGCCAAGGCTCGACCACCGTCGACGGCGGGCACGAGCTGCTGCACGATGATGCCGCGCAGGGTGTTGGCGAGCTGCACGCGCGTCTGCTGCTGCTGGTCGACCGGGAACACGTCGACGATCCGCTCGATCGTCTGCACGGCGTCGACCGTTCGCAAGGTGGCCAGCACCAGGTGGCCCGTCTCGGCCGCGCCGAGGGCCAGGCGGATCGACTCCACATCGGGGAGCTCACCCGCCACCAGCACATCCGGGTCCTGGCGAAGGGCATAGCGCAGCCCTGACTCGAAGCTGACCGTGTCCTCCCCCACCTCGCGCTGGTTGACGAGCCCCATCTGGTGATGATGCAGGAACTCGATGGGCTCCTCGATGGTGAGGATGTGGGCGGCGCGCGATCGGTTGATGCGATCGACGAGCGCGGCGAGCGTGGTCGACATCCCGGAGCCGTGGGGCCCGCACACGAGCACCAGTCCGTGGCGCTGGTCGGCCCACTCGATCACCTCGTCGGGGAGACCGAGATCCTCGGCCGACGGGATGTCGGCCGGCACCAGGCGAAGGACCGCGCCGACGCTGTCGCGCTGCACGAACGCCGACACCCGAAAGCGGCCCTTGCCCGGGATGGCGTGCGAGGTGGAGAGCTCCCCCACCTCGAGAAATCGCTGGCGCTGCTTGCCAGTGAACAGACCCAGCACGAGACGGCGAACCTCGGAGCCGTTCAGCGCCGGGAGCCCCGGCATGCGGCGGAGCTCGCCCTCGACCCGCACCACAGGGGGTGAGCCCACGGTCAGGTGCAGGTCGGATCCACCTACGCGCACCACCTCATCGAGCAGGTCGTCGAGCTGCACGCCGCGCATCGAACGAGTCGCGACAGCGGGTGCCGGTCCCTGATCACGCGCCGGCTCGGCTCCGGGGCCGTACATCTGCTCGACCAGTCGCTGCAGCTCCTCGCGCACCGCGGCCGCGGGCAGGACGGTCATACCGAGATCGGCCTCGAGTGCGCTCACGATCTGCTCGTCGCCCGGATCGTCCATGGCGACGACGAGCCCGGTGGGGCGTCGTTCGAGGGCCACCGCGAGGTAGCCACGAGCCAGGTCCTCCGGCACCATGCCCCAGATGTCGGGGAGGATCGACTGCTCGGAGAGGTCGGCAAAGGGCACACCGAGCTCGCTGGCCACCGCCGCCATGAGGTCGTGCTCGCTCACGATGTGCTCAACCTCGAGGAGGGTGCTGAGATCGATCCCGTCGGCCGACTCGCGGGCGAGGAGCTCGTCGAGCGCGTCTCGCGACAGCACCCGCCGTGCGACCAGGAACTCACCGAGGCGACGCGAGGAGATGCGCATGGGTTCAGGCTCGAACGTCTCGACGGACGGCCGCGCTCAGCTCTTCACCGAGGACAGGAACTTGAGGAGCAGGCCACGGTTGATCGGCTGACCCTCATCCTCGTCGACCTCGGCCAGCGCGGCGTCACGGGCTTCGTCGGTGGTGGCTTCGGCCGCCGCCCGGACGGCCTCGGCGGCGCGGGGCGACAACGTGGCCAGCTGACGAGCGAGCTCGTCATCCTCCGCCGTGCCGTCGGCGACCCGGTTGGCCAGGCCCGGGAACGCGGCGGCCAGCTCGTCGACATCGGCGAGCGCATCCGCAGTCGGCTCGACCTCGGTCTCGATCGGGTCGTACGAGGCGGGACGGCCCTGCCCGGGCAGCTCGAGGGGGACGAAGGTCTCTGGCTCGGACGAGGTCGGGGGCGGCGGCGTGCTCTTGGGGCGGCGGGCCCGCAGCGGACGTGCCGTCGGCAGCGGGGCATCGGCATCGGGGGCAGCGTCCGAGGCTGCGTCGGGCTCGGGCTCGGGCTCGGGCTCAGATGGTGCGTCGTCGGTCGGGGCCGTCGCCTTGGCGGTGGCGTCCTCCGCGATCGCGGGGACCTCGACCGGCTGCGGAGTACGGCGAGGCGCCTTGGCGGGTTCGGGCTCGGCGGGAGCGGCCGGCTCGATGTCGATGAGGCCGAGCTCGGCGAGATCCCGTACGGCCCTCGAGATGGGGAGCTCGGACAGGCACAGGTCGTCCGACATGGCCCGCACGGTCGCACCGCTCCCGACGGCGACGACGGTCTGCCAATGCGATCGCTCGATCGACACCTTCGGCGTGACGAGGGCCCGGCGAAGGGTGACCCACGCATCCAGCGACGGCACCACAGACTCGATCTCCCGCCACTCGACGAGGAGGGCCTCGGCCCCGGCCAGCAGCGCTTCGAGGTCACCAGAGGCCTCCGCGGCATCCGGCTCTGCATCCGCGTCGAAGGTGAACGACCCCTCGTCGAACCGCAGGAGCTCGAACAGCACCTCGACGGGCTGGGTGGCGTGGGCGGCGTGGGGTGCCTCGATGGCACCGATCCCGCCGCCCCCCACCTGCACAGAGCCCGTACCGCGGGGGCCCGTGAGGCACAGCCGTCCGGTCTTCTTCGTGGCCGCGAGGAGTCGCAGGACGTCAGGCAGGGCAAAGGTGTCGAGCGTCCCCTGAAGGGCCACGGTGACCTCCGGGTCGAGATGGGTCGCTGTACCCATCGGCACCCTCGGGCCTCGACTTCAGCGCGATTCTTGGCGGTGCAGCAGCGCGGCCACCGCGGCCGCGCTCATCGCCTCGAGCGGCGGCTCCTCGTTGGTCCACAGCCGAAAGGCGTGGGCCGCCTGGTGGATGAGCATCCCCAGGCCGTTCACCGTCTGCACCCCTCGGGCGCGGGCCGCGGCCATCAGCGGGGTGACAGCGGGGTGGTAGATCAGATCGACGAGCACCTGGCCAGGGCTCAGGAGCTCGGGATCGACCGGGAGGGGCTCCGAGGCGCCCGACGTGCTCACGACCACGCCCATGCCAAGGGGGGTGGCGTTGATCACGACGTCGGCGCCCGACACATCACTCGCCGTGCCGACGCGGCCGATCGCGCCGGCCAGCCGGGCCGCCTCCTCGGCCGGCCCCGGAGATCGGTTGACGACGACCACGGCTGCCGCGCCCGCGCTGGCCAGCGAGCGAACGACCGCCCTGCCCGCCCCCCCTGCTCCCAGGACCGCGAACCGCCGGCCATCCACGTCGATGCCCTCGTCGAGGCGGAGTGCGTCGAGGAGACCAACACCGTCGGTGTTGTGGCCGACGAGCCGCACCCCCTGTCGAGCGACGCAGTTCACCGCACCGAGGGCGGCTGCGTCGTCGGTGAGGTCGTCAAGGGCGTCGATCACGGCCGCCTTGTGCGGCATCGTCACCGACAGCCCCTCCAGCCCCAGCGCGCGCATCCCGGCCATCGCCAGCCCGGCGGCGCCCTCAGGCACCTCGAAGGCGAGGTAGGCCCAGTCGAGGCCGCTCGCTGTGAAGGCCGCGTTGAACAGCGCAGGCGACAGGGAGTGGCGGATCGGCAGACCGATAACGCCCGCCGCTCGGGTGCTGCCCGTGATCACAGGTTCATGCCCCTGTCCTCACCCGCAGCCGAGCCCGAGCTCGGCGCACTTCTTCTTCGCGTTGATGAACTCGCGGTCGCTGTCGGTGAAGAAGTGATGGCCCTGGGCATCCTTCAGCACGTAGTAGATCCACGGCCCGTCGGCAGGGTTGAGGGCGGCTTCGATGCTCGCCCGTCCCGGGGATGCGATCGGCGTCGGCGGGAGACCCTTCTGCTTGCGCGTGTTGTAGGGCGAGCTGCTCGTGAAGTCGACGGAGCCCCGGTTGCGGCCGTCAATCACGGCCTCGTAGCGGGAGGTGGCATCGATCCCGAGCGGGATCCCCGCCTTGAGCCGGTTGTAGATCACCCGGGCCACCTTGGGTCGGTCGTCGGGCACCTTCGACTCCTCTTCGATGAGCGAGGCGACCGTGAGGATCTCGTAGGGCGTGAGGCCGAAGCGCTCCTGGGCGGAGGCGACGTCGAGCTGCTGCATCGTGGTGTCGAGCTGGGCAACCATGATCCGCAACACGGCAAGCGCGTCGGCCTTCATGGCCACGCGGTAGGTCTCCGGGAAGAGGATGCCCTCGTTCGACGGCTGATCGGCGGGCTGGATTGCCGAGCGCACCTGGCCACTGTCGAGGAGCTGCAGCATGGTCGCGGCGTCGAAGCCCAGCCCCTTCTTCGGGTCTGCGAGTCGGGCCACGATCTCCGTAGTGGTGAGGCCCTCAGGGATCGTGAAGGATCGCTCATCGGGCGGTCGAGGTCCCGCATCGAGGACACGGATGACATCACCGATGGCGCTGTTCTCGCGCAGCTCGTAGAGCCCCGCCTCGAACGGGCCACCGCCCTTGATGCGCAGGTACCAACCCCACACCGAGTCGCTGGGGATGATGCCGTCCTTGGCCAGGAGCTTGCCGATCTCGTCGGACGTGGACCCCTTGGGGATCTCGATCTGACGCACTGCGCCGGGCGGGCCCGACGGGTCGATCTGGTGCTGCACCCACAGGCCACCGGCGCCGAGGGCGATCACGAACACGGCCACCACGCCGAGCACCACGGTGAGCACGCGCCGACCCCGGCGCGACTCTGGTCGGAGCTCGACGTAGTCGCCGTCGCTCCCATCGTGGGGGTCGTCGACGTACTCGTAGTCCTGCTCGTCGTCGTACGGGGGTTGGTCCGGGGGGAGGTGGGTCATCGGGGGTGTTCCTTGGGGGAGGTAAGGCGTCGGTGGTCGAGCCAAGCCTGCAGCATGATCGATGCGGCAACCTTGTCGACGACGCGACGGCGGGCGTCAGCCTTCATGTCGAGCGCGATGAGGTCGCGATCGGCGCTCACGGTGGTGAGGCGCTCGTCCCACAGCTCCACCGGGAGCCCCGTGGCAACGGCCAGCTCATCGGCTTCATCGATGGCTGACTGTGCGGCTCGCCCCACCGAGCCATCGAGGGAGAGCGGCAACCCCACGACGAGGCACTGCGCCCCGGCCTCCTCCGCCAGCGCGCCGATGCGGCGATGGTCCTGCTCACGGGAGCCAGAGCGCGGCACCACCTCGTAGGGCGTGGCCATCGAGCCGGCGTTGTCCGAGAGCGCCACACCGATGCGCTTGGTGCCGAGGTCGATGCCCAGGGCTCTCACGAGCCGTCGATGCCGGCCGCCGCCCGGACCGTGTCGAGTGCCGCGTCGAGGCCGTCGGCATCCTTGCCACCGGCCACGGACAGCAACGGATCCTTGCCGCCACCGCCCTTGATCAGCTTCTTGCCCTCCTCGAGCAGTGCGGAGGCATCGAAGCCGCTGTCGGGTCGCACGGCGGCCACGAGCGCGGCCCCGCCGCCATCTGGCGCGGTGCCCAGCACCACGGCCCGGATGCCGGGCTGGTCGCGCAGCGCGATGGCGAGGTCTCGCAACGAATCGCGATCGAGGCCATCGACGCGCTCCACCACCACGCCGTCGGTGGCCTTGGCCGCCAGCTCGCCCGCCTGGTCGCCCGCCGCCTGGCGCTTGAGGGCCTTCACCTCGTCGCGCAGCGCCTTGATCTCCTCGAGGCGCTTGCGGGCGCCATCGACCACCTCGCCCACGGGCACGTTGAGCACGTCGGCGAGGGTGGCCAGCACCCGCTCCTCAGCCCGCAGCCGGTCGATCGGACCGGTGCCGGTGACGGCCTCGATGCGGCGGAGGTTGGAGCCGATGGAGCTCTCGGAGGTGATCTTCACCGGGCCGATGTCGCCGAGGGCGCGCACGTGGGTTCCGCCGCACAGCTCCGTGGAGTGCCGGCCCGCCTCGAGCACGCGGACGATGTCGCCGTACTTGTCGCCGAAGAAGGCGATGGCGCCGAGCGCGGTGGCCTCCGCCTTGGTGGTCTCGTAGTGCCGCACCGTGTCGTTGCCGAGGATCTCCGCGTTGGCGAGGTCTTCGATCTGACGGATCTGGTCGGCGGTGAGCGCGTCGGACGGACCGAAGTCGAAGCGCAGCCGATCAGCGTCGACGAGCGACCCCTGCTGCTGCACGCTGTCACCGAGCACCGAGCGCAGCGCCCAGTGGAGGATGTGCGTGCCGGTGTGGTTACGTCGGATGGCATCGCGGCGTGCGACGTCGATCGCCGCCGTGACGTCCTGGCCCGCCTCGATGGTGCCCTCGACGAGGCGCACCACGTGGCGGTGCAGCCCGGGCAGGCCAACCGTGGTGTCGAGCACCTCCCCCTTGCCGGTGTCGGAGGTGATGGTGCCGGTGTCGCCCACCTGGCCCCCCGACTCGGCGTAGAAGGGGGTGCGGTCGAGGAAGACCGACGCCGTGCCGTCGTCGCCGGGCACGACCGCGAGCACCGTTGCCTTGCTCTCGACCTCCTCGCGGCCCACGAAGTCGGTGGGGCCGAACTCGTCGAGGATCTCCTGGAACGACGTGAAGTTGGCGTAGAGGTCCTTGCCCGCCTTGGCGCCGGCCTTCGACACCTGCTGCGCCCGACCGAGCGCCTCCCGGTAGCCAACCTCGTCGACCTCGATCCCCAGCTCGCCCGTGATCTCCTGCGTGACCTCGAGCGGAAAGCCGTACGTCTCGTAGAGGTCGAAGGCCACATCGCCTCCGAGGGCCTGTCCCTCGCCGAGCTCCGCCAGCTTGGAGTCGAGCAGGCTCGTGCCGCGCTTGAGGGTCTGACGAAAGCGCTCCTCCTCGCGAGCCACGATGCCCACGATGCGGTCTTGGTCGGCGCGCAGCTCCGGGTAGCCGTCGGCCATGACATCCACGACAGCGCCGATGAGGGGTGCCGAGAGGTCGCGCTCCACGCCGAGGAGGTAGGCGTAGCGCACGGCGCGCCGGATGATGCGCCGCAGGACGTAGCCGCGGTCGTCGTTCGACGGCACGATGCCGTCGGCCACGAGGAACGTCATGGTGCGGGCGTGGTCGGACAGGACCTTGAGCGCGATGTCGGTGCGCTCGTCGCCCCCGAGGGACCGCCCGGTGATCGATTGCGCCACGTCGACGAGTCGGTTCAGCGGATCGACGTCGTACACCGTGTGCGAGCCGTTCAGCGCGGTGAGCATCCGTTCGAGGCCAGCACCCGTGTCGATGCCTCGCTTGGGCAGGTCGGACAGGGAGCCGTCGGTGGAGCGGAAGTACTGTGGGAACACGAGGTTCCAGATCTCGACGTAGCGGTTCTCGGCCTCGATGTTGGCCGGACCACCGTCAGGGCCGAACTTGGCACCGTAGTCCCAGAAGATCTCCGACGACGGACCGCAGGGGCCGGTGTCGCCCATCTCCCAGAAGTTGTCCTTGTCGAGGCGCTGGATGCGGCCGCGCGGGAACCCGGCGGCGTCGGCCCAGATGTCCTCAGCCTCATCGTCGCTCACGTGCACGGTGACCCACATGCGATCACCGTCGAGCCCGAGCACCTCGGTGAGGAGCTCCCACGCCCACGGGATCGCCTCGGCCTTGAAGTAGTCGCCGAAGCTGAAGTTGCCGAGCATCTCGAAGAAGCTGAGGTGCCGCGGAGTGCGCCCGATGGCGTCGAGGTCGTTGTGCTTGCCGCCGGCTCGGACGCACTTCTGCACCGTGGCCACTCGGGGCGGGTCGAAGGTGGCGGGCTCCTCGCCCAGGAACACCGGGACGAACTGCATCATCCCCGAGTTCGTGAACATCGGCGCGGTGGGATGCGTGGGGATCAGGCTCGACGAAGGCAGCAGCGTGTGCTGCCTGGCGGCGAAGAACTCGTTCCACGTTCGGCGCAATCCGTTGGCGTCCATGGGTGGATCGAGCCTACCGGGCCGCTGTGCTGGGGCTCACGGTCGAAAACGGCCCTCAGCGGGAGCCGCGGACCTCAGTGCGCAGCTCCAGCTCGCGCTCGCGCATCGCCTCACGCCCCTCCGCCACCGCGGCTCGGAGATCGACGCCGAGACCGCGCACCGCGCCGGCCAGATCGGCCGAGACGCGCTCAGGCGCGTAGCGGGCCGCTGTCTCCTTCACGAACCGGGTCAGCCAGAACGACATGCCGAACCCGAAGCTCGCCCCCATGATCAACCAGAAGAATCGTCGGAACATCGGCAGCTACCGCTCGGTCCGGATCTTGCGGAAGCGTCGTGCGGCACGGCTCGTGCCCGAGGCGACGGCCATGGCCTTGATGAGCGGGTTGGAGAACGCGAGGTACGCGAGGCGCGACGCGGAGTCGACGGTGCCACCGATCGACTCGGCCGTGCCCAGCACGCCCCCGAGGCGCTCGATCTCGACGTTGGCGCTGCGCACGGCATCCCCGAGGTCGGTCATCACGGGCACGGTCTCGGTGCGCAGGAGCTCGACGGTGTCACGCACGGCCCGAAGTGTCTTCGTGATCGAGACGAGGGTGACGGCAAGGAGCACCACCGCCACGACACTGGCGATGGCGACGATCAGCGCGGCCAGCTCGGTGGCGCTCACTGGCTGTTCCTTCGTTCCATGCGGGTGCGGATCTCCTGCTCGAAGCCCTGGTCGGACGGCTCGTAGTAGCGGTGGTCGCTGATCTCGTCAGGGAGGTACTGCTGCGCGACCCAGCCCCCGGCGTGGTCGTGAGGATAGTCGTAGCCCACCCCGTGCCCGAGCTTCTCGGCACCGGCGTAGTGGCCGTCACGCAGGTGCACCGGCACCTCGACGGAAGGACCGTGGCGAACCTCCTCTCGCGCGTTCCAGATCCCGAGGGCCGATCGGTTCGACTTCGGGGCTGTCGCGAGGTGCACGACGGCCTGGGCGAGGTTGAGCTGCGCCTCCGGAAGCCCCACGTGCTCCACCGCGTGCGCGGCGGCGACGGCCACCACCAGCGCCATGGGATCGGCCTCCCCCACGTCCTCACTTGCCGCGATGACGATGCGTCGAGCGATGAAGCGAGCGTCCTCACCGGCCTCGAGCATCCGGGCCAGCCAGTAGAGGGCGGCGTCAGGGTCGGAGCCGCGCATGCTCTTGATGAAGGCAGAGATGACGTCGTAGTGCTCGTCGCGGCCGTAGCGCAGCGCCTTGGTGCCGAGCGCGGCCTCGGCATCGGCCAGCGTGACGACCGGGGTGCCACCGTCGGCCCGGGCACGCGCGATGGCGACGGCCACCTCGACGCTGGTGAGGACGTGGCGTCCGTCGCCGTTGGCGTGGCCCGCGAGGTGATCGAGGGCATCGTCGTCGGCCTCGGCGCCTTCGGCTCGCAGGCCCTTCTGGAGGAGCAGCCGAGCGGCATCACGGTCGAGGACGTTGAGCCGGAACAACGTGGACCGGGACAGCAGCGGCGGGTTGACCTCGAAGAACGGGTTCTCGGTGGTGGCCCCGATGAGCGTGATGAGGCCGCTCTCCACGCCGGGTAGCAGGGCGTCCTGCTGCGACTTCGAGAAGCGGTGCACCTCGTCGAGGAACAGGATCGTGCCCTGGCCGCGCTCGCCGAGGCGGTGCTTGGCCCGCTCGAGCACGTCCCGCACGTCCTTCACGCCAGCGCTCACCGCCGACAGCTGCTCGAAGGACTTGCTGGTGTGCGCGGCGATGGCCTGGGCGAGTGAGGTCTTGCCGGTGCCAGGTGGCCCCCAGAGGATCACCGACGAGAGCCGATCGGCCTCCACCAGCGTGCGCAGCGGCTGCCCGGCGCCGAGCAGGTGGTCCTGTCCGATGATGTCGTCGAGGGTCCGCGGGCGGAGCCGAGCGGCCAGCGGCGCGTGCCTGGCCAGCGCGTCCTCCGCTGCCGCCGAGAACAGGTCGTCAGCCATTGGCCAGGACGCTACCGCCCCCCACTCTGGATCACATCCCTCGATGCCATTACAGTCCCTTTCTATCCTTCCCCCACAGCCCAAGAACAGCTTCTGTGTGCCCTCAGCCACGCATGGCGTGGCTGAGGGCACACAGAACGCGTGACGTTGAGAGGGGAAGCCCATGGACTCCGACGTGTCCACCGTGATCGATGAGCTGGCGCGAGTGCAGCACGGCCTCGTGACCTCCGAACAGGCAGTCAAGGCACTGGGGCGGGGGCGAAAGGACCGATGGGTCGCCGAACGCCGCCTCGTGTCCATCCAGCCCCGCGTCTTTCGCCTCGCCGGTGCTCCGCAGACGTGGCACCAGTCCCTCATGGCCGGCGTGCTGACCACCGGCGGCATCGTCTCGCACCGATCGGCTGCCGAGCTGTGGGGCCTGATCCAGCCCGCTGGCTACGTGGATGTGTCGGTGATGCCACCGCGCATGCCCCGAGCACAGCCTCCGGTGATCGTGCACCGGATCGCCGACCTGCATGGCGAGCTCGCCGTGGACCGAGAGGGCCTACGAGTGACAGATCCGACCCGCACGATCATCGACCTGGGACTGGTCCTGCCGACCTGGTCGGTGCGTGATGCCCTACGCCGGGGTCTCACGACGAGGTTGTTCTCGGTCGCCGAGGTAGAGCGTCTGCGTGACGCCTTGGGCCGGAAGGGACGCAATGGCACTGGCGTCGTCCGGGAGCTGCTCGGCGCGCAGTTGCTCACCGCCGGTACGGAGGAGAGCCTTCTCGAACGGCGGCTCATCGATCTGGCTCGCGCCCATGACCTACCGATGCCCGTGATCCAGCACGAGGTGTGGCACGCGGGCCGCTTCATCGCTCGCATCGACGCCGCGTACCCCGAGCGACGACTCGCTATTGAGGTCGACGGCTACAGCGCCCATTCGTCGCCCGACGCATTTCAGCGCGACCGGACCCGACAGAACCGGCTCGTTGCCCTTGGCTGGACCGTGCTGCGATTCACGTGGGCCGATGTCGTCCAGCGACCGACGATGGTCGCTCAGACGATCCTGGAAGCGGTCAACCGACTCAGCGCCGCCTAACGCCCCCCCCCGGCTTCTGTGTGCTGGCAGCCACGCAATCCGTGGCCCGGTGCACACAGAAGCCGGGTCTTTCGGTCTTAGGTCTTCGGGGGGAGGGTGCGGAGGCCGAGGTCTGCCAGCTGGGTCGCATCCACGGGAGTGGGGGCCGCGGTCATGGGGTCGACGCCGGAGCTGGGCTTGGGGAAGGCGATGACCTCACGAATGTTCTCCTCGCCGGCGAGGATGGCGGCCAGGCGGTCGATGCCGAAGGCGAAGCCGCCATGGGGCGGGGCGCCGTAGCGGAACGGTGTGAGGAAGAAGCCGAAGCGCCGCTCGGCCTCCTCCGGGCCGATGCCGAGTAGGTCGAACACCCGCTGCTGCAGCTCGGGCTCGTGGATCCGGATCGACCCCGAGCCGAGCTCCCAGCCGTTCAGCACGAGGTCGTAGGCCTTGGACCGCACCGACATCGGGTCGGCTTCGAGACGGTCGAGGTCGTCGGGGTGGGGCCGAGTGAAGGGGTGGTGGGCGGGCTTGGGGGTGCCATCGTCGGCGCGGCCCACGAACATCGGGAAGTCGATGACCCACACGTAGCGGTACGGGCCCTCGTGGACCGGCGGCCGGCCGAGGTCGTTGCGCAACGTGCCGAGCACCTCGCACGCCGTATGCCACTCATCGGCGACGAGGAGGAGGAGATCGCCCGCACTGGCGCCGAGCGCGGCGACCAGTGCCGACTGCTCGGCATCGCTCAGGAACTTGGCCACGGGACTGTCGAGCGCTCCCCCGTCGCCGACGCGCATCCACACGAGGCCCTTGGCGCCGAGCGACTTGGCACGGTCGGTGAGGCCGTCGAGCTTGTTGCGCCCGAAGTCGGCGCCCGCGCCCGCGACGCACAGGCCCTTGATCGCCTCTGCCGAGGCGAAGGCCTTGAACTCGGTCGACGCGAACACGCCGGTGAGCTCGACCAGCTCCATGCCGAAGCGCAGGTCGGGCTTGTCGGTGCCGAAGCGATCCATCGCCTCCCGCCAGGTGATCTTCGGGATCTCATCCGGACGCTGGCCGGTGACCGCCTCGGCTGCGTCGAGCACGCCTTCGGAGATGAAGGCCAGCACCTCGTCCTGCGTGACGAAGCTGGCCTCGGCGTCGAGCTGCATGAACTCGTACTGCCGATCAGCGCGCAGGTCCTCGTCGCGCAGGCAACGGGCGATCTGGTAGTAGCGGTCGGTGCCACCCACCATCAGCAGCTGCTTGAACAGCTGCGGCGACTGCGGGAGCGCGTAGAAGCTGCCGGGCACCTGGCGCGACGGAACGAGGAACTCGCGCGCGCCCTCCGGGGTGGACGGCATGAGCATCGGGGTCTCCACCTCGACGAAGTCCTGCCGCGCCATGGCCGCACGGATCGCCGCGTTCACCGTGGAGCGAATGCGCAGGTTCCTCTGCATCCGCTCCCGACGCAGGTCGAGGTAGCGGTAGCGCAGGCGGATCATCTCGTCGACGCCGTCGGCACGGTCGTCGATGGGGAAGGGCGGCGGCTCGGCCGCCGACAGGATCTCGACGTGGCAGTCGCCGACCTCGACCTGACCGGTGGCGAGGCCGTCGTTGACGGTGCCCTCGGGGCGCGGCCGCACGGTGCCGGTTATGCGCACGACGAACTCGCTGCGCAGGTCGGCGGCGCCATCGACCACGCACTGCACGATGCCGGTGTGGTCGCGCAGGTCGATGAAGGCGAGGTGCTCGCCGTGCTCGCGGCGGCGGCCCACCCAACCGCACAGCGACACCTGCTCGCCCGCGTGCTCGGTGCGCAGCTCGCCGCACATGTGGGTGCGCATCCGCTCGGGTTGGGCGGTCATCGGGTGCTCCTGCGTCGGTCGCTCACTGCCTGCATCTCCATGTCGTCGTGGGTCAACGATGTCACTGGTGCGGCGACGCAACCCAGCGTGTTCTTCATCCGCGAAGTCGCTCCAGGAGAGACGGCACCAGTGCGTCGAGGTCGACGCTCGTCTGCTCCCGGGCCTCGAGGTCGCGGACGGTGGCCGTGACCGCGGCTCGCTCGTCGGCGCCCACGATCACCGCGAACCGGGCTCCGCTCTTGGAGGCCGCCTTCATCTGGGCCTTCATCGATCGGTCGTCGAAGGCTCGGTCGGCCGAGATCCCGGCTGCTCGCAGCTGCTGGGTGAGGGTGACGGCGAGGTCGCCGCCCGTGGTGTCGATCACGAAGACGTCGACCCGCGACTCGCCGCCGGGGAAGACGGCCTCGGCATCGCAGGTGAGCAGCGCGCGCTCGATGCCACACCCGAACCCGATGCCGGGGGTGACCGGTCCGCCGAGCTGCTCGATGAGGCCGTCGTAGCGGCCACCGCCGAGGAGGGTGGACTGAGCGTTGCCGAGCGAGTCGCTCTGGAACTCGAAGAGGGTGTGCGTGTAGTAGTCGAGGCCGCGCACGAGGGTGGTGTCGATCGCGAACGGGATATCGAGCGCCCGGAGCCCGGCCTGGACCCGCTCGCCATGGGCGACCGACGCCGCATCGAGCGCGTCGGCCATCCGTGGGGCGTCCCCGATCACGGCGCGGGTTGCCTCCCGCTTGGAGTCGAGCACCCGCAGTGGGTGGCCTTCGATCTTGACGGCGTCGTCGGGCGACAGGTCGTCGGCCCGAGGACGCAGCCAGGCGCGCAGGACCTCGGCGTAGGCGATGCGGTCGGCGGGGGTGCCCATGAAGTTGACCACGAGTCGCCAGTGCTGGAGCCCGAGCGCCGTGAGGAACGCGTGGCCCAGTGCGATCACCTCGACGTCGACATCGGGATCCGGGCTGCCGATGGCCTCCACGCCCACCTGGTGGTGCTGGCGCAAGCGGCCCGCTTGGGGGCGCTCGTACCGGAACGCCGGAGTGGCGTACCAGACCTTCCACGGCACATCGGGGCGGTGCTCGACGTAGGCCCGGGCCACCGACGCCGTGCCTTCAGGCCGCAGTGCCACGTGGCGATCGCCCTTGTCGCGGAAGTCGTACATCTCCTTGGCGACGACGTCCGTGCCCTCGCCGATGCGCTGGAACACACCGATGTCCTCGAACATCGGCGACTGGATCAGGCCGTAGCCGTAGCGGCCCGCGAGCTCGGCGAAGACGGCGAGCAGGGCCTCCCAGCGCGCGGACTCGGGCGGGAGGATGTCCTGGGTGCCCTTCGGCGCGCGGAAGTCAGGGCGTTCGGACATGGCGCGCCGAGGGTACCGGAGCGCCGCAGACCCCCTGAAGTCGGAATGCCCCTGCTTGGCTACGCTCTCAGCGACGGCTCGAGGAGGCCCGATGGCGAGCGGTTCCGGCACGAAGGACGATCCGTGGGTGCTCACCACCCCGCCCGGGTCGTCGGAGTACACGATGCACCGCGACGACGACGCCGATCCGCCCGCCTTGGTCTGCCAGGTCGGGTCGACCACGCTGCGCTACCAGGCACGCGCCATCGACGAACTCCATGCCTGGCTCGTCGCCCAAGGCGACTGGGTGCCCCTCGGCGCCGCCGACGAGAACAAGCCGGCCAAGGACCTCACGGTCGAGGCGTTCGGTCGCGCTGAGGACAACCCCGTGGGTGGCTGGTACGGGCTGCGCAAGGGGTACCGGGGTCGCTTCGGGATGTACCTGCCGCCGCTGCTCGAGGCCCTCGGGCTGGCCGAGGTCACCCACGACGCCCGCAACAACTCGATGCGGGCCATCTGAACCGACGCCGCGTCAGCGCACGGCGATTCAGCGCACCGAGATCAGGTCGACGACGAACACGAGCGTCTCGTCGGGACCGATCACGCCACCTGCGCCTTGGCGGCCGTAGGCCTTGCCCGGCGGGATGACGATGCGCCGGCGGCCGCCGACCTTCATGCCCGCCACGCCTTCGTCCCAGCCTGTGATGACCTGGCCGGCACCGAGACCGAAGCTGAAGGTGTCGCCGCGGTCCCAGCTGGCGTCGAACTGCTTGCGCGTGCGCCACGACACACCCACGTAGTGCACCTCGACCTGTGAGCCGGTGGTGGCCTCGGTGCCGTCGCCCACCTCGATGTCCTCGGTGACGAGGTCGGCGGGGGGCGTCTCTCCGGCGGGGACGTACACGTGGGGCTTGTCGTCAGGCATGTGCCGAACCTATCCGACCGATGTACGTAGGCTGCCAAGCCATGTCGCTGACACCCCCCGCCGCCCCCCGCCGACCGCACGTCATCACGACCCATGGCGACGAGCGCACCGACGACTGGTACTGGTTGCGCAGCGACGACCGCAGCGATCCCGAGGTGCTGGCTCTCCTCGAGGCGGAGAACGAGTTCGTGGCGGCTTCGCTCGCCCACACCGAGGGCCTCCAGGCCGACCTCTTCGCCGAGATGAAGGCCCGCATCAAGGAGACCGACCTGTCGGTGCCGTTCCGCAAGGACGGCCGCTGGTTCTACAGCCGCACCGAGGAGGGCCAGCAGTACCCGATCCTGTGTCGCACGGCGATCGAGCCGCCCCCCGACCTCCCGGCCGACGAGCCGGTGCCGGGCGAGGAGGTGCTCCTCGACATGAACGTGCTCGCGGGCGACAGCGACTACTTCGGCATGGGCGCCTACGACCTCTCCCCCAGCCAGGACCTGCTGCTCTACTCCACCGACCACGACGGCTCCGAGCGGTACACGATGCGCATCCGCGACCTGCGCACGGGCACCGACCTCGACGAGGTGATCACCGACACCACCTATGGGTCGGCGTGGGCGGGCGACGGCACCGTGTTCTACGTGCGCCAGGACGAGGCCATGCGCCCCCACCAGGTGTGGCGCCACGCCGTGGGCACCGACCCCGCCACCGATGTGCTCGTCTACGAAGACCCCGACGAGCACTTCTTCGTGTCGGTCGGCCTCAGCCTCACCGAGCAGTGGGTGCACATCTCCACCAGCTCCAAGGTGACCACCGAGGAGCACCTCATCCCCGCCGCCGACCCCACCGCCGAACCCCGGTTGGTCCAGCCCCGCGAGCAGGACGTCGAGTACGACGTCACCCACGCGCCGAGCCCCGCCGATGGCGACCGGTTCCTGATCCTCACGAATGCCGACGGCGCGGTGAACTTCAAGCTGATGACCACCTCGGTCGACCGCCCTGGGCGGGAGCACTGGACCGAGGTCGTCGGCCACCGCCCCGACGTGAAGCTCGAGGGGGTGACGGCGTTCGCGAACCACCTCGTGCGCTACGAACGCCGCGAGGGCGTGCGTCGGATCATCACCACCTCGTACGCCGACGGCGCGGAGCGCGAGCTCGAGATGCCCGAGCCCGTCTACGACTCGGGGCCGGCCACCAACGCCGAGTTCGACAGCACCACCCTGCGGTTCACCTACACCTCCCTCGTCACGCCGGGCACGGTGTTCGACGAGGATCTCGCCTCGGGCGAGCGGCGCCTGCTCAAGCAGACCGAGGTGCTCGGTGGGCACGACCCTGCTGACTATGAGACAGGTCGGATGTGGGCCACCGCGGCCGACGGCACGAAGGTGCCGATCTCCTACGTGCACCGGGCGGGCGTCGCCCACGACGGCTCGGCGCCCTGCCTCCTCTACGGCTACGGCTCCTATGAGGCGTGCATGGATCCGACGTTCTCGATCCTGCGCCTCTCGCTCCTCAACCGGGGGTTCGTGTTCGCCATCACCCACATCCGCGGCGGCGGCGAGATGGGGCGACCGTGGTACGACGACGGCAAGAAGCTCCACAAGACCAACACCTTCACCGACTACATCGCGTGCGCCGAGCACCTCGTGGCCGAGGGCGTCACCTCGCCCGCCCGCCTCGTCGCCCGAGGTGGGTCAGCGGGCGGTCTGCTCATGGGAGCCGTCACCAACATGCGCCCCGACCTCTTCGCGGCCGTGGTGGCGGAGGTGCCGTTCGTCGACTGCCTCACCACGATCCTCGATGACTCGCTGCCGCTCACCGTCACCGAGTGGGAGGAGTGGGACAACCCCGTCGAAGATCCCGACGTGTACGCCTACATGAAGGCGTACAGCCCCTACGACAACGTCGAACCCAAGCCGTATCCCACGATCCTCGCCACCGGCGGGCTCAACGACCCACGAGTGTCGTACTGGGAGCCAGCGAAGTGGGTGCAGCGACTGCGGGCGAGCACCACCAGCACCAAGCCGATCTACCTCAAGACCGAGATGGGAGCCGGCCACCAGGGCCCATCCGGTCGCTACGACGCGTGGAAGGACGAGGCGTTCGTGTTCGCCTTCATGCTCGACGCCCTCGGTGTCGCGCCGCCGTCCTGAGCACGCGCCGACGTCCGGCTGCGCGGCGCCGGACGGGCCAGGCTCGCTCGCAGGTCGTCGAACCCCGCGGGGATGGCTGCCGCCAACACCTCGACGTCAGGCGCGCTGTCGTAGTCGCCGGTGACCCCGAAGGCGAGCTGTCCGTTGTAGGAGAGGATCGCCGTGCCCACCCGCACCCCGTGCGACACGGGCACATAGGGGTAGTAGGCGACCATCTCGCGACCCAGGCAGTAGAGCGGCACCTGTGGACCGGGCACGTTGGTCGTCACGGTGTTGACCGAGCGCTGCGGCATCTGGGCGAGCAGGCGCGTGGCCGCCCGCATCAGCGGTCCCACGACCATTGGCGGGGCCAGGTCACCCAGGCGCACGACGAGCTCGCCGGCATCGCTCATGTGCGAGCCCTTGAGTCGCTGCATCTCCTCGTGGACCCGGCGCACCCGCTCGACGGGATCTGCGAGGTGGATGGGGAGCTCCAGGAGGATGGCCGACACTCTGTTGTCGAGCACGCCGTGGGCGTCGGGGGCGCGCACCGAGACGGGTACGAGAGTGCGCAGCACGGTCGCATCGGCGTCCTCGCCCCGGCACAGCAGGAGCTCGCGATAGGCCCCGGCCAACACGGCCAGCACGACGTCGTTGAGCGTGGCCTCGATGTCCTGGCGGATCGCACGGACCACCTCCAACGACACTGACGCGTGCGCCCACACCCGGTGGGGGCTGATCGTGCCCTGAAGGGTCGTCGGCGTCGTGGCGGTCAGGTGCTGGAGCAGGTGGAGGAGGCCGGCGCCGGTATCCCGCAGGCCCCGCGCCGCACCCACCGGGTTGCGCAGGACCGACGGTGACCGCCGGACCAGCGCCGCCGCGTCGCCGGCCAGACCCGACCAGGCGTCTACGACCTTGGCGGCGCCGCTCGGCTCTGGCGCCGGCGACCACAGCGTTGGCATGGGGACCTCCGCATCTCGGTCGACGTCGAGCACGATGCTCAGGAGGTCGACCCCGGACACGCCGTCCACCATGCAGTGGTGCACCTTGGAGATCAGCGCCCACCGATCATCCTCGAGACCCTCCACCAGCCAGATCTCCCACAGCGGTCGCTGCCGATCCAGCTCCTGGCTCATCAGGCGAGCCATCAACCGGCGCAGGGCCAGGTCATCCCCAGGTGCAGGCAGCGCCGTGTGGCGAACGTGGTACTCCAGCTTGAAGTGCGGGTCGTCGACCCACACTGGTCGTCCGAGCTCGAGCGGCACAGCGCGCACCCGTTGCCGATACCGCGGGATCCGGTGCAGCTTCGACGCCATCATGGCCGTGAGCTCCTCCAGCTCCGGCCGCTGGCCCTCGAACACCGACAGCCCGGCGATGTGCATGTGGGCGATGCCGTCCTCCACATGCAGGAACTCCGCATCCAGCACGCTCAAGCGCTCCATGCCTCGACCGTATGCAGGAGGCATCGCTCAGCGGCAGGGCCGAAGGACCATTCCCGCCTCGTCCGCACGCCCGGGCCCGGCGCTCGCTACTCCTCCTGCAGGCCAAGCGTGATGCGCCCCGGCCGCGTCCAACGACCGCCCACCAGCCCCACTGTCCCGCACACGACGAAGGCACCCACGCTGATGAGTCCCACCGCGAGCAGGGGCATCGCATGACGATCGACCACGGCTGTCGACGTGGCGACCGTGGACCAGGCTCGGCCACCGAGGAGGGTCCCCGCGACGCCACCGACGATCACCCCGATGGCAGCGAGACAAGCCACCTGCCACAGCAACATCGCCCGGATGTCTCGAGGTCGGAACCCGATGCTGGCCAGCACCGCGATGTCTCGCCGGCGGGCGCGGATCGAGCTCCAGAGGCCATGCCCGACGCCGAGCACCCCGAGGACGGAGGCGAGTGCGGCGAGCACCCACGGAAGTGCGCCGATCTGCTCGAGGTTGCGCACCCTCGCCGCCCGAAACGGCGTGACGATCTCGCCCGCTGCCGCGTACTTGGCGAGTGCCCGCGTGCTCTGCCCAGGGTGCAGGCGGATCAAGGCTGCTCCCCCATGCTCAACGGCCCCCACCCGCCGGGCTCCCCCCCGCGTGAGCGACACGCCGGTGCCGATGTCGCTGTTGTTCCCGATCTCGGGGTAGGTGGCCGAGCCGACGACCACGACGGGCACCGTGCCGCTCGGACCGCTGACATCGACGGTGTCACCCACCGACAGATGGCCACCTCGGAGGAGGTCCGCGCCCAGCGCGATCTCATCATCGGCCAGCGGTGGGCGCCCCGATCGCATCGTCGGATGCACACCACCGCCGTCGGGATCGAAGGCGTAGGCCTCGAACGGTGTGCCGTCGATCTGGATGTCGGCCAGGGTCACCCACGCGACCTGGCTGACTGCGGGGTCGCTGGGCAGTGCGGCGAGCGAGTGGCGAAGGTTGTCGAGCGCCGTGCCGCCGTTCACGATCGTGGCGTCGAAGCTCCAACCCTGCAGCGGCGGCCTGTGGAGCATCTCGCTGAGCGACGCACCGAAGGTCGACACCGCGACCACGCCGGTCACGCTGAGCGCCGCTGCCACGAGCGCCGCCCGCGCAGCGGCCCCACCCGCGCTCCGCAGCGGCACGAGCGCCGACTCGCAGCCCAGCCGCGCTCGGTACGGGAGCGCTAACAGCAGCCGATGGACGCGCCCGGTCGCCATCGCTTGCTCGGACCGTCGCCCCAACCGCCAAGCCAGCAGAGCACCGGCGCCGCCGAGGGTGAGGACCCAGACGGCGATGCCGGTCGACAGGACCGACACGTCGAGGTGGATGCCCCGAAGGGGGTCGACCTTGCGCGCGAACCCGGTGGGAATGAGCGGAGAGGCCAGGACGACCGCACCGGCGGAGATGGCGGCGCCCAGGACCGCCACCGGCACCGCCAGGAGCACCCCGAGGACGATGCGCTGGCGTGGCTTCACGCCGATCGAGACCAGGATCGGCAGATCGACCAACGCCCGCTCCAACATCCGGTTGAACGCCTGGACCACGGCGGCGAGGGTGGCCAGAGCAGCGACCAGCGCCAGCATCGCGAGACCGACGGTCTGCACACGCAACGTGCGCTCCGTGGGCTTCGCCTCCTCGCTCCCAGAGAACTGCGCGTTGACCGCACGGCCGAGCGCCACGCTGGCATGACGCTGGAACGTAGCCAGGCCGGCCTCGCCGCCGGTCAGGCGCACGAGGGCCCCGGGTTGCGGCCCGAGCTGGACGCCCTCGCGATGGCCATCCAGGAACGACCGGCTGAGGAACATCGATGGGCTGCCTGCGTTGGCCCCCACGTCGAAGATCCCTCGCACGACCCCCACGACCGTGGCGCTCCCGATGGGCGCGGGATCCTCGAACCCGGACATCAGCTGCACGCGCTGACCCACCCGCAGACGGGCGGCGCGTTCCATGGCCTCGTTGACCACCACCTCGTCGGCCGCGGCCGGTTCGGGCAGGCGACCCCTCAGTGCGACCGGCCCGGTAGACGTGGACCAGGAAGTCAGGGTCGAACCCGACGAACGCGCCCCCATCGACGCCCGGAACAAGTGGCTTCGGCGCGACGGGCGTGTAGGAGAAGCGCGCGATCCCGGTGACGCCGGGAAGCGCCGCCAGCCGATCCAGGTCCTGGCCCTTCAGTCCGGTTGCGTCGAAGAGCGCGTCCGGCGCCAGGGAGGCGTGCCGCAGCCGGGTGTAGGCGCTGTCGGCCCGCCGGGCGTCGGCGGCCGCCGTCATCGCCACGCCCAGCCCCAGCCCCCCGACGACGGCGAGCGCGACCAGCCCAACCAGCTGCCGGCGCGCCATGCCTCGAGCGAGGGCGGTGAGCGCGCTCATGGCCGCCACCGCGGACGAACGGGCGTGCGATCCGTCCCATCTGTCGGAGACAGCAACCGCGCGCGCCCTCGCATGGGTGCACCTCACCACACTGTCCGCTGATCTGGAAGGGTGCTACCACCTCCACCAGGGGTGCGGCGTCCACGACCGCACCGTGGCGCGACTGCAGGTTCAGTGGGTGAGCCCCACCCCGTCCTGGCAGTGGGGACCGCCCCAGTGCTCGACGATCTTGCCGTCGCGGATGCGCAGGATGGCGGTGCCGTTGATCTCGACGGGCTGGCCCGACGCACCGACGCCATAGAACGGGGTGCCCGTGTGGGTCCCCCGGACGGTCCAGTTCGACACGATGAGGTCACCCAACTCGATGAGCAGACCGACGCTGAACACCATGTCCGGGAAGGCCGAGCGCACCTGCGTCCACCACCGCAGCTCCTCGCCTCGGATATCACCACCGACGGCGTCAGGATTGACTCTGGCCGTCACGTGGCTCACGAACTCAGGGGCGAAGAAACCGAAGACGGCGTTCTCGTCGCCCGCCTCCATGGCCTTGCTGTAGGCGCCGAGCAGGTTCAGGTTCTCCGACATCCCGACATCGTGCCTCAAGACTCGTCAAGGGGACGACGGGTGCATTGCATCTTCGGTGTTTACGTTTCGGTCGCACGCGGCTCCTGTGGAGCTGATGCAGGATGCTGCGGTGGAGCCCCAGACCCAGGTGGAACGCGTGCGGGCCACCTACGAAGCGCACCACCGGCGAATGTGGCGGGCGTTGCTGGCCTACAGCGGCTCCGCTGACATCGCGGACGACGCCGTGGCGGAGGCGTTCGCTCAGCTGCTGCGCCGGGGTGATGCGGTGGACGACCCTGCGGCGTGGGTGTGGCGGTCTTCATTTCGGATCGCGGCGGGGGACCTGAAGCGCCGCCAACGTGGTCACGCGGCGATGCCAACCCCCGAGGTCGGTCCGTCCGCGCCCGAATCCACCGTGGACCTGCTTGCGGCGATCGGCCAGCTGTCTGTCCAGCAACGCGCGTGCGTGGTGCTCTGCGACCTGGCCGACCAGTCCGCGGTCGTTGCGGCCCGCATCCTCGGGACGTCCGCTGCGACGGTGCGAGTGCAGCGAATGCGGGCGCGCCGGCGCCTCCGCGAGCTCCTGGAGGATCGTGATGTCTGATCGCCTCGGCGAGGTTCGCCAGCACCTTGACCGCTTCTCCCCCACCATGGACCTCTGGGCTGAGGCGACGCGACGCGCCTCGGAACCCGTGACGGTGGACAGGGTCGACCCCGGCAGAGGCGGTCGACGGTTCGTGATCGCCGCCGCAGTCATTGCGGGCGCTTTCGTCGGCGTGGGTGCGCTCGTCGGTCAACGGGATGGGGACAGGGCGACGCGCCAAACGACCGCTGCTACCTTCCCGTCGCGTGTCGAGGTTCCGCCCGTCGGCGATGCGCGATCTGCCCAACTCCGCGATGGCACGCCCGTTTGGGTCGTCAACCACGAGGACGGAAGCGTGAGCGTGCTCGATGCCGCGAGCGCGCACCGCCCGTTCGGGTTCGGTGCGCTCGTGGGGTGGTGCGCGAGCTCACGTGGCTTCGAGGATCCAGTGCACGGGAGCCAATACGACGAGCAGGGGCGCTACCGCGGCGGGCCAGCACCCACCGGCCTGCGTGCGTACGCGACGGGTGGGGTTGAGAACGGAAGCGTGACCGTCACGGGCGCCGATCCCTTCCCCTCGGACCGGGTCCAAGGAGACCTGGCGGTCGGCCCAGCGTGCTCTGACGGGAGCCCCGACCTCGAGCCTCACCTACTGGCCTCGGCACCGGGAATCACGCTGCGAGAAGCGCTCGATCGCTCGAGCGGGGAGATGGTGGTCATCGCAAACGCACCGATCCTCGTCGTCGCCGGGCAGCCAACGCTGGTGTGCTCCGGGGAGGTGCGGGAATCGGCACCGCCAACATGCGACGGCGTTGAGGCACCCGGCCATCGGCTCGAGAGCGGCCAGCGCTGGGCTGTGGTCACAGGAACGTTCGTCGGCCGCATCATCGACAACACTGTTCAAGACATCATCTTCACCCATGGCTGGAAGCTCGATCCGGACCTGTCAACGGCAACTACCCGCCGCCCGTAGCGGCCCGCCAGCGTCGAGCGTCGGCCAGGAGCGTCATCCATAAGCGAGTCACCGTGTACGGCTGCTCCTGCTCGCATCGATCGCGCTGCTGCTCGCCGTGGTAGTTGCCATTCTCCTCATCGGCTTCGGGCGAGTCGGCGTGTGAGATGGAGTAGCGGGTTGCAGTTCAGGGCCGGTGGGCTCGCATCAGCGAGAGACAGCGAACAGCTGCCAAGATCCCGGAACGCCCTTGAGTGCGTGCTCGCCTCGCTCTGCGAACACGATCCCAGCACCGGCAACCAGATCAGTCACAGTGCGAGACACCAGCACCTCGCCGGGTCCCGCGAGTGCGGCAACCCGCGACCCGATGTGAACAGCGATGCCCGCGATGTCATCGCCACGGAGCTCGACCTCACCTGTGTGAAGCCCGGCGCGCACCTGTATGCCGAGCTGCTGCGCGCCATCGATCACGGCGCAGGCGCATTGAATCGCGCGGTTGGGCCCGTCGAATGACGCCAAGAAGCCGTCCCCCGTCGTGTTGACCTCCTTGCCTCGGAACCGGTCCAGTTGGCGACGGACCATCGCATCATGCGCATCCAAGCGGTCACGCCAGGCCTGGTCACCCATCGCGCTCGCTTGCGAGGTGGACTCCACGATGTCGCTGAAGAACACGGTTGCCAGGACCCGGTCGGGCTCCGGAGGATGGCTGGAGCCAGTGAGAAACTCCTCGATCTGAGTGAGAAGCTCGTCCGTCTCTCCGATCCAGTAGAGAGAGTCCTGGCCCTCGAGCTCGACGTAGGTTGCTCCGGCCACTTGCTCGGCAAGGTAGCGGCCATGGGGTACCCGGATCGTGCGAGCACCCCTCCGGTGCACGACGAGCGTGGGGATCCGGATGAGCGGTAGCAGCTCGCGAACGTCGGCAAAGTTGTCCATCTGGAGCAGCGAACGGGCCGTGCTCGGACTGGCGCCTCTGCGACCGGCGCGCACCCACCATGAGCGGAAGGCAAGATCGTCCTTTGCACTCGGTGCAAACAGGACCAAGTCGTCGAGCCCGTTCTCGGTGGCGCCTGGGTCCGTGACCTGCTCGGCGAACTGATCGATGAGCTCTGGCGGAACTCCGAAGGGATAGTCAGGGGCGGCCGCGACCCGTGCCGTGCCGTTGACGATGATCAACCGATTCACACGCTCCGGATGCGCCGCTGCCATCATGATCGCCTTGGGTGCG
>JBKJIE010000070.1:0-4999 GCA_046598715.1 Acidimicrobiales bacterium | reverse complement strand
CGGTCGACGTGCGCGACGTCATCGCCCGGGTGGCCGACGGCTCGCGCTTCGAGGAGTTCAAGGGGCGCTACGGCTCCACGATGCTCTGCGGCTGGGCGTCGATCCACGGCTACCCCGTCGGCATCCTCGGCAACAACGGCGTGATCTACCCCGAGGGTGCCGAGAAGGCAGCCCACTTCATCCAGCTCTGCAACCAGGTCGACCTGCCCCTCGTGTTCCTGCAGAACATCACGGGCTACATGGTCGGCAAGGACTACGAGGCGGCCGGGATCATCAAGAAGGGATCCCAGATGCTCAATGCGGTCACCAACTCCACGGTGCCGCACCTCACCGTGGTGATCGGCTCCTCCTACGGCGCCGGCACCTACGGCATGTCGGGGCGAGCCTTTGGCAACCGGTTCACCTTCCTGTGGCCCACGGCCAAGATCGCGGTGATGGGTCCCAAGCAGATCGCCGGGGTGATGTCGCAGGTGCGGCGCGGTCAGGCGGCCCGCAAGGGCCTTCCCTTCGACGAGGAGGAGGACGCCCAGATCGTCGCCGCCGTGGAGGACATCCAGGAGAAGGGGTCGCTCGCCCTCGTGGCCAGCGGCGCCATCAGCGACGACGGCATCATCGATCCGCGCGACACCCGCACGGTGCTCGGGCTGTGCTTGTCGGTCGTGCGCAACCGGGCCATCGAGGGCGCCGAGGGCTACGGAGTGTTCCGACTGTGAGCAGCCCGTTCAGCAGCCTGCTCGTCGCCAACCGGGGCGAGATCGCACGCCGCGTCTTCCGCACTGCGCGCGCCATGGGGATGCGCTGCATCGCGGTCTACGTCGGCGCCGATGCCCACAGTCCCTTCGTACGCGAGGCCGACGAAGCGGTGCGCCTGCCCGGCGGCTACCTCGACGGTGCCGCGGTGATCGCCGCCGCGCTGGCCACCGGGGCCGACGCCGTCCACCCCGGGTACGGGTTCCTCTCCGAGAACGCGCAGTTCGCGCGCGACGTCGTCGCCAGCGGGCTCACTTGGGTCGGTCCGCAGCCTGAGGTGATCGCCTCCATGGGCGACAAGCTCGCCGCCAAGCGGGCGGCGATCGAGGCGGGCGTGCCCACGTTGCCCTCCTCCGACGACCCCACCTCTGCGGGCGAGGTGGGCTATCCGCTGCTCGTGAAGGCGGCCGCCGGTGGCGGTGGCAAGGGCATGCGCGTGGTGGCCACCGCGGCCGATCTGCCCGTGGCCGTGGCCGGGGCCCAGCGCGAGGCGGCCACCGGCTTCGGCGACGACCGGGTGTTCCTCGAGCGCTACATCCCCCGCTCCCGTCACGTGGAGATCCAGATCCTCGGCGACGCCCACGGCGGTCTCGTGCACCTCGGCGAGCGAGAGTGCTCCATCCAGCGCCGCCACCAGAAGGTGCTTGAGGAGTCGCCGTCGCCGGTCGTTGATGCCGCGCTGCGCGCCGCCATGGGCGACGCCGCGCTGCACCTCGCGCGCGCCATCGGCTACCAGTCCGCGGGCACGGTGGAGTTCCTCGTCGACGACGCCACCCGCGAGTTCTTCTTCCTCGAGGTCAACACCCGCCTCCAGGTCGAGCACGCCGTCACCGAGGAGGTCACTGGCATCGACCTCGTTCGTGAACAGCTGCGAGTGGCGGCGGGCGAGCCGCTCGGGTACGACCAGGACGCGGTCGCCTTCTCCGGCCATGCCATCGAAGCCCGGCTCTACGCCGAGGATCCCGCCGCGGGGTTCCTTCCGGCCACGGGCACGTTGGCCGCCTTCGAACCCGCGCTCGAGCCAGCGGTGCGGTGGGACGCCGGCGTCGAAGCCGGGTCGGTGGTGAGCGTCGACTTCGACCCGATGCTGGCCAAGGTCGTCGCGCATGCGCCCACGCGCGCCGAGGCGGCCGGCCGCCTGGCCCTGGCCCTCGAGCGGCTCCACCTCGGCGGGGTCACGACCAACCGCGACTTCCTCGCCGCCACGCTCCGGCACCCGTCGTACCTCGAGGGCGACACCACCACCGACTTCATCGAGCGCGTCCAGCCCGCCACCTCGCTCGGCCTCGCCGTCGACGAGCTGCACCGAGCGGCGGTCGCCGCCGCGCTGTGGCTCCAGGGCGAGAACCGGGCGCAGGCCGTCGTGCAGGCGGGACTTCCGAGCGGGTGGCGGAACGGGCGCCTCCCCCCGCAGCACGTCGCCCTCAGCCATGGTGACGCCACGGTCGAGGTGCACTACCAGGCCCGGAGGGGCGGTTCCTTCGAGGTCCGCACCGCCGCCGATGTCGCCGGCACCGCGCGCGTGCACCGCTGGTCGCCCTCGGACATCGATGTCGAGCTCGACGGTCGCCGCAGCACGGCGCGCGTCACCCGGGACGATCACCACCTGCACGTCCAGACCACCCGCGGCACCGCCACGTTCGACGTCCTGCCCCGGTTTGTCGCCCCCGGCGCCGAGGTGGTTGTCGGCGGACTCGTCGCCCCGATGCCCGGCGTGGTGCTCGAGGTCCGCTGCGCGGCAGGGTCGGTGGTGGAGGCGCACGAGACCCTCGTGGTGCTCGAGGCCATGAAGATGGAGCACCACGTGAAGGCCCCAGCTCACGGTGTGGTGGCCGAGGTGCGGGTGACGGTCGGCCAGCACGTGGAGAACGGCACCCTGCTCGTCGAGTTCGAGCCCGCCGACGGCGATGCGGCCGGCGACGGCGACGGCGAGGTGACCGGCTGATGGCCACCCCCCTCCGGATCGCCAACTGCTCCGGCTTCTACGGCGACCGCCTCTCCGCGGCCAAGGAGATGGTGGAGGGCGGGCCGATCGACGTGCTCACCGGCGACTGGCTGGCGGAGCTCACCATGCTCATCCTCGCCCGAACCCAGGCCACGCGGCCGGGCGGTGGCTACGCCCGCACCTTCGTCACCCAGATGGAGCAGGTGATGGGCACCTGCCTCGACCGCGGCATCAAGGTGGTGTCCAACGCGGGCGGCCTCGACCCGGCCGGCTGCGCCGAGGCCATCGCCGAGGTGGCCGACCGGCTCGGGCTGTCGCCCACCATCGCCTACGTCGACGGCGACAACCTGCTGCCCAGGCTCGACGAGCTCGTGGCCGCGGGCGTCGACCTGGCCCACTTCGAGACCGGCGAGCCCGTGGGCGACACGACGCGCTTCATCAGCGCCAACGCCTACCTCGGCTGCTGGGGCATCGTCGACGCCCTCGACCGCGGCGCCGACATCGTGATCACCGGTCGCACCACCGACGCCGCAGTCGTGTGCGGTCCCGCCGCCTGGCACCACGGCTGGGCCCGCGACGACTGGGACGTGCTGGCGGGCGGCGTCGTGGCCGGGCACGTGATCGAGTGCGGCACGCAGGCCACCGGCGGCAACTACTCGTTCTTCACCGAGGTTCCCGGCATGGCGCGCACCGCCTTCCCGTGGGCCGAGGTCGCCCACGACGGCTCGTCAGTGATCGGCAAGCACGACGGCACCGGGGGAGAGGTGTCGATCGGCACGGTCACCTCGCAGCTCCTCTACGAGATCGGTGGTCCGGCCTACCTCGGCCCCGACGTCACCGCTCGCTTCGACACGATCCAGCTCGAGCAGCTCGCGCCCGATCGAGTGCGCATCCACGGGACGCGCGGTGAGCCGCCGCCCGCCACGCTCAAGGTGGCGATGAACGAGCTGGGCGGGTTCCGCAACGACATCGGCATCGCGCTGGTCGGCCTCGACATCGAGGCGAAGGCGCAGCTCATCGAGGACGCCTTCTGGTTGGCATGCCCGCAGAAGCGGACCGACTTCGCCAGCGTCACCACCCGTCTCGTGCGCACCGACAAGCCCGACCCGGCCACCAACGAGGAGGCCGTCGCCGTGTGGCGCCTCACGGTGAAGGATCCCGATGAGCACAAGGTGGGTCGAGCTGTCTCGGCGGCCATCACCGAGCTGGGCCTGGCCACGATCCCGGGGTTCTTCGGCGTCGGTGGCGGCGGGTCGGGTGGCGCTCGCGCCTACGGCGTGTACCGGCCTGCGGTCGTGCCCGCCGAGCTCGTGCCCCAGCACGTGGTGGTGCTCGGCGGCGACCGCACCGTGGTCGACTCGGTGGCGCCCGCAGGATCGGTCGAGGTGGTCTGCGCCGCTGGTCCCAGTTCGGCTGCTCCCACCAGCGAGACGGAGCGCGCCCCCATCGGTCGCGTCGTCGGCGCCCGATCGGGCGACAAGGGCGGCAACGCCAACCTCGGGGTGTTCGCCCGCACCGATGAGGCGTGGGCGTGGCTCGACGCCTTCCTCACCGTGGAGCGCCTGCAGGCTCTGCTCCCCGAGACGGCCGACCTCACCGTCGACCGTCATCGGCTCCCCGCGCTGCGGTCGCTCAACTTCGTGATCCACGATCTGCTCCAAGAGGGCGTGGCCGCGTCGACCCGCCAGGATGGCCAGGCCAAGAGCCTGGGGGAGTGGCTCCGCGCCCGTGTGGTCGACGTGCCCGTCGCGCTGCTCGGAGATGCGAGGTGACGTCGGTCGTCGCCGTCGACGAGACCCAGCGGCGCCTCCGATCTGTGCGGCGCCCGCGGGCCCTGCTTGGCCGCCAGCGCGAGCGCGAGCTCACCGACCGGCAACGCCAGATCCTCGACGAGATGGAAGACCTCGTCGCCGGCGGGTTCGCCGATCTCACGATGGCGGAGCTGGCGGCTCGCCTGAACTGCTCCTTGCGCACGCTCTACGCCCTCGCGCCGAGCCGCGACGAGCTCGTGCTCATCGTCATCGACCGCAGCCTCTGGCGCATCGGCCGAGTGGCCCGCGACGCCATCGGTGACGACCTGGCGCCGCTCGACGCCATCCGCGCCTACCTCGAGGCGGCCACCGTTGCCGTGAGCGGCTGGACCACGGCCTTCGCCCGCGACCTGGCCGCGGTGCCCGCCGCCCAGCAGCTCCAAGACGGCCACAACGAGTACCTCTTCGAGGTCACCCGCACGCTGCTGGATCTCGCCGTGGAGCGCCGCGACATCGCCGCAGTCGACACGGCCGCGGTCGCGCGCGTGCTGGC